>CAZIGW010000035.1:0-37631 GCA_964538565.1 uncultured Hyphomicrobiales bacterium | reverse complement strand
GGCATCGGCGACGAGGCGGAAAAAGACCATCCTCCGCGCGTCGGCGAGGGGGATTCCCGCGTCCTCGAACGCGCGCAGACAGGCGATGGCGACCGCCAGCACCACGGCGAGCTCCTGCGCTTCGGTTCCGCCGGCGTCGTGCACGATGCACCCGTCGGCGGCGGCGAACGGACCGTTGAACCCAAGCGCGGCGAGATCGGCGACGGCGGCGGCCAGCCGCGCACGCGTCTCGCGCCAGGTCGAGACGCTTGCGCCCTCGACGGCGGCGGACCCGGCGGGATCGAGGCCGAACCGGATCGAAAGCGACCCGGGGTCGACGCCACGCCGCCGCACCAGGTCGGCGAGACCGGCGCAGACGATCTCCGCGCGCGGGCCCGGATGAAGCTCGAGCGAGATTCCGGCATCGAGCACGATCCCTTCGAGCACGCGTTCGAGCGCGACCGCCGTCGCGTCGAGCCCGTAGCCGTACGCGCCGGGCGATCCGGCGAACACGATCGACAATCCGTCGGCGCCGTTTTCAAGATCGGTGAGAGCCTGGGCGTTGGCGGCGGCCGGATCGGGATGATCGATCCGCTGGAGCACATCCCAGGGCCTGCCTGGCGCGCGTCCGGCGACGACCTGCGCCCGCGGATCGCCGGGATAGAGCGGTTCGATCCGCAGGTTGTCGTAGGTTCTGGAGACCAGCCGCTCGAACGGCTGGCCCTTGAGGATGCCTTCGACGAGCCGCAGCCATTGCTCGCGGGTGGCGGGCGTAAAATCGGCAGCGAGCGCCAACTCGTCGGAACCGCTGTTGGACATCGAAGCCTTCTGTATCGCCATCCCGGCCGCGCCGGGAAAATGCCACGTCCGCCGCCGGATGACCAATTCCACCTTCGCCCAAGGGGCCTCAGGCGCTCGGCAGCCGGAGAATGCCGCCGGTGTCGAGCCGCCCCAGCGCCACCCGGACGGTTGTTCCGGCGATCTGCCAGTCGGGCGCGATCTCGGCCAGCGGCACGAGCACGAAGGCGCGCTGCAGCAGTCGCGGATGGGGAAGCTGCAGCCCCGGCTCGTCGATGACGAGGCCGTCGTAGGCGAGAATGTCGAGATCGATCGTGCGCGGTCCCCAGCGCTGCTCGTTCGCGCGGTCGCGCCCGAGCGCCCGCTCGATCGCCTGCAGGCGGACGAGCAGCGCGCGCGGCGGCAGCGCGGTTTCGATGCACGCGCAGGCGTTGATGAAAGCGGGCTGGTCCTCGACTCCCCAGGGCGGGGTGCGGTAGTTGGCCGAGCGGGCAACGAGCCGCGCGACGCCACCTTCGCACAGCATGGCGAGAGCCTGGTCGAAGGTCGCGCGCACGTCGCCGACGTTGCCGCCGAGCGCGAGAAGGGCTTCAGCCACGACGGCTTCGCGTGATGGTCACGCCGGCATCCTCGAAAATCGCGGCGATGGGCGCGTGCGGCTTGTGCACCGTGACGCGCAGCGACACGACGCGCGGAAACGCCGAAAGCACCGCGTCGGCGACCGCCCCGGCCGCCGCCTCGATCAGCTTGAAGCTGCGGGCCGTGAAGGCCGCGGTCGCGGTCTCGACGATGGCGCTGTAGGAGACGGTGTCGGCGAGCTTGTCGGAGTGGGAGGCGCCGTGCAGATCGAGCACAAGCTCGAGGTCGAGCACGAAGCGCTGGCCGACCTTCTCCTCATGCGCCATGACGCCGTGGTGGGCGTGAATCAGCAATCCCTTGACGAAGACGATGTCGCTCATCGCGCGCTCCGGATTGCGCCGACGACTCTGAGGGCCTGCACGGTCTCGGCGACATCGTGCACGCGCACGATTCGCGCGCCCGAGAGAACGGCGAGAACGTGCGCGGCAATTGATCCGCCGAGGCGGCGGTCGGGCGGCGCCGGCGAGACGGAATCGATGAAGCGCTTGCGCGAGGCGCCGACGAGGATCGGCAGGCCGAAGCGCGCGAGGCGATCGAGGCGGGCCATCACCTCGATGCTCTGCTCCTGCGTCTTGCCGAAGCCGATGCCGGGATCGAGCACGATGCGCTCGCGGGCGATGCCGGCGCGTCCCGCGATGTCGAGCGAGCGCGCGAAGAACGCTTCGACGTCGGCCATGATGTCGATCGCCGGATCGGCGCTCTCGCGGTTGTGCATGACGATCACGGGCACCCCGTATTCGGCGACGACCCGCGCCATGTCGGGATCGCGCTGCAGGCCCCAGACGTCGTTGGCGATGACCGCGCCCGCCTCGATCGCCCAGGCGGCGACCTTCGCCTTCATGGTGTCGATCGATACCGGCGGGCCCAGCGCGACGACCTCGCGCAGAACCGGGCCAAGGCGATCCATCTCCTCCTCGACCGACACCGGACGCATGCCCCCGTACGGACGGGTTGACTCGGCTCCGACGTCGATCAGGTCGGCGCCCTCGGCGACCATGCGGCGGGCATGTTCGATCGCTACCCGCGGATCGAGGAAGCGCCCCCCGTCCGAGAAGGAATCCGGCGTGACGTTGAGCACGCCCATGATCAAGGGCCGGTTCTGTTCGAGAAGCCGCGCAAGGACCGCGGGCACGCACTCGGATGCGCGGACGGGCGGGAGAGTGCGGTCGGACAGGGTCATGCGGTCGCTCTGCGCCGTCGGGACCAGCCTGTCAAGCGAGGCCCGTCGTCGGCTGCCCACCCGGTCGCCGGGAGGCCTGCCCCGCTCGCCGCGCTCAATACGTGATCTTGAGCGGCAGCTTCTTGGCGTGCTCGATCCAGCGCACGACGGTCTTCTCGGACGGAAGCACGCGCACCAGCTTGCGCTTGGCGTTCGCGGCCTGCATCGCCTTGGCGAGGTTCGCCGGGTTTCGGTACTTGAGCTCCTTCACCGTATCAACGCCGGCCGCTTCCAGGAGTTCGGCGTAGTCCTCGCCGATGCCCTTGATGCGCATGCGGTCGGCCATGTTGGCGCAGCGCAGGATGCAGCGCTCCTCGAGGCCGGTGCGGGCGGCCAGCCGCTTGCGGTCCTTCGGGCTTTTCGCCGCCTCGAGCAGCTTTCCGGTCGTGCGGATGCCGACCGACTTCAGGCTCGCGGCCACGCGCGGATCGATGCCTTCGAGGTCAGCGATCGGATAGGACATGCATGCCTCCTCAGTCGTTCCGGTCCGCGGTCCGCAACTCCGCCTCTGAGGGTTGTCAGATGAACTGGCTGAGGCCGGGAACGGCCGCGACGATCTCGCCGACCGCTTCCTCTCCGGCCTTCTCGCGGGTGTAGGCGATGACTTCGCGCGTGACGCCCTGGATCTGGCCCATGTTGAGACCGATCCCCATCAGCCGTGTGCCGGCGCCCATGATGCCTCCCATGCCGCCGGCCTGCTCTCCGCTCCGCGCCGCTTGCAGCAATGCATCGGCGCCGGGCAGGCGATCGATCAAGGCTTGCACCCGGTCGACCGGCCCTTCCTTGGAGAGAAAATCAAGAATGATGCCGACGGCCTTCTCCGCGACCGATCGGTCAACGCCGACGTTCGTGACGATGCGCCCGATCAGCTCGTCCATGGTCCCCTCGTCCCCTGCGCTTACGGCAGGTTGCGGCACAATGAACATCACGAGAGAACAGAACACAAGCGCGCGGCCGAATTCTGTCTTCGTGCGTTGCAGCGAAAACACGCCGGAACCGGGTGTGAATAGCGGTGGAATCGGGGACGAGCGAATTCTATAACGGTCACCTATGCACAAGGTTTACGCGTTGAGATGAACGCGTGCGCAAAAATTCTTCCAGAGACGCCGACGATGCCATCAGACACGCTCTCCGCCGTTCTTGCCCGCATCGATGCCGATCTCGACGCCAGCCTCGCTCGGCTGTTCGATTTTCTCCGCATCCGCTCGATCTCCACCGATCCGGCGTTCAAGGAACAATGCGCGGCGGCCGCCGATTTCGTCGCCCGCGAGCTTGCCGGCATCGGCTTCGACGCGGCGGTGCGGCCGACGGCGGGTCATCCGGTGGTGCTCGCCAGGAGCAGTGGCGAGGGATCGCGCGCCCTGTTCTACGGACACTACGACGTGCAGCCGGTCGATCCGCTCGATCTGTGGGACGCGCCGCCGTTCGAACCGCGGATCGCCACCCTGCCGGACGGCCGCAAGGCGATCGTCGCGCGCGGCGCCTGCGACGACAAAGGGCAGGTGATGACGTTCCTCGAGGCGTGCCGGGCCTGGAAGGCGGTGAGCGGCTCGCTGCCGCTGCCGATCACGATGATGATCGAGGGCGAGGAGGAATGCGGCTCGAAAAATCTTCCGGCCTTTCTCGAGGCGCATCAAGGTGAGCTCGAGGCCGATGTCGCGCTCGTGTGCGACACCGGCATGTGGGATGCGAAGACGCCGGCGATCACCACGTCGTTGCGCGGGCTCGTCTATGACGAGGTGACGATCCATGCGGCGGATCGCGATCTCCACTCCGGACTGTTCGGCGGCGCGGCGCAGAACCCGATCCGCGTCCTTGCCAGGATCCTCGCCGCCATCCATGACGAGAACGGCCACATCACGATTCCGGGCTTTTACGACGGCGTGAAGGAACTCCCGCCCGACGTGCGCAGGCAATGGGAGGCGCTCGACCTGACGCCGCAATCCTTTCTCGGTCAGGTCGGCCTGAGCGTGCCGGCCGGCGAAAAGGACCGGCTGTTGATCGAGCAGCTCTCCTCGCGCCCGACATGCGACGTCAACGGGATCACCGGCGGCTACACGGGCGAGGGTTCGAAAACCGTCATCCCGGCGCAGGCCTCGGCGAAAGTGTCGTTCCGTCTGGTCGAGGGTCAGGATCCGGAGACGATCCGCGCCGCGTTCCGCGCCTTCGTGCGCGCGCGGCTGCCGGCGGACTGCCGGGCGGAATTCATCAGCCATGCGGGCGCGCCCGCGATCGCGCTCGACTGGCGCATGCCGCAACTCGCCGCCGCGCGGCGGGCGCTCACGCAGGAATGGAACAGGGACGCGCTGCTGATCGGTTCCGGGGCCTCGATCCCGATCGTCGCCGACTTCAAGCGCCTGCTCGGCATCGACACGCTGCTGATCGGCTTCGGCCTCGACGACGACCGGATTCACTCGCCGAACGAGAAGTACGACCTGACGTCGTTCCACAAGGGAACGCGCAGCTGGGCGCGGGTGCTCGCGGCGCTCGCCGCCTGATCCGCGATTTGCGCCGATGTGCGGGTCAGGAGATCAGGCCGACCACCTTTCGCAGGTTGTCGAGAACCACGCCCGGCGGAAGCTCGCCGTACTCGTCGGGTTTCCTTGCCCGGTTGATCCAGGCGGTGCGAAAGCCGAATGATGCGGCGCCCATCACGTCCCAGCGGTTCGAGGAAACGAACACGACGTCGGAGGGCGCGACGTCGAAGGCGTGAGTCACCAGGCGATAGACGTCCGGGTGCGGCTTGTAGAGATGGATGGCGTCGACCGAGAGCACGGCGTCGAGCGCGCCGTCGAGACCCGCTGCCTCGACCGCCTGCGTCAGCATGAAGGGTGAACCGTTCGAGAGGATCGCCGTGTGGACCTTGCGCTCGCGCAACGCGTCGAGCGCGGCCAGAGCTTCGGGAAAGGCGTCGAGCTTCAGATAGGATTCGAGAAGCTGCGGCTTCAGTCTCTTGTCGACGGCGGGAAAGCACGTGAGCGCGTGACCGAGCGCGCGTTCGGTGACTGCCCAGAAATCCAGATAGTGGCCGGCGAGCGTCAGCGTCCAGGTGTATTCAAGCTGCTTGGTGCGCCAGAGTTCGGAAACGCGTGCCGCATCCGGCCCGACGCGATCGCGATGGCGGCCGATCGCGGCATGCACGTCGAACAGGGTTCCGTAGGCATCGAATGCGAAAACGGACGAAGTCATCGGGAAGACTCCGGATGCGCCGCCTCGCACCGAATTTGGCAAATCGTGGCCGGCGCCGAAAGTGGTCAAATCAGTTAACGGGAGGGATGGTGAATAGGTTCGAGATGGAGCGGCCGCGAATGTCATAGACGCGGGCGTACATCACGCCTTCGCGGTCGATTTCGGCAAGAACCGGCGCGTCGAGGCGCGCGCAATAAAACTCTCCCAAGGTCATGGCGAAATCCGCGCCCTTCGGGTTCCAGGTCGTCTCAAATCGTGGTCCGAGCGCCACCTCGGCGGGCGGGTGGGGACCGCAGACCGCAATTCGCCACCGGCGACCGCCCGGCGGCGCCTCATGACGCTGCGCAAGCGCGGCGAGCAATTGCTCGGAGACTTGTTTGAACGAAAGTCCCCAGTAGTCGAGCATGAAGCGCCTGTCGGCGCCGGGCACGCCGCCGGCGAGCACATTGAAATACGTGTACTCGTAAGGGTGGATCGCGGCCATCTCCTTCAGCGGCAGGGCGAGGCCGAGCGCGAACAGTCCCGCAAGACTCGCGCGGGCCGGACGCCACGAGGCGCCGAGCCGTTGGAACGCGATGGCGCCGGCGAGGCCCGCCAACGCCGCGAGCGCGGGAAGCAGGAACACGAAATGCCGGATGCCGTTGTACATCGCCGGCCGCGTCGCAACCGTGAGCGCGACCGGGAAGATCACGGCGGTTGCCAGCAGCAGGAGAAGGGCGCGGCGCTGCGGCGGAACATCGCCGCGGAACTGCGCGAGGAGGGCGCCGGCGAGACCGGCGACGCCGAGGACCAGAAAGATCTCCGGCAGCTGCAGCAGGAGAAATGTCGGCACGTAGGTGCGCGGCATGTCCGGCACCGCAAGCAGCACGCCCTCGAACAGCTCCTTCCACGGCTTCTCGAAGAAGGTCGAGAAATAGGCGACCGCCCGCAGCGGATTGAGCGGCGCGAGCACCGACCAGGGCCAGATCAGCCCCATGACGACGTAGGCGATCGGGACTCCCGCAAGCAGGGAAAGGATGAACCGCGCCGACCGCCGGCCGGCTTCCCGCAGGCCGAGCGCGCGCGCGTCGGAAGCGACCATGACGGCGAGCGCCGCGAGCCAGTCGATCGCCGCCACGCCGCCGATCACGCGCGACCCGATCGTGAGGCCGAGCGCAAGGCCGAAGAGAACGACATCGACCGGCGCAGGCCTGGGAAACCGCTCGAAGAGCCGCACGAGCATCAGCAGAAGAAACGCCATCGCGGCGGCGAACGGCGCATCCTTCGGATTCATGAACATGTGTCCGAAGTAGAGCGGACAGGCGGCGAGCAGGACGAGGGCGAGAAGGCCGGCAAGCGGCCCGCCGACGCGGCGGCCGAGCCGCCATGTGGCCAGCAACCCGAGCCGGCCGACAACGGCGCCGAGCAGGCGGCGCGTCTCAAACAGCCCGAACGGCAGCACCTTGGCGAGCAACGCGGCGGCCATGTCGAAGCCGCCGCCGTACATGTAGAGATTGACGAAGGAGAACGCCCGCCGGTCGGAAAATCCCGACCGGTAGAAGGAGAGCAGGAGATCGCCGTATTGCGAATGGGTGTAGTCGTCCCACCCGAGCCCGTAGTCGCGAAAGATGGCGAGCGCGACGGTCGCGGCCAGCACCAGAAGGGCGACGGCGAGCCCGTCGCAGACACGCGTCGTTGTTCCGCCCTTCGACATCACGGGCGCGGACCTCACCGCACGCGTCGGCGCGCTCAGGACGACGCTCCTTTGCGGCGGCTGCGGGTCAAGCACATCGTCTCGTCACGAGGGGGCCGGGAGGCGGCGGCGGAACTTGGTTCCGCCGCCGCGTGATCGACCCGCGATCGCTATTTGCTCGCCGCGGCGTAGAGCTCCGCCACGTAGTCCCAGTTCACCAGATGATCGACGAAGGCCTTGAGATAGTCGGGACGGCGGTTGCGGTAGTCGATGTAGTAGGAGTGTTCCCACACGTCGCAGCCGAGAATCGGCTGGGCGCCGTGAACCAGCGGGTTCTCTCCGTTCTGGGTCTTCATCACGACGATCTTTCCGTCCTTCACGGCGAGCCAGCACCAGCCCGAACCGAACTGGGTGACGCCGGCCTGGATGAAATCCTCCTTCATCTTCGCGACCGAGCCGAGATCGGCCACGATCTTCTTCTCGAGCGCGCCCGGGATCTTGTCGCCGCCGCCGCCCGGTTTCATCCATTTCCAGAAATGATTGTGGTTGTAGTGCTGTCCCGCGTTGTTGAAGAGGCCCGCGTTCTTGCCGAACGAGCCCTTGACCACTTCGTCGAGCGACTTGCCCTCCCACTCGGTGCCCTTGAGGAGGTTGTTGCCGTTGTTGACATAGGCGAGGTGGTGCTTGTCGTGGTGATACTCGAGCGTTTCGCGCGACATGTAGGGAGCGAGCGCGTCGTAGGCGTAGGGCAGATCCGGTAGCGCGAAGGACATCGGCTTTCTCCTTGATAAAATGAACGGGACGGCGCAAATGGCTGGCCGTTCCCGCGGGGGAAGAGAGAGCGATCTTAAGATCAATAGCGAAGCCCCAGAAGGGCCGCCCTCTTAATTAGGACGCGGCGTCGATCGGGGCAATCCGCGTGCGACGTGCCGAATCGGCGCGGCGAGCGGGCCACGCCGACAGGCGCATTCCACGGGGGGATAGGGTACAATGCGCGGCCGCGAGCGGCGTACCGTTCCGCTCGCCAGCCGTGGCCATTGGTCGACTGGCGGACCGCGCGGATTTAGGTTCTAGTTGAGGGCGGCGATTATTCTTGCGGCCGGTCCACGGGATGGACAAGATTCCTCGCAAACATGTGCGAGGGGCGCCGAGGCAACTGCGGAACTTGGGGATCAGCAGCGACATGTACCTCCTTTTGTTGGCAATCGGCGCATTCGCAGCGGCTGCAGGCGGCGTCCTGATCGCATTCGGAATTCCGATCCATGAATTCAGCTTCGGCAATACGCTGATCATTGCCGGTACGACTGTGATGACCGGCGGCCTGCTGATGATCGGGGTCGCGGCCGCGGTGCGCCAGTTGCAGCGGATCGCGGAGGCGCTGGCCGGCCGGCCGGCCGCGGCCAGGCCGCCGCGCCCGGTTCCACCCGAAAACATGCTACGCGGCGCCGAGGCGGGCGAACCGCTCACGCCGGCGGCTGCTCCCCGAGGCGGCGGGCGCATTCCTTTCCCCTCGAAGCCGCCGGCGCCGGAGCTTCCGCGCGAGCCGCGCCCGGCCGAACCGCGGATGACAAGCCCGCTCGACATGCCGGTTCCTGAGGAAATCTTTCCCGAACGGCCACCCCCCAACATCGTCGCGATGCCCCGCCTGGCGAACGAGCCGCCCGCTTCGGTGGAACCGGACGGAATGCCGCCGCTGCCGCAGATCGGCGGCCGCGCGGCGGCCGCGCGCAACGGTTCGGCCGAGATGCGCGCCGAACCGAAGCTCGAGCAAGCCCGTCGCCCGAATGCCGGTGCGGGCGGGCGAGGCGACAAGGCGCCGCGCCTCGGACCCGCCGGCGAACGCGCCGAACGCGGCGGTCGTGGCGGGTTCTTCGATTCCGTGTGGCCGGCCGAACAGAAGGCGCGGCCGCATGCCGCCGAGCCACCCGCACGTTCGTCCCGGCTCGAGCCGGTTCCATCGGAGGGTCGCGCGACGCCCGCAACCGATGAGGAGCCAATGCCCTCGATCGTGCGGGCGCCAGCCCCGGGGCCGCGGTCGGCGCCGGAAGAGCGATCCGCGGCGGCCATTCTCAAGTCGGGCGTGATCGACGGGATGGCCTACACGCTCTACACCGACGGGTCGATCGAAGCGCAGCTTCCGCAGGGCTTGATGCGATTCAATTCGATCCAGGAACTGCGCATCCACCTGGAAAAAAGCGCGTGAGCGCCGCCTGGGCGCCGCCACGCGGTGACGTGTCGCGTCATCAGGCGCGGCGCTTTCCCGTCACCTCGATCGCGAAGGCATAGGCAAGGGCCACCTCCTTCAGCCGCTCGAAGCGGCCGGCGGCGCCGCCATGACCTGCCTCCAGGTTGGTGCGCAGGACGATCGGGTTCTCGCCGGTGTTGAAGCGCCGCAACCGCGCCACCCATTTCGCTGGTTCCCAGTAGGTCACGCGCGGATCGGTCAGACCGGCGAGCGCCAGGATCGCCGGATAGGCCTGCGGGCGCACGTTGTCATAGGGCGAGTAGGCGCGGATCGTGTGGAACGCCTTCGGATCGACGATCGGGTTGCCCCATTCGGGCCACTCCGGCGGGGTCAGCGGCAACGTGGCGTCGAGCATCGTGTTGAGCACGTCGACGAACGGCACTTCGGCGATCAATCCAGCGAACAGGTCGGGCCGGACGTTGGCGATGACCCCCATCAGCATCCCGCCCGCGGAACCGCCGTGCGCGACCACCCGGTCGGGCGCGACGACGCGCTGCGCGATCAGGTGCTCCACGACGGCGAGAAAATCGCGGAACGTGTTGGGCTTGGCGGCGAGCTTGCCTTCGCGGTACCAGCGCCAGCCCTTCTCGGTGCCGCCGCGCACGTGCGCGATGGCGTAGACGAAGCCACGGTCGACGAGCGACAGGCGATTGGTGCCGAACGCGGCCGGCATGGCGTGGCCGTAGGCCCCGTAACCATAGACGAGCGCCGGCGCGGTGCCGTCGAGCGCGACGTCGCGGTGATACAGAAGGGAGATCGGAACGGCCTCGCCGTCCGGCGCCCTCGCGAACAGGCGCCGCGTCACGTAGCGGGACGGATCGTGTCCGCTGGGGACTTCCTGGTGCTTGCGCAGCACGCGGGTGCGCGCGGCGAGGTGGTAGTCCCAGGTCTCCGCGGGCGTCGTCATCGAAGAATAGACGAAGCGCAGCATGTCGGTCGTGAACTCGTAGCCCGGGCTGATGCCGAGCGAATAGGCTTCCTCGGCGAAGGCGATCGCATGTTCCTCGCCGCTCGACAGACGCCGGGCGACGATGCGGGGAAGCCCGTCCTCGCGTTCGAGCCGCACGAGCCAGTCCGCGAACACGGCGATCGACAGCACGTAGACGCCGGGCCGGTGCGGGACGAGGTCGCGCCAGTGCGCGCGGTCGGGGGTTGCGAGCGGCGTCCAGGCGACCTTGAAGTCCTCGGCGCCCGTGGCATTCGTGCGCAGGATCAGCGCCGGCACGCCTTCGAGCGAGGGGTGGTGCTCGACGTCGTACTGCACGCCGGTTTCGCGCGTGGCAATCAACATCGGCGTCGCCGTTGGAACCGCAAGGTCGATCAGCCAGGATTCCGAGGTCTCGTGGTCGTGCATCGACACGACCGCGAAGCACCCCGACTGGACTTCCGACAAAGAGACGAAGAAACCGGGCTCCGCCGCTTCGAACACGAGCACGTCTTCGCTCGACTTCGCTCCGAGCCGGTGGCGGAAGACCTGCGTCGGACGATGCTGGGCATCGAGCCGGACGTAGTAGAAGCCGGAGGCGTCCGCGGTCCACACCGGCACGCCGGAGACGTCGGGAACGAAGTCAGCCAGGTCGGCGCCGGTTGCGACCTCGCGCACGCGCAGCGCATAGAGTTCCGATCCCGCTTCGTCGGCGCTCCAGGCGAGCAGCCGATGGTCGGGCGAGTGACGTGTGCCGCCGATCTGGAAAAACGCCTTGCCCTGGGCGAGCGCGTCACCGTCGAGCAGAACTTCCTCGTTCTCCGCCTCGCGCGGCCGGCGGCAGATCAGCGGATGTTCGCCACCCTGGCGGTAGCGGCTGAAGTAGGCATAGGGCCCGTCGGGCGTCGGGACCGTGGAGTCGTCCTCCTTGATCCGCCCCTTCATCTCGGCGAACAGCGTGGCCTGTAATTCCTGCGTGCCGGCAAGCACCGCCTCCGCGTAGGCGTTCTCGGCCACCAGATAAGCGCGGATCTGCGGGTCGAGCACCTCGGGGTCGCGCATCACCTCCTGCCACTTCGGGTCCTTGAGCCAGGCGAATTCGTCGCGCAGCTCGACACCGTGCCAGGCGGCCACGTGCGGCCGTTCGGCGGCGCGCGGGGCGGACGGTGGGGCGGAGCGTGACATGGTGCCTCTCGGCGTGATCGGCGGGGAAGGTGTCTGCGGGGTCGGACGCGGGCGCGATCCGGCCGCGCACCCTTCGCCTTAGCGCAAGAGCGGGGCAAGGGGAATGAGCGCATTTCCCGGCCAGGCGGGTCCCGGTTCGCCGCAGAAAATGCGGCCCGGCGATGGAATAAGGGAGCACGTTCCGTTTCCGCGAGATCGGAACCGGCTTCGGTTGGCCGGCGGCCGCGATCGGGGCCGGTGATGCGCGCCGCCGCGGCCCGGTTCCGGCCTCGTTTCTTGCGTCCGGCGGCGGGGTCGCAGCCGGCGCACGGCCGGATTCCGTCGTCTATGGCACTACAGGTATCTTCCAGTTGATCACAACAATTCGCGCCGCGATTTCGTGTGATCTTGTCGTTTTTTCTTGCACGGAGGAGGCAACGAATGTATTTATTGAACAGGTCACAGAAGTTTCGATTCGTATTGCACCGTACGTGCGGGAGTGCCGCCGCCCGTCGTGCGGGAAGGCTGCCTACGGCGCTCGGTCAACCTCGAACAATCAACAGCCGGCGACGATCGACCAGCAGAACAACCATTCGAACAGTGGCTGCGACGGCAACAGGGTGCGACGATGGAAAATACGACAACCGGCAACTTCATCGAGCTGACGGCGGATATCGTCTCGGCTTACGTCAGCAACAACACGGTGCCGGCCGGCGACATTGCGGCTCTGATCAACCAGGTGCATTCGGCGCTGTTGCGGGTCTCCGGCGGACAGAGCGAAGCGCCGGTGGAGCCGTTGAAACCGGCGATCCCGGTGAAGAAGTCGATCTCTCCCGAGTTCATCGTCTGTCTCGAGGACGGGAAGAAATTCAAATCGCTCAAGCGCCATCTGCGCACGCAGTACAACATGACGCCGGAGCAATACCGGGAGAAATGGGGCCTGCCGCCCGACTACCCGATGGTGGCGCCGAATTACGCGGCCGCGCGCTCGCAACTTGCCAAACAGATGGGACTGGGCCAGCAGCGGCGTCGGCGCTCGAAGTAGGCGCGCAGCGGCGCTCGCGGCGAGCAGATCGCGGCTTCAGGGACTCCGCTGTGAGAGAGCAGGCCGCCGCACGATTGCGGCGGCTTTGTTTTTTTTCAACTCGTTTTCGGAAGAATCGGCGCGAGTGCGATCACATCGCCGGCGCCAGCGCCGCGCGCGCGTCGGCGCGGATGCGCTCCACCATCGAGCGCAGGCCGTTCGACCGCTGCGGGGTCAGATGCTCGCGCAGTCCGAGCCGGTCGAACACCGACAAGGCGTCGGTGGCGAGGATGTCGCGCGCGGGCTTGCCCGAATAGATGGCGAACAGGATGGCGATGAGCCCGCGCACGATGTGCGCGTCGCTGTCGCCGACGAAGCTCAGCACCGGCCCATCGGCGCCGGCGGACTTTACCTCCGTGGACAGCCAGACCTGGCTGGCGCAGCCTTGCACCTTGTTGGCCTCGGTGCGCGCGGATTCCGGCAACGGTGCGAGCGAGCGGCCGAGCTCGATGACATACCGATAGCGGTCGTCCCACTCCTCGAGCAGGGTGAAGTCGTTGATGATGTCATCGATCGTCATTGCTCGACGGGTCCCCTCCGGCGTCCGTGGCCGTCGCCTTTGCGCCGGTCCTTAACATATGCGTTGTATCCCGCTTTTCACCAGCGGGGGGAAAAGCCGCAGCCCGTGGGGCAATGGCCGCAGACGGGCGACGGGCCGGGAACGAGGGAACCGCCGGGGACCGCCAAGCCTCGCCCGACGGACGAAATTCTTCAAACGGAATGCTTGCCCGGCGCCCCCTTGCCCGGCTGGGGGCCGCGCCAGGGCTGAGCCGCATCGGTCGGCGTCAAGGTGTTCTGCGACGGCTTGCCGGCCGAGGCCTGCGCGGCGTCGCCCGACGACCTGGCGTTCTTGATCGAGCCGGTGGTCGCCGGCGCGATCTTTTCGTTGAAGAACTCGAGCAGCATCTTGGCGCCGGCCTGTGCGCGCTGGCCGAACGCGATGGCGGCCTGGGTGCCGAATTCGCAGGCTCCCGGCTGGCGCACGCAGAACTGGCGCATGTCGGAGACGGTGGCGCCGGCGGCCGAGACGGCCTCACCCGCCGTGATGGTCGGGCCTGCGTTCGTGGCTTGCGAAGCGTCCTTCGTGCCCCCGCTCGGAAGCAGAACGAGGACGATGCTCAACCAGAATGCCACGCGCAACAAGAACAACATGATCCCGCCCTTTGTACGTCCGGTCCCCTCGTGCTGATCAGGATGGTTGTTGTCCCGAATTCCCTCACGCTAGCGCCCAACCGTTGAAAACCCGGTGCGCCGGCCGATCGGATTTTACGACAATTGGATACAATAAATTTTCCCCCCGGTCAGACCTTTTCGTGGCACGCGCGGCCGGCGGACGCCGCCGGGCGCGCGAGGCACGATGAGCGGCGGTCATAAACCTTTGATTCACCATGCAACCGCGCGTTCACCATGATCCGCAAATACCGCCGGGTGCGGCCCGGAATCCGCACGCAATCGCCGCTCCCTCCTGCCGGGCCCGACTTCCTTAGCGTTCGCTTAATGGGCCTCTGACACGATCGCGGCCGTTGATTCAGGGGAGCGCGTCCGCCTCTCGGGCGTGCCTGCGTAACGTGGGACTTCTCGATTCCGTCAAGGATTTCGTCGATGCGCTGATCCATCCGTCGGCGCGGTGCGATGCGTTGATGCCGGCGCGTCATCGCGCGTTCATCGCGCCGCGGCTGCTCGGAAGCCTGATCGCGCTCGGCGCGTTTCCGGCCTATATCGCCGTGCAGGGCGCACCCGGACCGCTGGAGCTCGTCGTTTTCGCCTGGCTCGTGGCGCCGATGCTCATCTCCTATTTCCTGTCGCGCACCGGCCGCTACGAGAGCGCGTACATTCTCTCCGCCGTCTCCATCACGGCGCTGGTGACGCTCGTCGCCGTGCAGACCGGTGGAATCGGGTCCTTCGCGGCCATCTGGCTTCTCGCGGTGCCGATCGAAGCGGGCCTTTCGGCGTCCCGCCGCGTGGTCGGCGCCGCTTCGGCAATCGCGCTGGCCGCCGCCGCGCTTCTTGCCGTCATGACGGCGGCCGACCTGTTGCCGCTGACGGGGCCGTCCCAGCCGCAGCCCGGAGCGCTCGCCGCCGTCGGCATCGTCTCGGCCGGACTCTACGCCACCGGCCTTGCGTTCGGCGCGGATTCGCTCTCGCGCGCCAGCGTCTCGCTGCTGCAGGCGGAGGAGGACCGGTACGGCGTGCTTCTCCGCCATATGGACGACCTGGTGACCCGGCACAATCGCACCGGCGCGGTGCTATTTGCATCCGAGGCGGCCGGATCGATGCTGGGCACTGCCGCGCAGGGGCTGCTCGGCCACGGACTGTTCGACCGTGTGCACGTCGCGGATCGCCCGGCGTTCTTGTCGGCGCTCGCCGACGCGGCCGCGCTCGGAGAACCCCGTGCGGTCGAATTCCGCGTTCGCCGCGATGACGCGGGCGGCGCCAGCACGTTCGTCTGGGTCGAGATGCGCTGCCGTCCGCTGGAGCGCGCGTCCGGCACGGCGAACGACTCCGCCGAACGCGAGGTCGTCGCCGTGACCCGGGACATCAGCGAGCGCAAGGCCCGCGAGCAGGCGTCGATCGCCGCGCGGGCCGAGGCCGAGCAGGCGGACGCGGACAAGACGCGTTTCCTCGCGACCATGAGCCATGAATTGCGCACACCGCTCAACGTCGTCATCGGCTTCTCGGAAATGCTGATCGCCGAAGACAAGATGCAGCTCGACGCCGCGCGACGCCGCGAGTACGCACAGCTCATCAACGATTCCGGGCATCACCTCCTGTCGGTGGTGAACGGCATTCTCGACATGTCGAAGATCGACAACGGCCGGTTCGAGATCAACCCGGAGCCGTTCGCGCCGGCGCCCGTCATCGTCAACTGCTGCGATCTCCTGGCCCTGCAGGCCGGGCAGGCCGGGCTCGAGGTGACGGTCGACGTGCCCGAGCTGCCGGAGATCGTGGCCGACAAGCGCGCGGTCAAGCAGATCCTTCTCAACCTGCTCGCCAACGCCATCAAGTTCACCAATCGCGGCGGCCGCATCACGGTGCGTGCGCGTGCCGAGCCCGCGACCATGCTGCTCTCGGTCGAGGACAACGGCATCGGCATCGGCGAGGACGACCTGCCTCGCATCGGCGACCCGTTCTTCCAGGCGCGCTCGTCCTACGACCGCAGTCACGGCGGTTCGGGCCTCGGCCTCTCCATCGTCAAGGGCCTCGTCGATCTGCACGGCGGCGACGTCGAGATATGCAGCCGGGTCGGCGAGGGCACCCGCGTTCTGGTGCGGCTGCCGCTCTCATCCAAGCCGCGCGGCGCGCAGACGATCTCCATCGCGCGCTCCGCCGCCGATCAGGCGAGGTCGGATGCCGCAGCCCCGGTGAAGAAAAGTGCGTAGAAAAGGTTCGCGACAGCGTCCGCTCGACGAAGAGGACGAGGGCGACGGCGAGACGCGCCGGGCGCGCCTCGTACGCCTGGTGCTGAGCCGGCCGCTCGACAGCTTGGTGACGCTGCTCGCGGCGGCCGCCACCACCACGATCACGGTCAACGCGCTGTTTCTGCAGCCGGGGCCGCATCCGGCGCCGATCTTCGCCATCCGTCGCGCTCCGGTCTCCTCCGCCGACGCCACGGGTTCGCTCCGACCGCTGCCCCGCCCGCGCCCCGGCGAATCGAGCGCCGCGAGACCGGACGGCACCGGCGCGCGCGGGCGCAGTGAAATCGTCGGCGAGATCCAGAAGGAGCTTGCACGCCGCGGCTTCTACGACGGTCCGGTCGACGGCGTCTACGGCGCCAAGACCGACGGTGCGATTCGCGATTTCGAGCAGGCCGCCGGTCTGAAAGCGAGCCCGGAACCGAACGAGGCCCTGCTGCATACGATGCAGAAGTCAAGCGTGAAGGCGCAGGCCGCGGTGCCGATGCCGCCCGCGCGCCCGAACGATCCGATTGCCAACCTCATCGCGCCCACGCGCCAGGTCGTGGCGATCCAGCGCGCGCTCAGCGACTTCGGCTACGGCCAGATCAAGCCGACCGGAACCTTCGACGCCGACACGCGCGCGGCGATCGAGCGGTTCGAGCGCGAGCGCCAGCTCCCGGTCACCGGCCAGATCTCCGATCGGCTGCGCCGCGAGCTCACCGCTGTGACCGGCCGGCCGCTCGAGTAGAGCGCTTTCGGGCGAAGTGAGTATCGGTTCGCGTGGAGAAAACGCCTCAGGGCAAGTACCTGGAGCACCGGCCTTGATTCCATCAAAGCCGGAAAGGCTCTTGCGTGACCCGCCGACGCAAGTCTGGCGGGATCGTGCGCGTCGCATTTTTGCGATTGCCGGACCGCCATGCATCCCGTCAAATCGGCCGAATCGTGAGCGGCCGTCGTCGATGCGCCTGAAATCGGGAATCTGGGTCGCGGCCTATGTGCGCCGCTGCCATGTCGAGGGGGCCTTCGCGGCCGTGCGCCGGCGCGGGGCGGAGGAAGCCGGCGCGATCTTCGTGAAGGTGGCGCGGCTCGACGGGACCGCCGAGCTCTATGGGCCGGCGCCGCAGACCGCCTTCGACGATGCGCGTCCGGCCGACCGCGCCTTCGCGCCCTGCCTGCGGGTCCAGCCGGCACCGGAGAGCGACGTCGAGGCCTATCTGGCGCGCGAGATCCGCTTCGATCCGGACGTGTGGATCGTCGAGGTGGAAGACCGCGAGGGCCGGAATTTTCTCGATCACATCGTGCGCTGACGCCGCGTTGGCCGCAGCGCCTCGTCTTCCCGGTCGCGTCGCACGGGTTCGCGCGGGGCAACAACCGGCGCGCGCGCGCTCCTCGGGTCCTGCGCGCGGAAGACGGATTGGTACGTGCGCGACGTCTGCTCGGCCGCGTCCATCAGGCGCCAGATCGACACGAGCCGCAGCGCGCTCACGGTCTTGAGCCGCGCATAGAAGGCGGAGAGATCGTAGACGCGATCGACGGAAAGACCGATCGCCGGGTTCACGAACAGCAGGACTCGCTGAAGGACCTCGGCGGGCATCGACAGCGCCCTGGCGGCGACGAGTAGCGGCTCGCCGAGCGGATCCTTGATGATGCGCTCGGCCTTTTCGCGCGAAATCTCCAGAACCTGTTCGAGCTCGCGGGCGAACTCGCCCGGCCGGTTCTGCAACGCCGAGAGCTCGAGCCGGCGCACCGCGTCGCTCGCCCGGCCGACCCGGATCGGCCGGATCGCCGGCGCGGCCGCGTATTCGAGGTTGGAGAGGATCAGCCGGCGGTCGCTCGCGCCGGCCGAGAAGAAGAGCTCGCTGAGCTCTACCGCCGTGGGCGCTTCGCGAACGATCGCTGCCGCCGCCCTCGCGGCTCCCGGCGCGCGCGTCTCGATGGCATCCGCGGGGGCCTCGCGCGCCACATCGGCGGGTTTGACCGCAGCCCGCGCCGGCGCGGCCGCTCCCGGCGTCGTCCGGTGTCCTGCCGCGTGCGGCGCCAGGCCGGGAAGCGCGCGCAGAATCGGCTGGGCCACTTCCGGAAGGTCGCGCGCCAGTCGCTCGAGAACCGCGACGGGCGCGGCCGGATAGCAAGCCAGCCGTTGCGCCACCGCCACGCGGGTCGGCACGTCGACCGCATCGATGAGACGCAGGGCAAGCTCGGTGTAGTGGCGCGCTTCGTGCGGCATGTGGTGGGACCGCTGCACATAGAGATCCGTCAGCACGCGCAGGAGTGTCGGGCGGATGTCCACGCCGTCATGGCGCGTGAGGTCGAGCAGACAGTCGAGATTCGGAAATGGCGGCAAGGTCACTGGGATCCCCTTCGTGGGGTACGCATCCGTATCCGGAGATCCTACGCAAACAGCGTTAGCGGACCGTTAACCATGTGGACTTCCTAATGCATCGGGAGTCGATCGGGCGCGCAGCGCTCGATGGGGAAGCGGAAAGGGGGCACATGGGATCTGTCATCGTCTTTCCCGATTCTCGGCGTGCCATGCGCATCGGATCTCGGACCGCGCAGCCGGAAACCAGCGCCGAGGTCGTCATTCTTCCGGTCATCCGCATCGAGCGGTACGCCGACGTGGCCTCGGACGGCGTGTCCGACGATTCGCGGCGGTCCGGAGGGGGCGGCAAGCGGCGGCGACGTGCGGCGCGATCCTAGATCCGGGCGCGTCCGGCGCCGCGTCGCGTTCCCCGTACTCCTTCCCATGCGCGTTGCGCTGTGCGGCCTGATTGCGGGCCAATGTCTGCTCGCCGGCTGCGCCGGCGGCGATTTCGGCCGGCCAAGAGCCTCGCTCGTGCGCGACGACATCCACGACTGGGTCGGCGCCGAGGCGGCGCGGGCCGACGGCCTGCGGACGTCGCAATTTCCGCTCACCGACGAGGAGCGACGCCTGCGCGACGCCGCCTATCCGTTGATCGAACCGCCATACGATCGCGACCGCTGGTACGGCGTGCTCGATCAATATGGGCTGACGAAGACCTTTCGTCCCGACGCGCCGTTCGATCGCACGGCCTACAGCCGTCACCTGATGGACACCGCCTATCGGTCGGCGAATGCGCGTTACGCCAAGCTGAACGAGGACATCCGCAACGACATCGAACGCATCGGACCGTTCTTCGCGGTGGCGCGCCGCGTCCTCGACCTCGACTCCAAGCGAACCCAGAGTCTTGCCTACGTCTCGAAGTTGACGCGGGGCGAGCGCGCCGACGCCGATGCGCGCAACGCCGAGAACGCGCTCACCGTCGCCTGGGTGCAATGCTCGCTGGCGGAACGCTCGGCGTCCTATCGCTACGCGCTCGAGCGCCTCGTCATTTCGACGCCGTCGCCGGTCGCGGCGGACGTGGAGCACTCGCTGGCGCTGTTCGACGCGCGCATCGCAGACAATCGGCTCGTGGCCGAGCCCGCGATCTGCCCGGGCGTCGCCGCGCCAGCCGCGGCCGCAGCGCCGCGTGCCGTCGTTTCGAAATAGCCCGACGTCAGCTCTGCGGCTTGCATTGCGCGCCGGTCAGGGCGCGCTGCGCCATCCCCATCATGCTCGGCTCCGGGCTCAACGCGCGCAGCACGATCAGCCCGGTCGTGGTCGGGGATTCCACGATCAGCCGGTCGGCCGCCGTCACTTCCTCGTCCTCCGGCAATTCGGCCCGCTGCCGGCTGGTCATGAGGTCGAGCTCGATCACCCGGCGGCCGGCGGCGCGGTCGTTGATGGCGTAATAGGCGACCCCGCGGCGGGTGTAGAAGGAGACCGAGGTGTAGGCCTGGCTCACCGGCGCGATGAGCTTGAGAGGACCGGCGGCGAGGTCGTAGCGGCACACCGCGGCGGCGAACGCCGGGTCCATGAACGGCACGATCTCCGCGGCCGGGGTGGGGACGGGGAGCGGCACGACCGAATTGACCGGCGTCATCGGCTCGAGCCGCGAGTAGGCGTCCTGGGTGGCCGTGCGCGGCAGCGCGAGCACCGTGCCGAGATGCACGATCCCGCCGAGCAGAACGCCGCCGAGCAGCCAGAGCAGCCAGCGGATCATCGACAGGCCCCCCGTTCGATCGCGGGCATCGGCGCCTCGCGTTCGGCCGGCGTCGCGACCGCGATCTGCGTGTCGTAGAGCCGCATCACCAGCACGTAGCGTTCGATGCCGCCGGTCGGCAGCCAGTTTCCCGGGCGCGCGCGCGGCGCGACCGTGACGGCGAAACTCCCGTCGGCCTTGCGGACGATCTCCTCGCTGGTGAAACCCTGCCGGTTGACCGTGTTGGCGACGAGCTGTCCGTCCGGCGTGTAGAGGGTGAGCGTCCAGAACCGCGCCGGCGGGGTTGTGCCGGCAACGATGACATCGCAACGCCCGTCGAGCTGCCGGCCGCTGTCGTCCGCCTTGGCCACGAACGCCACGCCGTCGCCGAGACCGACCGGCAGTTCCCCGGTGCGCGCGATCGACGCGCGCGCATAGGGGTCGATCTCCGCTGTGCCGTTCTTGGGCCAGGCCTTCCAGGCGCCGAGCGTCACGGCACCGAACGCGGTTCCACGCGTGAGCGCGAACCAGGTCGAGCCGAGCCCGATCGCGGCGGCGACCAGGAAGGAGAACAGCGCACCGAACAGCAGTCGCACGGTCGATCCGATCAGAACGTCAAGGAACGCAGGGCCGCAACATAGCCCGGAACGCGCGGGATAGAAGTCATCATCCGCCGCAAGGCATCGCGCCGGTCAATGTCCGCCGACCCCGGCCTGCTCGCCCGCCGAAGCCACGGCATCGGACCGGTCGGCGCCATCCGGCGACGGTCGCGCCTGCGCGAGGGAGCCTTTCGCGGCGACGAGCGCGCGCGAGGCCTCGTCCATCATCCGCTCCACCCGCTGCAGCACCTGGGCGCCGCGATGCGTCAGCATCGGCGGATGCGGCGGGGGCGCGGGGCCCTTGGTCGAGGCTTCCGCCACCTGCGGGCCGGTCGGCGCCGGATTGGGCGGCAGGCCCGGCAGGTTCTTCAGCTCGATGCCCTGGTGCGCATACTCCATGATGTCGTGCCAGGTCTGCGCCGGCAGCGAGCCGCCGGTCATCCGGTTGAGCGGGCTGTAGTCGTCGTTGCCGAACCACACGCCGCCGACGAAGTTGCCGGTGTAGCCGACGAACCAGGCGTCGCGGTAGGCATTGGTGGTGCCGGTCTTTCCCGCCGCCTTGATGCCCGGAAGAATGGCGCGCCGCGCGGTCCCGTTCTCGACCACGCTGTTCATCATCATGATCATGTCGGTGGCGACGTGGGGCGGAATGACCTGTCGCGGCTTTGGCCCGTCGCGGTCGAAGCGCCAGATCGTCTCGCCGGCGCCGGTGCGGATCTCGAGAACGGCGTGCGGCGTCACCGCCTTGCCGAGGTTGGGGAATGTCGCGTAGGCGACGGTGTGCTCGAGGACCGTCACTTCGTCGGCGCCGATCGGCAGGGAGGGCGTGTCCGGCAGCGGCGTGTGGATTCCCATGTTGCGCGCCGTCTGGACGATCATGGCGCGGCCGACCTTGGGGTTGCCGTGGCCGAGCAGAATCGACAACCGGACCGGGATCACGTTGATCGAGCGCGTGATCGCCTGGGTCAGCGTCACCGGTCCGGAGAACGAATGTCCGTAGTTCTGCGGGCACCAGTTGCCGATGCAGATCGGCGAGTCGGGAACGACCGAGGTCGGCTTGAAGCCGTTCATGAGCGCGGTCGCGTAGACATACGGCTTGAACGAGGAGCCCGGCTGGCGCATCGCGTCGGTGGCGCGGTTGAACTGGCTCGCGCCATAGTCGCGTCCGCCCACCATCGCCCGCACCGCGCCGTCGAGATCGGCGATGACGACCGCCGCCTGCGAGGCGTGGTATTCGCGGCCGTACTGGCGCAGCGCATTCTCGACCGCGTTCTCCGCCGCGTGCTGCAGGTTCATGTCGAGCGCCGTGCGCACCACGAAGGCGCGCTCCGTGATCGACTTCGGCAGCTTGTCGACGAGCTTCTTTACCTCGTCGAAGGCGTAGTCGAGATAATAGTCGGGCGCGCCTTCGTCGCGGCGGTCGATCGCGGTCGCCGGATTGCGCCGCGCTCCGAACACCTGGCCCTCGGTCATGAACCCGGCGTCGACGAGGTTGTCGAGCACGACGTTGGCGCGCGCGCGCGCGGCCGGCAGGTTGATGTGCGGGGCAAAGCGAGTCGGCGCCTTGAACAGGCCGGCGAGCATCGCGGCTTCCGCGAGGTTCACGTCACGCACCGACTTGCCGAAATAGTACTGCGCGGCGGCGTCGACCCCGAAGGCGCCGCCGCCCATGTAGGCGCGGTCGAGATAGAGCTTGAGAATCTCGTTCTTGGTCAGCCGCGTCTCGAGCCAGATGGCGAGAAACGCTTCCTTGATCTTGCGGTCGAGCGTGCGCTCGTTGCTCAGGAACAGGTTCTTGGCGAGCTGCTGCGTGATGGAGGACCCGCCCTGGACCACGCCGCCGGCGCGCGCATTGGTGACAAGCGCGCGGAAGATGCCGCCGACATCGATGCCGAAGTGCTCGTAGAAGCGCCGATCCTCGGTCGCCAGCACCGCCTTGATCAGGTGGTCGGGAAATTGCTCGAGCGGCACCGAATCGTTGTGTTTGATGCCGCGGCTGCCGATCTCGTTGCCGTACCGGTCGAGGAACACGACGGACAGGTCGGCCTTCTTCAGCCAGTCCTCGTCCGACGTTTCCTGAAAGGCCGGGATCGCGAGCGCCAGCATCAGCAGCAGGCCGACGACCCCGAGGGTCGCGGCTTCCGACAGCGGCTCGATCAGGATCCAGCGCCGCCAGCCGCTGACGTGAAAACGATCCATGTGGTCGGAGAAGCGCTCGTAGAGCTCGCGCGCCCACAGGCCGCTCTTGTACAGGCCGAAATCGATGCGCGCGTCGAGATCGAGCAGGAAGCGCTTCAGCCGCAGCTTCCACATCTCCAGCGTGCTGTCGTCGGGTAGCCAGTCGCGCAAATTCGGACTTCCTGCCGCAGAGAACGAACGAGGCGGCCCGCTGTTCCGTTCGGTCGCGACGTTCCTTAGCCGATGGTTTCCTCGCGGCCAATGACCGTTGGGTCACAAATTCGAGGGAAATTTGGGGGAAAAGGCGACCGGAGCAAGGCCGTTCGGCGAAACATCGCCGCCCCGCCGCCGGCGATCGCGCAGGCGGTCGTGGCCGTATCGAAATTCATGCGTCCTGTCAGCAGCTTACAGGTTCCGTCGGAGCCGGCTCCCGCTTGCGCGGCGGCCCCTCGCGGGGTGCCGCGCCGGGCGCTGAAATTAACCCTCGCGGCACCTCGCGCAATGCACGCGGCGCCGCTAGGTAGGAAGCCAGAGGAGCACGATTCGAAATGGCGGCCGACGCCCCCTTCTGGCGACGCAAGAGCCTCGTCGAGATGACCGACGCGGAATGGGAAAGCCTGTGCGACGGCTGCGGCCGCTGCTGCCTGGTCAAGCTCGAAGAGGAGGAGAGCGGGCGCATCTTCTTCACCGACGTCGGCTGCCGTCTGCTCGACGGCGAGAGCTGCCGCTGCCGGGACTATGCGCATCGGACCGACCAAGTGCACGACTGTGTCCGGCTGCAGCCCGAGAACGTCGGCAAGCTCAACTGGCTGCCGGCGACGTGCGCGTATCGCCTCGTGTCCGAAGGCCGGGATCTCTACTGGTGGCATCCGCTCGTGTCCGGCGATCCCGACAGCGTGCACGCGGCCGGCATCTCGGTGCGCGGGCGGGTGGGTGCCAGCGAGGAGACGGTGGGCGTGGACGAGCTGGAAGACCGGATCGTGAGCTGGCCGCTGAAGATCCCGAAAGCCGCGCGGCAGGACCCGGCGGCCGCATCCCGCAAGCGGCGAAAGGCCTGAAACCGACGGAAGCCGCCTCTTGTGTCCGACGGCGCCGGCGGGGGCCGTTCGTCCCCGGGTTGAGGTGTGAACAGGAAACGAGCCGGCAGGGTGCGGGGGCTGTCGCGCGACCCGTCCTGATCACGACACGCAGGACGACAAGAAGCGCGACCCCGCCACGCCGGCCGGCATGGCCGCTCTGCGCCGAAAGCTGTTGAATTTGCGCCGCTCTTCGCCATGGTCAGGCGCAACGGCGCCTGACCGGCGCGCGCCCTCGCCGGTGGCAGCGGAGTCCCTTGGACGACGCACGTCCGCCTAAAGAATCATATGCCAGCGTCATGTCGCAGCGCGATGCTCGACCGCGCTCCCAGGACCCATCGATGCACAGCCCGTCCGCGCCGTCGCAAAAGCCGCCTCTCGATCATGCCACGGTGCGTTCGATCGTCATCGGCGTGCTGCTCGCGCTCTTTCTCGCGGCGCTCGACCAGACCATCGTGGCGACCGCGCTGCCGACGATCGCGCAGAACCTCGGCGACGTGGAAAACCTGTCCTGGGTGGTGACGATCTATCTGCTCAGCTCGACCGCCGCGGCGCCGCTCTACGGCAAGCTCTCGGACATCCACGGCCGGCGCGCGATCATGCTGCTCGGCATCGGCATCTTTGCTCTCGGTTCCATCGCGTGCGCGCTCGCGCCCACGATGTTGACGCTCATCCTGGCGCGCGCGCTGCAAGGCGTCGGCGGCGGCGGGCTCATTCCGATGGCGCAGACCGTCATCGCCGACGTCGTCTCCCCGCGCGAGCGCGCCCGCTTCCAGACCTACACGTCGACCGCCTTCCTGTCGGCGACCATCGGCGGGCCGCTGCTCGGGGGGCTGATCACCGAATATCTGCACTGGTCGATGATCTTCTGGATCAACGTGCCGCTCGCCGCCGTGGCCTTCGTGCTCACGCGCGACGTGCTTCGACTGCTGCCGCGCCACGATCGTCCGCATCAGCTCGACATGCTCGGCGCCGCCTTGATGGTCGGCGCGGCGATCACCCTGATGCTGGCGCTGACCTGGGCCGGCCGCCGCTACGCCTGGGCGTCGCCGCAGATTGCCGTGCTGATCGGCGGCTCCGCCCTGCTGTGGGTGCTGTTCGCGTTGCGCACGTTCACGGCGCCCGAACCGTTCATCCCGCTTGCCGTGCTGCGCAACCCGGTGGTCGGCACCGGCACCGGTGCGGCGTTCTTCGGTGTCGGAACGATCATCGGCCTGACCGTGGTGCTGCCGCTCTACCTGCAGGTGGGGCTCGGACTTTCCGCGAGCGGCGCCGGCCTCGGGGTCATCGCCTACCTGGGCGGCGCAACCGTCAGCTCGATGATCGCCGGACGGCTGCTGGCGCGCCTCGTGCGCTACAAGCGCGTGCCGATCGCCGGTCTCGCGCTCGCCGTTGTTGCGTTCCTGGTGCTCGCCCTCGACCCGGTCAACCTGCCGGTGTGGCTCGTGCTCGCGCTCATTCTTGCCGCCGGCCTTGGACTCGGGCCGATGTTTCCGGTCACCATCGTGCTGGTGCAGAACGCCGTCGCGCTGCACGAGCTCGGTATCGCCACCGGCATGTCGAGCTTCGCGCGCTCGCTCGGCGGCACATTCGTGGTCGCCGCGCTGGGCGCGATCGTGCTCACCGGCGTGCCAGGCGCCGCGGAACTCACGCCGGCCGGGCTGGGGTCCGGGTCCGTCCACGTGTTCCGCTGGGTCTTTCTCGCGGCGATCATCAGCCTCGTGGTTTCGCTCGGCTTCGTGCTCGCCATGGAGGAGCGGCCGCTGCGCGGCCCGGCCACGCCGCGGCCGGCCGAGTAGGCGGATGAACGGCGAGCGCCGCGTCGTCCAGGCGGCATCGGGTTCCCGGCTTCCGCCGGCCTCATAGCTGCTCCGCAGCCGTTGCCATTGAAATTCTTCATGCCCGGCGCGATGTTGCGGCGATTCTCGAGATACAGGCGAGCCGCCGCCCGGCGGCGCGATGCGACAGGGCGAATGACGGGCGACCACAACGCGATGAACCTTCCGGAGACGGCCGCCCCCAGCCGTACAGACGAGACCGAGGAGACCGCGGAGACGACGGCGGATACCGGCGTGCTCGATGCAAGCCTCGTCTCCGGCGGGGCTCTGACGGCTCCCGTGCCGCCTGCGCCCGGCGAGCCGCTGCCGGCGCGCTGGGCCATGAGCCATGCCGAGATCCGGGTCATCGTCCTCGGCGTGATGCTGGCGATGTTCCTCGCCGCCCTCAACCAGACCATCATCGCCACCGCGCTGCCCACCATGGGGCGCGACTTCCATGACTTCGAAAACCTGTCCTGGCTCGTCACCGCATATCTGCTGACGTCGACGGTGGCGGCGCCGCTCTACGGGAAGCTGTCGGACATCTACGGGCGGCGCGCCATGATGCTCTCGGCGATCGGGGTCTTCGTGGCCGGCTCGATTGTCTGCGCGCTCGCCCCGAACATGCTGGTGTTGATCCTCGCGCGCGGCCTGCAAGGGCTCGGTGGCGGCGGCATCCAGCCGATCGCGCAGGCCATCGTCGCCGACGCGGTGGCGCCGCGCGAGCGCGGACGTTACCAGGCCTACATGGGCACGGTGTTCGTCACCGCCGGCGTCGGCGGACCCGTGCTCGGCGGATTTCTGGCCGAACACCTGCACTGGTCGCTGATCTTCTGGCTCAACGTGCCGCTCGGGATCATCGCGGCGATCGGCATCAACAACACGCTCAAACGCCTGCCGCGCCACGACCGTCCGCATAAGCTCGACCTGTTCGGGGCCGCGCTGATGATGGCGGCCTCGATCCTGCTCCTGCTCGCGCTCACCTGGGGCGGCACCCGACTTCCGTGGCTGTCGCCGATGATCTTCGGCCTGATCGCCGGCTCGGCGCTGCTCTCGCTCGCCTTCGGCTACCGGATCACGCAGGCGCCCGAACCGTTCCTGCCGCTGCCGGTGCTGGCCAATCAGATCGTCCGGATGGGAACGATGGCGACCTCCTGCGCGGTCGGCACGTCGATCGGCCTGACGATCTTCATGCCGCTCTACTACGAGACCGTGCACAAGCTCTCGGCGAGCGACGCCGGTCTCGCGCTCATTCCGATCGCCGTCATGACCACGCCCGGCTCGATGCTTTCCGGGCGCGCCATGATGTATCTGCGGCACTACAAGTGGGTGCCGATCGTCGGACTCTCGATTTCGATCAGCACGCTTCTGCTGCTGATCTTCTGGCCGCGCGCGCCGCTCGCCGTGGTGGTGACCGCGCTCGGCTTGATCGGTCTCGGCATCGGCACCACGTTCTCCGTCTCGACGGTGTGCATCCAGAACGCGGTCTCGCGCTTCCAGGTCGGGACGGCGACGGGCGTGATGAATTTCTTCCGCTCGCTCGCCAGCGCGCTCGTCGTCGCCGTGATGGGGGCGATCGTTCTCGCCGGGATCGGCCTCGCGCCGGAGCGGGGCGCCCGCGGCGTAGAGGCGGCCGCCGCAGCGGCGGGGGCGCTCGGCGTCGACATGCGGCACGTGTTCAGCTGGGTGTTCGCCGCCGGCGTGGCGTTTCTCGCCCTCGGCCTGTTCGCCATGATCCGGATGGAAGAGCGGCCCCTGCGCGGGCGCAGCGAAACGCCTTCCGGGCGCCCGCATTGAGCTGAAATCCGCAACCGCCTTAACGAAAGGTAAAACAAAGCCGGTGTCCAATGGCGCATGGACACGCATGACGCGAACGGCGCCCTCGAGGCGGATCAGGTCGCGCCGCGCGAATCGGCGCGGGCCGGCCGCGTGCACAAGCGTCACCGGCGGGACAACGCCTCCAAGTCCACGCAGGTCGTGCTGGTCTGCGCCTGCCTGGCGCTGCTCATCGCGACCGGCCTGTTCATCGGCGTCCCGGTGCTCTCCGTTCCGCCGCTGATCGGGTCGCACGAGGGGCAGCGGCCGGCCGAATTGCGCACCGGCCGGATCCTGTTGCCGACCGACGAGACCAACTGCCGGCACATGCTGTTCGACAACTACACCGGGATTCTGCGCGAAGGCGCGGTCGGCCCGTGCAACCCTCGCCCCTCGGACGTCCGCCGCATGGGCAACGGCTTCACCTGGGGGCGGCAGTAGGATTGCAAGCTTGCGGCCCGCTCAGGGCAGCGGCGACCCGAGCTTGCGCGCCGTCTCCACGATCCACTCCCGATAGCGCACGAGCGGCGTCACGCCGGTCAGTCCGCCGCAACCGGCTGCGAGATGCGGCCCCGTCGACCAGCTCACGACTCCGACGATCGCGGGGCGTTCCCCGTCCGTGTCGAACGCCGGCGCCCCCGAATCGCCGGTGCAGGCGCCGAGTCCGGCGCGCTCGCCTCTGCCGGCTGGATCGACCAGGCGAAGCTGGAGCGAGCCGGGCTGCCCGGTGGCGACGAGAACGGCCGCGCGGGCCGTGCCGCCGGTTCTGCCGTCTCCTCGGAGCGTGACGCCGAAGCCGGCCACGACGAAACGGTCGCCGACGTTGACGACGCGGGGCCCGGCCATGGGCGCCGGGGCAAACGCCGCACGCAGCGGCGCGGCGAGCTTGAGCAGCGCCACGTCCGCGGTCGCGCGATGCGCCAGCAGGGTGGAAAGATTGAATTGGGGGTGACGCGAGACGCTCACGACGTCGAGGAGCCTCGGCCGGTGCGCGGCGTCGTGGTCGACCAGCTTGTATTCGGCGCCGGGCCGTACGCAATGCGCGGCGGTGAGCACGAGGTCGCGCGCGATGGCGGCGCCGGTGCAGAATCCGCTCGAGCCGACGATGAGCACGACGTGACGTGCGATCGTCGAATTCGCGGCCGGCGCGCCCCCCACCATGGCGGAAGCGGGGGGCGCGCACGCGAACAGAAGAACCAAAGGCGCGAAGAGGACAGCCGGAATCTTCATGCGGCGTTTGAGCCGCAGTGGTCCGCGCTTGTCAATCGCGGTGATCCGACGGCCTTTGGGAGCTCGATGGAGCCCTCGCCACGGGCGCGGCGAACGCGGGCTCTCGTCATCGAGCGGTCACGCAACGCAACGCGACACAACGAACGCAACTTCGACAACGAAACGCTACTCGGGATACGCAACAGGACGCGACGCTACTCGAAAAACGCGACGCAACGCCGATACGCCAAACGCAACGCACGCCACTTGCTGCTGCGGTACAGGATGGTCACTCGTGATGCGCCGCAGATCCGGGGCGCTCGGTACGCATCCACTTCATCCCCGCCCCCCAGGCCTGCAGCGCACCACGACTGTGGATGTGCCGCATCGGTAAAATACTGGCGGAGGATTTCGACTTAAGTTCGACGCGACTGTGACGTCTCTTGAACTATCGAAGACGTGTGTCCACAAGGGCGCGTCGCGTCGGCTCTGCGCTTGACACTCCGTGCAAGCCAGTCGGAGATGCCGTTGGCAGGAACATGTCATGGTCTCGCAAGGAGCGCCGATCCGGCTGCTCCGTACTGGCGAAAAATGCCGACTCCATCGGGATTTGTCGCACTCGGGCGGGCGCGCGCCAAGCCGTCATCCCGCCGTCACAGAGAAGATCGAATCGTCTCTGACGATTCGAGCGCTGTGGCGGCATTGTAACAATCCGCCCAAGTTCTGACGCTGGGTCACGATCCGTGCCCGCGGAACAGGTGGTGGCGAAACTATGGCATCTGCGGACCAAAATACCGCGATTGCCTCAAAACAAAACTTTCTCTGATGGAGGAACAGGCGCGGTGTTCGCCTTATTTTGCATCCGGCCGACGGGCGACCCGCCAGACACGGTGGCGGCTCGGCTTTTCCCGTCCGCCGGCGCGGCCGGGCCGGGCCCTGTCATTCTTCCCGGCGACGAGGCGCCGGCTGGTGTAGACTGCGGGGGTGCGCGAGTCCTCCGAGCCGGCCACGGTGCGTCCCGACATGATTTTCAGACTGGCGACAGCAGCGATCCTCTTCGCCTGGATGGCGGGGGCGGCCGCGACGGCTTCGGCCGCGGACGCAGGCACTCCCGTTGCCGTCGAGACGACCGGCACCGCGACGGCGGCCGGAACGCCCTCATCCGCACCGTCGCACCGGCGCTGCCTGTCGCCCGAGGAACGGCGCGCCGCCATCGCGGCGCACAGGGTCGTGCCCCTCGCCAAGGCGATGCGTGCAGTGCGGGCGCGGGTCAACGGCGAGTTGCTGCGCGCAAGCCTGTGCGAGCAGGACCATCGTCTGGTCTATGTGCTGACAGTGTTCGCACGGAATGGCAAAGTCACGCGTGCGACGGTCGACGCCGCCAGCGGAACTGTCATCGGCGGGCGCTGAGCGCGTTGGGTGGAATGTCCGAACGGAGCCAATGAATGCGCCTCCACGTCGTCGAGGACGATCCCGATTTGAACCGTCAGCTCACGACGGCGCTGACCGATGCCGGCTATGTGGTCGATCGCGCGTTCGACGGGGAGGAGGGGCACTACCTCGGCGAGACCGAGCCCTACGACGCGATCATCCTCGACATCGGGCTGCCGAAGATGGACGGCATTTCCGTGCTCGAATCCTGGCGGCGTTCCGGCCGCGCAGCGCCCGTGCTGCTGCTGACCGCACGCGATCGCTGGAGCGACAAGGTGCAGGGATTCGACGCGGGGGCCGACGACTACGTCGCCAAGCCCTTTCATCTCGAAGAAGTGCTGGCCCGGATCCGTGCGCTGCTGCGCCGCTCGGTCGGCCACGCCAAAAGCGAGTTCACCTGCGGGCCAGTGCGGCTCGATTCGCGCACTGGCCGCGTCACCGTCGACGGCAATCCGGTGAAGCTGACCTCGCACGAGTACCGCCTGTTGTCCTATCTGATGCATCACAGCGGGCGCGTGGTCTCGCGCACCGAGCTGGTCGAGCATCTCTACGACCAGGATTTCGACCGCGACTCCAACACGATCGAAGTCTTCGTCGGCCGTATTCGCAAGAAGCTCGGGGTGGATGTCATCCAGACCATCCGTGGGCTCGGGTATCTGCTCACGCCGCCGACCGATGCGCGCTAATTCGCTTGCGGTCCGCCTGTTTCTCTCGGCAACCGCGTGGACCGTGGTGATCCTGGCGGTGACCGGGATCGTGCTTTCCTCGCTCTACCGGCAGGCCGTCGAGCGATCGTTCGATCGCCGTCTTGGCGTCTATCTGCGCACCCTGGTCGCCGACGTCGCCGCCCCCGAGGATTCCGGCGACGCGAAAGCCTCGCAGTCGCTCGGCGAGCCGCTGTTCGAACTTCCGCTGTCCGGCTGGTACTGGCAGGTGACGCGGCTCAACGGCGCGAAGCCGGAGGTGCGCTCGTCGCGCTCCCTGTGGGACAGCGGCCTGCCGCATCTCGAGGATCTGGGCGTCGAGGCGAGCTCGGACGGCACGCGCCGCAGCTACGTCCAGGGACCGGAAGAGCAGCGCCTGCGCCTGCTCGAGCGCACCGTGGACCTCGGCGAGGACGGTCGCTTCCTGGTGGCGGTGGCGGGCGATTCCCAGGAAATCGACGACGAGATGCGCTCGTTCGACGGCGCGCTTCTCATCACCTTCGGGGTGCTGGCGATCGTGCTCCTGCTGACCACGATGTTCCAGGTGCGCTTCGGCCTCGCGCCGCTCAAACGCATTTCAGAAAGTCTGGCGGCGATCCGCTCGGGTTCGGCCGAGCGACTGGCGGGGAGCTTCCCGGTCGAGATCGAGCCGCTGGCGCGCGAGACGAACGCGCTCATCGAGGCCAACCGGCAGATCGTCGAACGGGCGCGCACGCACGTCGGCAACCTCGCCCATGCGCTCAAGACGCCGCTTTCCGTCATGGTCAACGAGGCGGCGGCGCGCGGGGACGACCCGCTCGCCGCCAAGGTGCGCGAGCAGGCCGACATCATGCGCGACCAGGTCGCGCGCCATCTCGAGCGCGCGCATCTGGCGGCGCGCCTCACCGTGGTGGGAACCGTCACCGACGTGCAGCCCGTCGTGCTGGCGCTCACGCGCACGATGGAAAAGCTGCACCGCAGCCGCGGCATCGCCATCGACGTCGACGCGCCGGCGGACGCCCGGTTCCAGGGCGAGCGCCAGGACATCGAGGAGATGATCGGGAATCTCATCGACAACGCCTGCAAGTGGGCGCAATCGCGCGTGAGCGTGGAGGTGGCGCTCGCGCGCGAGGAGACGACGCCGCCCAGGCAGGTTATCCGCATCCTGGTCGACGACGACGGCCCGGGACTGACGCCGGCCGAGCGTGCGCAGGTGGCAAGGCGCGGCCAGCGCCTCGACGAGACGAAACCCGGCTCGGGTCTCGGCCTGTCGATCGTGGTCGAGCTCGCGGCGCTCTATGGCGGCAGCCTCACGCTCGGGAACGCGTCGATCGGCGGCCTGCGCGCCGAACTCGTGCTGCCGGCGGCCTGAATTCGCAAGGTCACGCGGCGGCCAGAGTTTTGCCGAATTCTTGGCCTTGGTACCGCGCGGTTGAGGAGATGAGCGCGCGCCCGGCACGGGTCTGCGCAAGGGGCAATCCAGGGGTTCTCATGTCCGCAGCGAAACTGATGGCTGCCGCCGTCGTCAGCGTTTCCGTCGCCGCATGCGCCGCCGATCCCGCGACCGGGACCGGACCGAAGGAAAACACCGGGACTCTCCTCGGGGCTCTGACCGGAGCCGCCATCGGCTCGACCATCGGCGGCAGCACGGGAACACGCATCGCGGCCGGCGTCGCCGGGGCCGCGATCGGCGGTCTCATCGGCAACCGCATCGGCGCGGCGCTCGACGACGAAGATCGCGAGCGCGCCTATGCCGCGCAGATGCAGGCGCTGGAATCCGGCCGCTCCGGGGCGCCGGTGACTTGGCGCAATCCGGACTCCGGACGTTACGGCACTGTCGTTCCGGGGCCGGCGTATCAGCAGGACGGCATGAACTGCCGCCAGTACACCCACACGATCTACATCGACGGCCGCCCGCAGACCGCGCGCGGCACGGCGTGCCGAAATCCGGACGGCACCTGGAATCCGATCGGCTGAGCATCGATCGTCGCATCGCGCGTCCGCCGTACGTATCGTCGGACATTTTCTGGCGAGTCATTCGAAATCGGAGCGGGCTTGGCTGCCGAGACACGTTCGCGCGCGTCGACGTCGATGGCTCGTCAATCGCCGTAATTGCGCCGGCAGGTTTTTTTATTCCGCTACGGCTTAATCAGGAAATCGCCGCATTTGAAAATTAACCATCGCAGTCGGTGGAGGCAATTCGTACGCACATTCCGGCTTGAGGCGAATGGGGCAAGCCGGAGTCTACGGTGTCCAGAACTGACGCGGGTTGTGGCTGACGCAGCACGTCTGCGGAGCAGACGGGTTGTTGTTGCCCGCGTGAACCCGAGTCCGGTGCGTAGAGTAAAGGGGGTCTTGCGTATGCTTGTCAGCTCTCAGCGCGTTTTCAAGCTCAGCTTCAACCCGGTGTCGCACCCGGCCATCCGCAAGACCGTCTCTGTCGGTGTGGTGAGACCGAGAGATCCTCCCATCTGCATGTGAGTGGCCACGCCTGACAGGCAAACCACTCGTCCGAGACTGGTGCCTCGGGCGGCGCCGCCAAGATCATCCGGCGGCCGACACGGGCGGATCACGGAGGATTTCGGAATGCGTCGACGCGCGATCCGAAAAACCGACTTCGGAACGGTCGTTCTGCACTGGCTGCTGGTCGGCTCGCTGACCGTGTCGGTGGCGACCGGACTGCGGATCGCCGCGGATTCGCCGTCCATGTCGTGGCTGCGCGTTCTGGACGGGATCCTGCCGAAGACCACGGTATGGACCGGGCACATTCCGGCCGCCGTCATGCTGTTTGCGCTCGCGCTGGCCTACGCCGTCTACGTCTCGCAGGCGGGTCTCGTCCGCCGCATCCGGCTCGACCGCACCCGGCTCATCAGCCTGCTGCGCCGGGGCAAGGCGCGCTGGGGCGCGATCAATGTGGTTCTCTACTGGGCTCTCTTTCTCACGCTGATCGGTGAGCTCGTCACCGGCGGGCTTCTCTATTTCGGTTTCGGCAGCGACCTCGTCGTCGCCGTGCATCTCTACGGCACATGGATCGTGCTCGGCTACGCGGTCGCGCACATCGCGGCGCATTGGGCCGCCGGCGGCGCCAGCCAGTTGCTGCGCGTGTTCCGGCCGACGCGTCTCGCCCCGCCGCCGCCGCCGTTCGATCCGCTCGACCTGCTCGCGGCGTCGGATCGCCGCTCCGAATCAAAGGAGGAACGGCAGAGACGGGGACAGCCGCGTTCGGCTCGCTCGCGTCCGCCGGGCGACACGGTGCGCCCGAGGCGTCGCGGAACGGTCCTGCAGGCGAATCCCATCGTCGTCGCGAGCGCCGTGGCGCTTGTCGGCGTCACCGCGTTGATGGCGATCGACCGGACTGCGGTGGACAGTCTCTACATTCGAAGGATTGACAAGCAGCAGGCGCCCCGGCTCGACGGCGACATTTCGGATGCGGTCTGGCGTTCGACGCGTCCGATGGTTGTCATGACGGATCTCGGCGGACATTTCGACGGCACCGGCGCGACGACGATCGAAGTCCGCGCCGTGCACGACGGCGAATGGGCCTACTTCTGCTTCGTGTGGGACGATCCGACCCGCTCGTTGAAGCATCTTCCGCTCGTCAAGCGCGCAGACGGCTGGCACGTGCTGCACGAGGGCTACGACCGCGGCGACGAGAATTCCTACTACGAGGACAAATTTTCCGTCCTGCTGACGACGCTCGATCTCACGCTGCCGGGCGACCGCACCTTTCATGCCGGCCCTACGCCGATCGACGGAAAGCCGGCGACGCTGTCCGGGCGAGGCCTGCACTACACGACGTCGGACAAGGTCAATGTCGAGGTGTGGGAGTGGAAGGCTGCGAGCGGCGGACTGCTCGGCTGGGTCGACAAGGACCATTTCGGCACGCCGGTCGCCCCGACCGAGGCCCAGACGGTCGGCCAGCGGCCGTATCACGGCGGCTTCATCGTCGATCCGCGCGCGGCGTCGATCTACTCGGACAATTTCGAGGAGCGCGGGCCCGGCGGCTACGAGCAGCCGGTGCAGCCGCGGCGGCTGCCGAAGGACTGGCGAGCGACTTTCAAGGCGCTCGGGCAGGTCGATCTCGATCCCGACCACGGCGAGAGCGACGGGGCGCGGTGGTGGATGACGCAGGCCGACTCGCTTCCCTACACGCCCGGGCTCGACGCGAAGATTCCCGTCGGCGCCGTCATTCCCGGCGTGATCATCGCCGACGAGCACGTACAGGACCGCGCCGACGTTCGCGGCGCGGCACGCTGGGCCGCGGGCCGCTGGACGCTCGAAATCGCGCGCCGCCTGCTCGCCAAGGAATCCTCCGACGTCACGATCGCGAGCGGGACCTTCATGCGGCTCGCCGCATTCGACCACACGCAGATTCATCACACGCGGCATGTCCGGCCAATTCGACTTGAGGTGGAGAAGTAATGGGCAAGAAGTGCAGAGTGGTGGTCAACGACGAGGAATTCTTCGCCGAGCGCGGCGAATTGTTGCTCGACGCGGCCCTGATGAACGGCATCGACATTCCCCACGATTGCCGGTCGGGGCATTGCGGCACCTGCCGGGTCAACGTCGTCTCCGGCCGCGTCTATGCCGGAGCGAACAGCGACGAGGGCGTCGTCCATGCCTGCCAGTGCCGCATCATCACCGATGCGGAATTCGTGATCGAGGACGTGCCGGAGATCGCGACGACACCCGGGCGCGTGACGCGGCTGGTCCCGCTGGCTCCCGACGTCGTCGAAGTCTGGATCGAGCCGTCCGAGCCGGTCGAATATCTGCCGGGCCAGTATCTGCAGGTGCAGTTCCGCAGGTTTCCGGTGCGCTGCTACAGCCCGACCGTGCCGCTGACGCGATCGAGCAACGACACGATCCGCCTGCACGTGCGGCGCGTGCCGAACGGACGCGTCTCCTCCGCGCTCGGGCGCGAGATCCGCGAGGGCCATCGGTTGAAGCTCACGGGCCCGTTCGGCTCGGCCTATCTGCGCCCCAACCTGAGCAATCGTCTCGTCCTCGTCGCCAGCGGTACCGGTTTTGCGCCGATCTGGTCGATCGCCGACGCGGCGCTGCGCGAGAATCCGCGGCGCGACGTCGTGGTCGTGGTCGGGGCGCGCACGATCGAGTCGCTCTACATGATCCCGGCGCTGTGCCGGCTCGCGCGCTGCCGCAACGTGGCAATCGTGCCGGTGGTCGACACGCCGCAGGACGTCACCAACGTCGTGCGCACCGGCCGGCCCACCGATCACCTGCCGACCTTGTGCGCCGACGACATCGTCTATGCGTGCGGCGCTCCTCCGATGGTGGAGGCCGTCAAGGCGATCGCGGCCGAGGCGGGGGCGCTCTGCTACGCCGATCCGTTCGTGCCCAAGGTCGAGGACGAGGGCGGCCTGCTCTCGCAGGCGCTCACCTGGTTCAAGGGCGAGGCGCGTGCCGCCGAACCGGAGCCGAAGCCCGCCCTCGCGCCGCGGCATGCCGCGAAAGCCGCGCTGCGCATGCGCCCGACGGAGAACTGGCCGTCCGCGGACATGCGCCCCCACGTCTCGCGCCATCCCGAGAGCGTCCGTCGCGCCGCCCAGCCGCGCGCCCAGCGGCCGCGCGATGTCCTGCGGCTCGCTGCGTACGACCAAGCACAGCGGGCGAACTCCGGGCGGTTTCGGCCCAGTCGCTTTGAGGTGGAGTGATGCGTAAACCGTGCCGAGTCGTCGTCAACGGCCAGGAATTCCTCGCCGAACGCGGCGAAATCCTGCTCGAGGCCGCCTACGCCAACGGCATCGACATGCCCCAGCCCTGCCATGATGGCCGCTGCGGCGCCTGCCGCATGCGACTGCTGGAGGGCCTGGTGTACGGCGGGGAGGGGGCCGAGCCCGGCGCCATTCACGCCTGCCGCAGCCAGATCATTTCCGACCTGCGGGTCGCGGTCGAGGAACTGCCGCCGGTCGTGCGCGTTGGCGGCGAGGTGACCGCCGTCACGGCGCTGTCGCCCGACGTCGTCGAGGTCGAGATCGAGCCGGCGCAGCCGATGGCCTATCTGCCGGGGCAGAATCTGCAGGTTCAGTTCCGCGGCTTTCCGGCGCGCCACTACAGCCCCACGTTTTCCCTCCGCAACGATGCGGTCGGCTCGTCGATCTACCTGCACGTGCGCCGGGTGCCGCGGGGCCGGGTGTCGGGCGCCCTCGGGCGCGGGATCGAGCCCGGCCACCGGGTCCAGCTCACCGGGCCGTTCGGCGCCGCCTATCTGCGCTCGGGTCTGTCGAACCGGCTGGTGCTCGTCGCCGGCAGCACGGGGTTTGCGCCGATCTGGTCGATCGCCGAGGCGGCGCTTGGGGAAAATCCGCACCGGCGCATCTTTCTGGTCGCCGGCGCCCCGACGCTGGCGTCGCTCTACATGATCCCGGCGCTGTGCCGGCTGGCGCGTTTCCCGAACGTGACGATCATCCCGGTGACGGACGCGCGCCAGACCGTCACCCCGGTGGTGCAGGC
>CAZIGW010000034.1:0-17794 GCA_964538565.1 uncultured Hyphomicrobiales bacterium | reverse complement strand
GCGATGAGCGATCCTGAAGTCCCGCCAAGCCTTCGCGGCGGTAACGATCGACCCATTTGCGCGCGGTCCGCGGGCAGACGCCTGCGGCTCGTGCGGCGGCCTCCGGCGTCTGCCCGCTCGCGATCTGTCGCGCAATTCGCTCTCGCCCACGCGGCGTCAGGCGGGCATTCTTATGCACGGTCATCCGGTCCTCCGAGAAAAGCGTGAAGCTTCAGCAACTTCAGCTTCCCCGGTCCGGACCGGATGGACAACAAATTGAAAGATCACAAATAGAGCGCGATCCGCAAGGGCGGAAAGCGCTCTTGCGCACGATCGCGCTCTCACCCGACGACTCGGCGCATGATCCGGTCGGCGAACCGATTCCGCTTCGCCGGATCATCCGCTAGGGATGGCCGATCAGCATGGCGCCCGCTGCGGCGAGGAACGGCAGCGGCAGGGACGCCGCGGCGCGCAGCCAGACGAGGCGGGGCTGCATCACCGGCAATTCCCACAGCACCAGCCGCTGCACCGCGTAGAGCGCCCAGGCGGTGCAATAGGCGATGACCTGCGGGGCGCCCGCGCCGCCCTTGAGGGCCGCGGCCCCGATGGAAAATCCGACGACCGCGCCGCCCGGCGTCAAGGCGCCGCCGACCACCGCGATCAGCACGCCAGCCATTCCGGAGCCAGGGCCGAACCAATGGCCGATGAGATCCTGCGGCATGGCTTCGGCGATGAAGCCGGAGCCCACCACGCCGAGCGCGAGGCGCGGCAGCAGGCGCAGGAAATCCAGCACCCCCTCGCGCACGCCGTCGCGCAGGAGAATGCGCCCGCGCACGGCCGCCGTGAGCGCCAGCGCGCCGACGATCGCCCACAGGAACAGGTCGATCAGGAAGATCATGGCTTCTCCGGCCAGCGCGACCCGAGCGCCCCGACGACGACCCGCGCCAGAACGCCAGCAACGAAAGGCAGCGGAATCGACACGAGGATGCGCCAGACGACGAAGTCGGGACCGAAGAACGGCAGTTCCCAGACGAGCGCGCGCGTGTAGCCGAGCAGCATCCAGCTCGTGATGAAGGCAACGGTCGCCCCGAGGTCGGCGCCGACCGCCACGAACGCGCTCGCGACCGGATAGATCGTGATGGGTCCGCCCGGCAGGACGAAGCCGGCGACCGTGCCGATCAGCAGGCCGAGCACGCCCGATTCCGAGCCGACCCAGCGCGCCACCATCTGCCGCGGCAGGAGCAGCGTCAGGAACGCGCCGATCAGGCAGCCGGCCAGCACCTTGAGCAACATGCCAGCGAGCAGGCCGAGGTCGCCTTCCAGCACTTCGAAGAAATGCGCGCGCCCGTCTCGCAACAGGACGGTGATTCCGCAGACCCCGACCAGCGCTCCCACCGCGGCTGTCGACCAATCGAATGGCTTGCGGCGGCGGCGCCTGATCTGCGGTTCGGTCGACAATGCGGTGTGTTCACGTCGCGTCGGAAAGGATGCCTCTCCTTAGCACTTGCGAACGAAGGTTCAAGAGCAAGCCTTGCGGATTCGGCATACCTCTTCAGAACCTTCCCGGCTGGCGCGCCTCACGATTGGCACGCGCAAGCAGCGCCGAACGTCCGACGTGGCGCCGTCGCGCTTGCGCCGCCACGCGCGGCAGTTCACGATCATCGCGGGAGGACGGGGCCCGACGGCATGGCCGCGGCGCTCCGAGGGCGACGCCGAACATGCGCAAGACGCGCAGCGAACGCCGAACGGGGAGAGCCTCGCTGCGAACCCGATCCACCGGGAAAGCCGGCGCCCGATGACCGGCGCACACGGTCGGCGATGGCCGGCCGGGCAGGATGCGGGGTGCCTGGCATGCTTCGAATCCTCGGCCGGCTCGAGGAGATTCTGATCGCGTCGTTGATGGGCGCGGCGACGCTGTTGATCTTCGTCGCGGTGCTGCACCGCTACGGCTCGGGAATTCCGCTCCTCTACCCGTATCTGCACGCCATCCGGCTCTCGTGGGCGCAAGAATTGTGCATCTACATGTTCGTCTGGATGGCGAAATTCGGCGCCGCCTACGGGGTGCGCACCGGCATACACGTCGGCGTCGACGTGCTGGTCAATCAACTCAACGACACGATCCGCAGGCAGGTCGTCCTGTTCGGCCTGTTCTGCGGCGCGCTGTTCACCGGCGTGGTCGGCACGATGGGCGCGAAGTTCGTCATCGCGCTGTCGCAGACCGACCAGGTCTCGCCCGACCTCGAGCTGCCGAGCTGGATCGTGTACGCCTGCATTCCGCTCGGCTCCTATCTGATGTGCTTCCGCTTCCTGCAGGTGGCGTGGGCGTTCTGGCGAACGGGCGAGCTGCCGCACCATGACGCCGCTCAGGTCGAGGGCGTCGAGATCGAGGCCACGGCGGAGGGCCCGGCCCGATGAGCGCCGCGCTGATCTTCGGATTGCTGATTGCCCTGATGCTGACGGGCATGCCGATCTCGATCGCGCTCGGTCTCACCGTGCTCACGTTCCTCTACACGATGACCCAGGTCCCGATCGAGTCGGTGGCACTGAAGCTGTTCACCGGGATCGAGAACTTCGAGATCATGGCGGTCCCGTTCTTCATCCTGGCCGGCAACTTCCTCACCCACGGCGGCGTCGCCCGCCGCATGATCAAGTTCGCGACCTCGATGGTCGGACATTGGTACGGCGGACTGGGGCTCGCCGGCGTGATGGCCTGCGCGCTCTTCGCCGCCGTCTCCGGCTCCTCGCCGGCGACCGTCGTCGCCATCGGGTCGATCATCCTGCCCGCCATGGTGCGGCAGGGATTTCCCAAGCGGTTCGGCGCCGGCGTCGTCGCCACCTCGGGCGCACTCGGCATCCTCATCCCGCCCTCGATCGTCATGGTGATCTACGCGGTCGCGACCGGCGGCAGCATCGCGCTCGACCCGGCGGGGCATCGCGTGACCTCCGCATCGGTCGGCCAGTTGTTCATCGCCGGCGTCGTGCCGGGCCTGATCCTCGCGTCGATGCTTGGCCTGACGACGTTCTACCGCGCCTGGAAGAACGACTATCCGCGCATGCCCAAGGCGAGTTGGGCCGAGCGCTGGCGCGCCTTTCGCGAGTCCGTCTGGGGGCTGCTGCTGATCCTCATCGTGCTCGGCGGGATCTACGCGGGCGTCTTCACGCCGACGGAAGCCGCCGCCATCAGCGCGGTCTACGCCTTCGTGATCGCGGTCTTCGTCTACAAGGACATGCGGCTCAGGGACGTCCCGAAGGTGCTGCTCGGCTCGGCCAACATGAGCGCGATGATCCTCTACATCATCACCAACGCGGTGCTGTTCTCGTTCCTGATGACCTATCAGCAGATCCCGCAGCAGATGACCAACTGGATCACCTCGAGCGGGCTCACCTGGATCGAGTTCCTGCTGTTCGTCAACCTGCTGCTGCTGCTCGCCGGCAACGTCATGGAGCCGTCCTCGATCGTGCTCATCACCGCGCCGATCCTGTTCCCGGTGGCGGTGCGGCTCGGCATCCATCCGGTCCACCTCGGCATCCTGATGACCGTCAACATGGAGGTCGGCATGTGTCACCCGCCGGTCGGCCTCAACCTCTATGTCGCCTCCGGCATCGCCAGGATGGGCATCACCGAGCTGACCGTCGCGGTCTGGCCCTGGCTTGTCACCATGCTGATCTTCCTGCTCGCCGTGACCTACGTCCCGGCCATTTCGCTCTGGCTGCCACGCGCGCTCGGGATGCTGTAGCGCAGGCTCGACCTCTTCAAACAGACAGCGCCCGGCGGCGTTGACCGAATCCCGGCTTCCCGCTACCGTCTGCGGATGGGGATGGAGTCCCCCCGGAACCGCCCGCAACGGCTGATGACTCCTACCGCGCAGCGAGGCGGTAGGTCTCTTTCGAGGGCCGCCGCAGGGCGGCTTTTTTGTTGAGGGACCGCGGAATGCAGGCCTATCTCTGGATCGCGATCGGCAGCGCGCTCGGCGGGATCGCGCGCTTCTGGTGCTCTGGGGTCGCGGCGCGGCTGATCGGCGAGACGTTTCCGTGGGGCACGCTGATCGTCAACATCCTCGGCTCGTTCGTCATCGGCTTCTTCGGCACGCTCACCGGCCCCGACGGGCGGGTCTTCGTCGGAACGAGCGCGCGCCAGTTCGTGATGATCGGGCTGTGCGGCGGCTTTACGACGTTCTCCTCGTTCAGCCTGCAGACGCTCGCCCTCATGAACGACGGCGAATGGTTCGCGGCCGGCGGCAATGTCGCGGGTTCGGTGGCCCTGTGCCTCGCCGCCGTGTGGCTCGGGCATATACTGGCCGCCAGCCTCAACGCGATGAAATGGATCTGAGCCATGCAGCTTCCGCGCGACGCCGTCCTGCTCCGCATCTTCATCGGCGAGGACGACAGGTCGGGCCACCGGCCGCTCTACGAGGCGATCGTGCTCAAGGCGCGCGAGATGCAGCTTGCCGGCGCGACCGTCCTGCGCGGCCCGATGGGTTTCGGCCATTCGAGCCGCCTGCACACGACGAAGATCCTGCGGCTGTCGCAGGACCTGCCGCTCGTCATCGAGATCGTCGACGCACAGGAGAAGATCGCCGCCTTCCTGCCGGTGCTCGACGGCATGATGTCGAGCGGCCTCGTCACCATCGAGAAGGTCCAGGTCCTGCAGTACGGCGCGCCGAACGGGTCGGCGTCCTGATCCAGATGGCCGGTGCGGGGGATTTCTTACCGGCGCATGATCCGCGCGAAAACCGGTGCCCACTTTTCGCGATCATGCGTTTCGATGGCGCATGATCCGCGCGAAAACCGGTGCCCACTTTTCGCGATCATGCGCTCGGCACGAGTCCGAGCTTGTCGAACAGAAGCATGTCGCGGTCGCGCCCGGGGTTGGGCGTCGTGAGCAACTTCGGCCCGTAGAAGATCGAGTTGGCGCCGGCGAGGAAACAGAGCGCCTGCGTCTCCTCGCTCATGTCCTCACGCCCGGCTGAGAGCCGCACCACGGAGGCCGGCATCGCGATGCGCGCCACCGCGACGGTGCGCACGAACTCGAGCGGATCGAGCTTTTCGGTGCCGGCGAGCGGCGTGCCTTCGACCTGAACCAGCATGTTGACCGGCACCGATTCCGGATGCACCGGCAGCGAGGCGAGCGCCGCGATCATGCCGACGCGATCCTCGCGGCTCTCGCCCATCCCGACAATTCCCCCGCAGCAGACGTTGATGCCGGCCGCGCGCACATGAGCGAGCGTATCGAGCCGATCCTGGTAGGTGCGGGTGCTGATGATGCGCCCGTAGAACTCGGGCGAGGTGTCGAGGTTGTGGTTGTAGTAGTCGAGACCGGAGTCCTTGAGCCGGCGCGCCTGACCGTCCGTCAGCATCCCGAGCGTCACGCACGTCTCCAGGCCGAGCCCCTTCACGGCCGCCACCATGGCGCACACCCGGTCGAGGTCGCGGTCCTTGGGATTGCGCCAGGCCGCGCCCATGCAGAAGCGGCTCGCGCCGGCCGCCTTGGCGGCTTGCGCCTCGCCGATCACGGCCTCGACGCTCATCAGCTTGTCGGCCTTGATGCCCGTGTGGTGGTGCGCGCTCTGCGGACAATAGGCGCAGTCCTCCGGACAGCCGCCGGTCTTCACCGACAGGAGCGTCGAGATCTGCACCTCGCGCGGATCGAAATGCATGCGATGGATGCGCTGCGCGTGGAACAGGAGATCCGGAAACGCCAGGTCGAAAAGGGCCCGGACCTCCGCGCGCGTCCAGTCCTGGCGCACGGCGCCGTCGAGGACCGGTTCCGGCGCGAGCCGGTTTGCGTCTGCGGTCACCGACATCGCCTTGTTCCTCCGTGGGTTCCGCCGCGGCAACGAGCGCCTAACGCGCCATCTCGGCGCGGTCAAGAACCTGACACCGCACCCCCCGTGCGGCAGCGCAAAAACCGCGCGAATTGTGCGCATTTCCGCGCCATTTTGCTTCATTGCACGGCGCCGGCGTTCGGCCGATAATACCAAAAAATATTTCGCGGGAGAGTTCGGCTGGGCTTCACTGTCGCCGCAACCCGCGCGGCGCATTCCCCACAGGGAGGAATCGCACTCATGCAAGACTCGAAGATCCGTCGCCGCGGCCCGACGCGCCGCGAGGTGATCCGTACCGCAGCCGCCGCCGGCGTCGCGGCGGGTGTCGGCCCGTTCTTTCATGTCAGGCCGGCGCGCGCCGCCAAGACGCTGAAGATCCTGCAATGGAGCCATTTCGTCCCGGCCTACGACAAGTGGTTCAACAACGAATACACCAAGGAATGGGGAAGGAAGAACGATACCGAGGTGATCGTCGACAACATCAACCTCGGCCTGATCCCCTCGCGCGCCGCGGCGGAGGTGTCGGCCCAGCGCGGCCACGACCTGGTGATGTTCCTCTCCCCGCCTTCGGTCTACGAGGAGCAGGTCGTGGACATGAAGGACGTCTACGATCACTGCACGCAGAAGCACGGCAAGCCGATCGACCTCGCCGTGAAGAGCACCTACAACCCCAAGACCAAGAAGTACTTCGCATTCTCCGACAGCTTCGTCCCCGACCCGGTCAACTACCGCTCGGACCTGTGGGGCGACATCGGCATGAAGCCGGACACCTGGGACGACATCCGCATCGGCGGCAAGAAGATCAAGGACAAGACCGGCATTCCGGTCGGCATCGGACTGTCGGCCGAGCTCGACACCGCCATGGCGATGCGGGCCATCATGTATTCGTTCGGCGCAAGCGAGCAGGACCCGGAGGGCAACCTCGCCATCAACTCCAAGGAGACCCTCGAGGCGATCAAGTTCGTGACCGCGCTCTACAAGGAGACGGAGACCCCGGAGGTCCTCTCCTGGGATCCTTCCTCGAACAACCGGCAGATGCTCGCCGGCCGTTCCTCGCTCGTGCTCAACGCCATTTCGGTCACCCGCACCGGCGAGAACGACAAGATGCCGATTCACGAGAAGATCGGCCTCGCCAAGGCCGCGAAGGGCCCGGTTCGCCGCATCGGGCTCGAGCACGTGATGGACTGCTACGTGATCTGGAAGTTCTCGGAGAACATCGACGGCGCCAAGAAGTTTCTGGTCGACTACATCGACAATTTCAAGCAGGGCTTCCTGGCGAGCGAATTCTACAACTTCCCGTGCTTCGCCAGCACGGTTCCCGACATCAAGCAGATCATTTCCAACGACCCGAAGGCGGTGCCGCACGACAAGTACGCGGTGCTCTCCGACGTGCTCGACTGGGCGACGAACGTCGGCTACCCGGGCTATTCGAACGCGGCGATCGACGAGGCGTTCAACACCTGGGTCATCAACACGATGTTCGCCAAGGCGGCGACCGGCGCGGAGACGCCCGAGAACGCTCTCAAGCAGGCGGAAACCGCCATGAAGGCGATCTGGCAGAAGTGGCAGGATCGCAAGATGATCTGATCGCCCGCGCGTGACGTCGCGGCGGGGATCCGCATCCTCGCCGCACGCCGTCCCGCCCGCCGTTCCGCCCCAGACTCCTGCCCCACCCGGAAGTGTTTTCATGGCCACGGTCGAAGCCCGGCATGTGAAGAAGATCTTTGACGAAGTTCCCGCCGTCGACGGCATCGACCTGATGGCAAAGGAAGGGGAATTCCTGGTGCTGCTCGGCCCTTCGGGCTGCGGAAAGACGACGCTGATGCGCATGATCGCCGGGCTCGAACGTCCGACCTCCGGCGACATCGTGATCGACGGTCGCGTCGTAACCGACCTGCCGCCGCGCGCCCGCAACATCGCCATGGTGTTCCAGAGCTACGCGCTCTATCCGCACCTCACGGTGGCAAAGAACATCTCGTTTCCGTTGCGCGCCGTCGGCATGCCGCGCGACGAGATCCGCAGGAAGGTCGAATGGGCCGCGCGCATGTTCGGCATCGAGCGCTTTCTCGACCGCAAGCCGCGGCAGCTCTCGGGCGGCGAACGCCAGCGCGTCGCGCTCGCGCGCGCCGTGGTGCGCGAGCCGGTCGTCTTTCTGCTCGACGAGCCGCTGTCCAATCTCGACGCCAAGCTGCGCAATGCCGCCCGCGACGAGCTCAAGCAGTTCCAGCACAAGCTGAGAACGACCACCATCTACGTGACGCACGACCAGGCGGAAGCCATGGGGCTCGGCGACCGCATTGCGGTGCTCGACCACGGCAAGGTGCGCCAGGTCGGAACGCCGCACGAGATCTACGTGAGCCCGGTCGACACGTTCGTGGCCACGTTCATCGGCTCGCCGCCGATGAACCTGGTGGAGGACGGCGCGACCTATATCGGCTTCCGGCCGGAGGCGTTCCTGCCGAAGGATGTCGAAGGCGCGGGCGACAACGTGACGTTTCCGTTCCGCGTCACCCGTGTCGAATATCTCGGCGCCGACCGGCTCGTGTACGGCGTCATCGAGGGACGCACGCCCGAGGCGCACGTCATCTCCAAGATTCCGACCAACATCCGCACCCATATCGCCGAGGATCAACTCTATGACTTCGTCGTCCGACGGCAGGATATCGAGCGCTTCGATCGCCAGAGCGGGCGGAGGGTGAACGGAGCCGCGACGTGAGAGCGATGTCGGAACAGCCGCGCAGGAAGGGCGAGCCGGGCGCGCTTGCGCGGCTCGCCGACAATGAGCGCTGGCTGTGGCGCGCCATGCTGGCGCCCGCCATCCTGTACATCGCGCTCCTGGTCGGCGTTCCGTTCCTGCTGTCGATCTTCTACAGCGTGTCGGACGCGACGGTCGCCAGCCGCACGATGCACTTCGTCGGGCTCGAGAACTTTCGCCGCATCGTCGAGAGCGGCACGTTCTGGGTGTCGCTGAAGAACACGCTCTACATCACCCTCGTCTCGCAGTTCTTCGTCATCGTGTGCGCCAACATCCTGGCCGCCGCGCTGATGGCCGATTTCCGCGGCAAGTGGCTGATCCGACTGCTGATTCTGCTGCCCTGGGTGGCTCCGATCTCGCTCGGCAGCATCGGCTGGCTGTGGATCTTCGATTCGATCTACAGCATCATCAACTGGACCGGCCGCGCCGTCGGCCTGCTCGGCCCGAACGAGTGGCCCATCTGGCTCGGCCAGCCCGATCTCGCCAAAACCTCGATCATCATCGTCAACGTGTGGCGCATTCTCCCGCTCGCCACCGTGATCATCCTGGCCGGGCTTTCCTCGATCCCGCAGGATATCCATGACGCGGCGCAGGTGGACGGCGCGGGCTTCTGGCGCCACCAGTTCCAGATCACCGCGCCGCTGTTGATGCCGATCGCGCTCGTGGCGCTGCTGTTCGGCATCATCTTCACCTTCACCGACATGATCGTGGTGTTCGTGCTCACCCGCGGCGGCCCCTACGACACCACGCAGGTGATCGCCAGCTGGGCCTACTTCACCGGCATCCAGGGCGGCGACCTCGCGGGCGGCGCGGCGATCTCGCTGTTCCTGTTCCCGGTCCTGGCCGGGGTCGCCATCCTGTTCCTGTGGTTCGCCAAGCGCGCGGAGGTGGCATGATGACTCCGGGCATGGGACGCGCGCGGCGCATCGGCGGCCGGATCGGACACGCCGCCATTCTGGTGTTCTTCGTCACCTTCCTGGCGTTTCCGTTCTACTGGATGGTGATCACCACCTTCAAGACGACGCGCGATCTCTACAACACCGCGAACAATCCGTATCTGTTCAATGATCCGCCGACGCTGCACCATCTCGCGGTCCTATTCAACGATACGCAGTACGTGCAGTGGCTGATCAACACGGGATTTGTCGGGCTCGCCGTCGTGGCGATCACGCTCCTGCTGGCTGTGCCGGCCGGCTACGCGCTGGCGCGCATGACCGGACGCTGGGCGCAGACGCTCGGGGTCGCGATCTTTCTCACCTACCTGGTGCCGCCGACCATCCTGTTCATCCCGTTCTCGCGCATCATCGCGACGCTCGGGCTGCAGGATTCGCTATGGTCGCTGATCCTCGTCTATCCGAGCTTCACGGTGCCGTTCTGCACCTGGCTGCTGATGGGGTTCTTCAAGGCGATCCCGCGCGATCTCGAGGACGCCGCCATGATCGACGGACTCAGCCGCTTCGGCGCCTTCGTCAAGGTGGTGATGCCGATCTCGCTCGCCGGCATGCTCACCGCGGTGATCTTCGCGTTCACACTGGTGACGCAGGAGTTCGTCTACGGCGTCACCTTCATCACCTCGTCATCGAGCTACACGGTCAGCGTCGGCGTGCCGACGTTCCTGGTGCGCGGCGACGTCTATTTCTGGGGCTCGATGATGGCGGCCTGCCTGATCGCCAGCGTGCCGATCGCGATCATCTACAACTTCTTCGTCGACCGGTTCGTGGCGGGGTTCACCGTCGGCGCCGTCAAGTAGCCCGACTCGCCGGGACCTTTGCCGGCCAAGTAGCGCGCCTGCTCTCACCGACACACTGGACTGGCCGTTCCTTTGTTCTTGCGCCCGCCAAGCCCTTGAATCGCCGTCCCTTGCGGGGGAAGTCGGAACGAAGCGCCGGGGATGTGGCGTCCGAAGGCGAGGGAAAGCATGCGTGAGTCCTCACGCCCTCGCCGAAAGCCGCCTGCCGCGCCCGGCCACCCTACTCCGCGGCTTCGCGCGCCGCCTCCCTCGCCGGCTCGACGCGGGCGGCGGCGAACTTGAATTCCGGAATCTTGCCGAACGGATCGAGCTTCGGATTGGTCAGCAGGTTGGCGGCCGCCTCCACGTAGGCGAACGGGATGAACACGACGCCGTCCGGGATCGCGTCGTCCTGGCGCGCGGCGAGTTCGACGGTGCCGCGGCGGGTCGTGACCCGGACCATGTCGCCCGGCTTGATGCCGAGCCTGGCGATCGTCCCGCGCGAGACCGCTGCGGTCGCCGAAGGCTCGATCGCGTCGAGCACGCGGGCACGTCGCGTCATCGCGCCGGTGTGCCAATGCTCGAGCTGGCGGCCGGTGGTGAGAATGAACGGATACTCCTCGTCCGGCACCTCATCGGGCGGCTGGAGCTTGGCGGCGACCAGCTTGCCGAAGCCACCGGGCCGCGGAAAGCCCTTGTCGAACACCACGTCGCGTCCGGGCTTGTCAGGCGCATCGGCCGGATAGGTGACCGAGCTTTCTCGGGCGATGCGCTCCCACGAGATGTTGTCGAGCGAAGGCATCAGCGACGCCATCTCGGCGTAGATTTCGCTCGGATGCTGGTAGTTCCACGGCAGCCCGATGCGGCGGCCGATCTCCTGGATCAGCCACCAGTCGTGCTTCGCCTGGCCAGGCAGCGGCAGCGCCTGGCGACCCATCTGCACCTGGCGATTGGTGTTGGTGACCGTGCCGTCCTTCTCGGGCCAGGCCGAGGCGGGCAGCACCACGTCGGCGTAGCAGGCGGTCTCGGTGAGGAAGAGATCCTGCACGACGAGATGTTCGAGATGCGCGAGCGCCTGGCGGGCGTGATTGAGGTCGGGGTCGGACATCGCGGGGTTCTCGCCCATGATGTACATGCCCTTGATCACGTTGGCGTGGATCGCGTCCATGATCTCGACCACCGTGAGGCCCTTCTTGGGATCGAGCTTGGTGCCCCACGCCTTCTCGTATTTCTCGCGGATCTCCGGCGCCTCGACCGACTTGTAGTCGGGGAAGAACATCGGAATCAGGCCGGCGTCCGATGCGCCCTGCACGTTGTTCTGGCCGCGCAGCGGGTGCAGCCCGGTGCCGGGCCGGCCGATCTGCCCGGTGATAAGCGCGAGCGCGATCAGGCAGCGTGCGTTGTCGGTGCCATGGGTATGCTGCGACACCCCCATGCCCCAGAAGATGATCGCCGACTTGGCGCGCGCGAACTTGCGCGCCACCGTGCGCAGCACGTCGGCGTCGATGCCGCAGATCGGCGCCATCTCCTCGGCCGTGAAATCCTTCACGGTCTCGGCGAACTGATCGAAGCCCTCGACGTAGGTCTGGACGTACTGCTCGTCGTATAGCTTCTCGTTGACGATCGTGCTCAGGATGCCGTTGAGCATCGCGACGTCGGTGCCGTTCTTGAACTGCAGCATGTGCGTCGCGTGGCGCTTGAGCGCCTGGCCGCGCGGATCCATGACGATGAGCTGAGCGCCGCGCTTCGCCGCCTGCTTGAAGTAGGTGGCGGCGACCGGATGGTTCTCGGTCGGGTTGGCGCCGATCACCACGATGACTTCCGCGTTCTTGCACTGGTTGAAACTCGCCGACACGGCGCCCGAACCGATGCCCTCCATCAGGGCGGCGACCGACGAGGCGTGGCACAGCCGCGTGCAGTGGTCGACGTTGTTGGTGCCGAAGCCGGTGCGGACCAGCTTCTGGAACAGATAGGCCTCCTCGTTCGAGCCCTTGGCGGAGCCGAACCCGGCGAGCGCCGCGGGTCCGTCGCGGTCGCGGATCGCCCTGAGGCCGGCGGCGGCGCGGTCGAGCGCCTCGTCCCAGGTCGCCGGACGGAAATGCGTCCAGGGGTTCAGGGGATCGATCTGCTCGTGCGGAATCTTCGGCACGCCGTCCTTGCGGATCATCGGAATCAGCAGCCGCTGCGGGTTGTGCACGTAGTCGAAGCCGAACCGGCCCTTCACGCATAGGCGGTTCTCGTTCGAGGGTCCGTTGCGGCCGGTCACGTACAGGAGCTTGTCGTTCTTGATGTGGTATGTGAGCTGGCAGCCGACCCCGCAATAGGGGCAGACGCTGTCGACCGTGCGGTCGGCGAATCCCGTGCGCACGTTGTTCTCGTCGACCACCGAGGCCGGCATCAGCGCGCCGGTCGGGCATGCCTGCACGCACTCCCCGCAGGCGACGCAGGTCGAGGCGCCCATCGGATCGTCGAAGTCGAACACGATCTTGGCCTTGTGCCCGCGACCCGCCATGCCGATGACGTCGTTGACCTGCACCTCGCGGCACGCGCGGACGCAGAGATTGCAGTGGATGCAGGCGTCGAGATTGACCGCCATCGCCGGGTGGCTACGGTCGGGCTCGGGACGCGCGTCGGTCGGAAAGCGCCCCTTTGTCAGCTTCTGCCGGTCGACGATCTTCCACAATTCCGACTCGGGATCGTGCGCGACCGACCGCTCCGGCTGATCGGCGAGCAGAAGCTCCGCCACCATTCGGCGCGCGGTGACGGCACGGTCGGTCTGCGTCCTGACCTTCATGCCCGGCGTCGGCTTGCGGATGCAGCTCGCCGCAAGCACGCGCTCGCCTTCGATCTCCACCATGCAGACGCGGCAATTTCCGTCCGGCCGGTAACCCGGCTTGGGCAGGTAGCACAGGTGCGGCAGCTTGATTCCGTAGCGGCGCGCCACCCGGAAGATGGTCTCGTCCGCGCTCGCCTCGACCTCCTGGCCGTCGAGGGTGAACGTGATGGTCTGACCTTGGCCGTTCGTCTTGCTCATCGGCTCACCCCCGGTTCGGGCGCGTTGTTCGCTCGGTCGCTGCGGGCTTCACACAGCTCACCACGTCCCGAGCGGCTTCAACAGATCGTCGCGGAAGTATTTTAATACCGAGACCAGCGGGTTCGAGGCCGCCTGCCCGAGACCACAGATGGAAGCGTCGCGCATCGCGTTCGACAGTTCCGTCAGCAGCGCCTCGTTCCAGGGGCCGCCCGCCATCAGCTTGGCCGCCTTCTCGGTGCCGACACGGCAGGGCGTGCATTGGCCGCAACTCTCGTCCTCGAAGAAGCGCATGAGGTTGAGAGCCACCGCCTTCATGTCGTCCTGGTCCGACAGGACCACAACCGCGTGCGACCCTACGAAGCAGCCGTACGGCTCGAGCGTGCCGAAGTCGAGCGGCAGGTCGGCCATCGACGCCGGCAGGATGCCGCCCGAGGCGCCGCCCGGCAGATAGGCCTTGAACGTGTGGCCGGGTGCCATGCCGCCGCAGAATTCGTCGATCAGTTCGCGCGCGGTGATGCCGGCGGGCGCGAGCTTGACGCCCGGGTCCCTGACCCGGCCGGAGACCGAGAAGCTGCGCAGCCCCTTGCGGTCGCGCCGGCCGTGCGAGGCGAACCAGGCGGCGCCGCGCTCGATGATGTCGGGCACCCAGAACAGCGTCTCGACATTCTGCACCAGCGTCGGCCGGCCGAAGATCCCGACCTGCGCCACGTAGGGCGGACGATGGCGCGGCAGGCCGCGCTTGCCCTCGATGCTCTCGATCATCGCGGATTCTTCGCCGCAGATGTACGCCCCGGCGCCGCGCCGCAGATGCAGCTTGGTGTGCGAGGCAAGGCCCGCGGCCTCGACCTTCGCCATCTCCTCGACCAGCATCAGACGAATGTCCGGGTATTCGTCGCGCAGATAGATGAAGACCTCCTGCGCCTCGACCACCCAGGCGGCGATCAGCAGGCCTTCGAGAAAGCGATGCGGATTGCGTTCGAGATAGTAGCGATCCTTGAAGGTGCCGGGCTCGCCCTCGTCGGCGTTGACGGCCATCAGGCGCGGCGCCGGTTCGGCACGCACCAGCGACCATTTCCGGCCGGTCGGGAATCCGGCGCCGCCGAGGCCGCGCAGATTGGCGTCGCTCACCGCCTGGATGACGCTCTCGCGCGTGCGTGCCCCGCCGAGGATCGATCGCAGGAGCGCGTAGCCGCCATCCTTTTGATACGCATCGAAATCGCGGCTCGTCGGGTACGCATGCGCATGCGTGCCCTTGGCGATCGAGGTCACCACCCTGTCGAGATCGGCTTGCGCGACCTGCACATGGCCGACCGCGCAGGCTGGCGCGTGGTCGCACGCGCCCATGCATGGCGCGCGCAGGACGCGCACGCCCGGCCCGAGCCTGCCGGACAGTTCCTCGATCAATCGGTCGGAGCCCGCCATGGCGCACGACAGGCTGTCGCACACGCGCACCGTGATGGCCGGCGGCGGCGGGCCGTCCTTCACCACGTCGAAGTGGGCGTAGAACGTCGCGACCTCGTACACCTCCGCCAGCGCCAGCTTCATTTCGGCGGCGAGCGCGGCAAGATGCGCCGCCGAGAGGTGACCGTAGCGATCCTGGATCAGGTGCAGATGCTCGATCAGGAGGTCGCGCCGGCGCGGACGCTCGCCAAGCAGCGCGCGAACTTCGGCGAGCGCGGTCGGGTCGACCTGCCGTCCCTTGGGGGTCCGGCCGGCGCGCCTGCGTTCACGCCCGGGACCAGATCCGCGGCCGGAGCCGGGAGGACTTTGGGTATCCATGGCGTCCATCATCAGACCCTCGAGGACGGCCGTTGGGCGCGATCCCGGCTGGTGTTGTGGTCCTCAGAACAGCCCGACGATGCGGCCGTCGGCGTCGATGTCGATCGCGTCGGCGGCCGGCACCTTCGGCAGGCCCGGCATCGTCATGATGTCCCCGCAGATCGCCACCACGAACTCCGCGCCTGCGGCCAGGCGCACCTCGCGCACCGGTACGATGTGATCGACCGGCGCGCCTTTCAAGTCCGCGTTCGTGGAGAAGCTGTACTGCGTCTTGGCGATGCAGACCGGCAGCTTGCCGTAGCCCATGGCCTCGAACGAGGCGAGCTGGTCGCGCACCGACTTTTCGGCCGAAATGTCCTTGGCCCGATAGATCTCGCGGGCGATGGTGCGGATCTTCTCGAGCAACGGCATCTCGTCCGGATAGAGCAGCTTGAGCTTGCTCTTGCCGCTGTCGGCCACCCTGACGACGGCGCGCGCGACCTCGGCGGCGCCCTTGCCGCCCTCGGCCCAATGGTCCGCCATGTAGGCTTCGACGCCGAGCTTGGCGCAGGCCGACTTGACGAAATCGACCTCGGCCGCGGTATCGGCGCTGAAGCGATTGATGGAGACGACCGGGACGAGCCCGAACTTCTGCACGTTCTCGATGTGGCGTGCGAGATTCGACATGCCGGCTTCGAGCGCCTTGAGGTTCTCGGTCTTGAGATCCTCCTTCTTGACGCCGCCGTGCATCTTCAGCGCCCGGATGGTGGCAACGAGCACCACCGCGTCGGGCGCGAGCCCGGTCTTGCGGCACTTGATGTCGAGGAACTTCTCGCCGCCGAGGTCGGCGCCGAAGCCCGCCTCGGTCACCACGTAGTCGGCGAGCTTGAGCGCCGTCGTGGTTGCCAGCACCGAGTTGCAGCCGTGTGCGATGTTGGCGAACGGACCGCCGTGGATGAAGGCCGGCGTCCCCTCCAGCGTCTGCACCAGATTGGGCGCGAGTGCGTCCTTGAGCAGCGCCGCCATCGGGCCCTGCGCCTTGAGATCGCCGGCGCGCACCGGTTTGCGGTCGCGCGTGTAGCCGAAGATGATGTTGGCGAGGCGCGCCTTGAGGTCCTCGAGGTCCCGGGCAAGGCAGAAGATCGCCATCACCTCGGAGGCCACCGTGATGTCGAAACCGTCCTCGCGCGGGAAGCCGTTGGCGACCCCGCCGAGCGAGGACACGATCTGGCGCAGCGAGCGGTCGTTCATATCGATCGCGCGTCGCCAGGTGACGCGTCGCCCGTCGATGCCGAGTGCGTTGCCCCAGTAGATGTGGTTGTCGATCAGCGCAGCGAGCAGGTTGTGCGCGGTGCCGATGGCGTGGAAGTCGCCGGTGAAGTGGAGGTTGATATCCTCCATCGGCACCACCTGCGCGTATCCGCCGCCGGCCGCGCCGCCCTTCATGCCGAAGCACGGGCCGAGGCTCGGCTCGCGCAGGCACAACATCGCCTTCTTGCCGATGTGGTTGAGCGCGTCGGTGAGGCCGACCGTGGTCGTGGTCTTGCCCTCGCCCGCCGTCGTCGGCGAGATCGCCGACACGAGGATCAGCTTGCCGTTCGGCCGATCCTTGAGCGAGCGGATGTAGTCCATCGACACCTTGGCCTTGTAGTGGCCGTAGGGCTCGAGATTTTCCGCAGCGATGCCGAGACGCTCGCGCGCGATCTCGAGAATCGGACGCTTCTTGGCGGCCTGGGCGATCTCGATGTCCGACTTCGGATTCGCATGTTGCGAGGAGGACATCTCGGCCTGGGCTTTGATCTGGGGCGAAGCGGGCATAGGGATGTGACCTTTCACAAAGAAATCAGACGAGTCTCGTACCCGGTGCGAGATTGGCGGTGGCGGCGAAATCCCCGGCGCCGACCTTGCCGCCGTCGGCCGGCTTCACGCGCAGGACCTTGATGCGGCCGTCGGCGCAGGCGACCGTGAAGCCGTCGGCTTCGACGGCCACGACCTCGCCCATCTTGCCGGCGATTCCCTTCGGGTCGCGCGCCGGCAGCGGCCTGGATTCGAAGATCTGCAGCTTCGCGCCGTTGAGCGTCGTCCAGGCGCCGGGAGCCGGATTGCAGCCGCGGATCAGATTGTGGATCTGCTGCCACGGCTTGCCCCAGTCGATGTGGGCATTGTCGGCCGAGCACCAGCCTTCGTAGCTCGCCTGGCTCTCGTCCTGCTTGATGCGCGGCGCCTTGCCGGCCTTGACGAGATCCACGGCCTCCAGCATCGCCTCGACGCCCATCGGGAACAGCCGGTCGAAATAGACGGAGCCGAGCGAGTCGTCGGGACCGATCGAAGTCTTCTTCTGGAGAAGGATGTCGCCGGTATCGAGCCCGTTGTCGGGCCAGAAGATCGAAAGACCGGTTTCCGTCTCGCCCTTGATGATCGGCCAGTTGATCGAGCTCGGCCCGCGGTATTTCGGCAGCAGCGACGGATGGTACTGGATCGAGCCCTTGGTCGGGATATTGAGGAATTCCTCCGGCACGAACAGCGTCACATAGGCCATGACCTGGAGGTCCGGTTTGAGCGCGCGAAACTCCTCCCACACCTCGGGCTTGCGATAGGAGGCGGGCTGATGCACCGGGAGGCCGGCGGCGAGCGCCGCCTCCTTCAGCGGATCGACCTTCTGGCCGGGCTTCTCCGGCGCCACGAAGACGGCGACCACATCGTCACCGCGCTTG
>CAZIGW010000033.1:0-18886 GCA_964538565.1 uncultured Hyphomicrobiales bacterium | reverse complement strand
GACCCGGAATCTCGATCACATCAAGAAGCGCCTCGCCGCCTGAACCGCCTCAGCGCTCGACATCTCGCAGCAGCAGAGTCTCGACGACACGGTGCGCGCCTCAATAACGCCGCTCGAGCAGACGCTGCGCCAGAGCATGGATCAGCTCGCCGTGCTGATCGGGCGCGCGCCCGAGCACGTCCGCATCAAGGGCGGCAGCATGTCGCGCATTTCGCTGCCGCGCGTCACGCCGGGCCTGCCTTCGGAGATTCTCAACCAGCGCCCGGACATCCGCTCGGCCGAGGCGCAACTGCAATCCACCAACTACAGCGTCGAATCCGCGCGCGCTGCGTTCTTCCCGACCATCCAGCTCACCGGCCAGACCGGATTCCAGAGCCTTGCGTTGCGCACCCTGTTCGGCCCGGGGGCGTGGTTCTACACGGCCGCCGCCGCGCTGTCGCAGCCGCTCTTCGACGGCTTCCTGCGCGAAGGGCAGCTCGATCTGCAACGCGGCCGCCAGCTCGAAGCGCTGCAGACCTACCGCAAGACGGTGCTGTCGGCGTTCGGCGACGTCGAGATCGCGTTGATCGCCGTTCAGCAGACGGCCGAACGCGAGCGCCTGCAACGCGCGGCGGTGACGAGCGCGCGGCAGGCGTTCGACATTTCCGAAACGCGGTTGCGCGAGGGCACCGTCGATCTCGTGACCGTGCTGCAGACGCAGCAGACGCTGTTCCAGGCGGAGGACGTGCTGGCGCAGGCCCGGCTCGCCCACCTGCAGGCGATGGTCAGCCTGTTCCAGGCGCTCGGGGGCGGCTGGTCACCACCAAACGGAGAGAAGCCGCGTCATATCTGACGCCTTCGTCAATCTGCCATGCATCAGCCGGCTCCCCCGCCTGCAAACCCCGCGAAGAACACGTCGCGGCGATATCTCGGCCGCGGCGTCGCGCTGCTGGTCATCGCCGGCGTCGTGGGTGCGATCGTGTACGGGGCGCAGAACCATCAGCGTAACGCCACGGGGCGGTTTCGCGGCAACGACGGTCCGGTGCCGGTGCTGGTCACGCCCGCGCGCACCGCGGACGTCCCCGTCTATTTCGACGGCGTCGGCACCATCCGGGCGCTCAACAGCGTGACGGTGCGTCCGCAGATCGACGGCAAGCTCGTCAGCGTCAATTTCAAGGAGGGGCAGGAGGTCGAGCGCGGCTATGTGCTCGCCGAGCTCGATCCGACGATCTACCAGGCGCAATACGACCAGGCGTTGGCCAAGAAGGGTCAGGACGAAGCCCAGCTCGCCAACGCGCGGCGCGATCTCGAACGATACGAACGGCTGGCGCGCACGAACTCCATCACCCAGCAGCAGGCCGACACGCAGAAGTCGCTCGTCGCCCAGCTCGAGGCGCAGATCAGGGCCGACCAGGCCGCGGTCGAGAACGCCAAGGGCTTTCTCGACTATACGAAGATCACCGCGCCGTTCGCCGGCCGCACCGGTATCCGCCAGGTCGACGTCGGCAACGTGGTGCATCCGACCGACCAGAACGGCATCGTCATCATCACGCAGCTGCGGCCGATCTCGGTTGTGTTCACCCTGCCGCAGCAGCAGCTCGGGCGCGTCAACAGGGCGTTCGCGCAGGGACCGCTGGGGGTCGAGGCGATCGGCGACGACGGGCACTCCGTGGTCGACCGCGGCACCCTGCAGGTGGTCGACAACCAGGTCGACCCGACCACCGGCACGGTGCGGCTGAAGGCGGAGTTTCCCAATCCGGAACTGCAGCTCTGGCCCGGCCAGTTCGTGAACGTGCGCCTGCTGGTCGACACGATCAGGAACGCCGTCGTGGTGCCGACCGCCGCCATCCAGCGTGGCCCGAACGGGACGTTCGTGTTCGTCGTGCGCGAGGGCGACACTGTCTCGGTGCGAAACGTCACCGTCGCGCAGCAGGACGAGAGCCAGGCCGTGGTCTCATCCGGGCTGCAGTCGGGCGAACCTGTCGTCACGTCGGGATTCGCCCGCCTGGCCGAAGGCAGCAAGATCCGGGTCGGCACGAGCGAGCCGGCCGGTGCGCCGCAGGCGGGCGAGGGCGCGCGCGGCCGCAAGCCCGAAGGCGCCGCACCGTCCGGCCCGCCGCCGCGGCCGGGGGAACGACGCCGCCGCACGGAGTGCGGCACGACGGGCGCAACCCCATGAGCGTCTCCACCCCGTTCATTCGGCGGCCGATCGCGACCTCGCTGCTCGGCATCGCGGTGATGCTCGGGGGACTTCTGGGTTACTGGCTGCTGCCCGTCTCGTCGCTGCCGCAGGTCGATTTTCCGACCATCCAGGTCACCACCCAGCTCCCCGGCGCCAATCCGGACACGGTCGCCTCGCTCGTCACCGCGCCGCTCGAGCGCCAGTTCGGGCAGATTTCCTCGCTCGCGAGCATGACCTCGTCGAGTTCCTACGGCATCAGCCAGGTCACGCTGCAGTTCGATCTCGGGCGCGACATCGACGCCGCCGCCCAGGACGTGCAGGCGGCGATCAACGCCGCCGGATCGACGCTGCCGCGCAACCTGCCGTATCCGCCGACCTACTCGAAGGTGAATCCGGCCGACGCCCCGATCGTTACCCTGGCGCTGACGTCGCAAACGATTTCGCTGCGGCAGCTCAGCGACCTCGCCGACACGCTGCTGGCGCAGCGCCTGAGCGAGGTGACCGGCGTCGGCCACGTGTCGATCCAGGGCGGGCTGAAGCCGGCGGTGCGCATCCAGGCCGATCTCGCGCGACTCGCCTCCTACGGCATCTCGCTCGAAGACCTGCGCAACGCCATCGTGAACGCCAACGTGGCCGGTCCGAAGGGGTCGCTCGACGGCGCACAGCAGTCCTACACGATCGCCGCCAACGACCAGATCACAGCCGCCGCCGCCTACCGGTCCGTCATCATCGCCTATCGCAACGGCGCGCCGGTGCTGCTCGGCGACGTCGCCCAGGTGGTCGATGGGCTGGAGAACAGCAAGGTCGGCGGCTGGTATCAGGGCGTGCCGGCGGTCGTCATCGACATCCAGCGCCAGCCCGGCGCCAATGTTATCGACACGGTGCGCCGCATCCGGGCGGAGCTGCCGCGGCTGCAGCGCGCGATGCCGGTCGGCGCCAAACTCGCGGTGGTCAGCGACCGCACCGACACGATCCGTGCCTCGGTGCACGACGTGCAGTTCACCCTCATCCTCAGCGTGGCGCTCGTCGTCACGGTGGTGCTGATCTTCCTGCGCAGCCTGCGCGCCACCGTGATCGCCGGCGTCGCGCTGCCGCTGTCGCTGATCGCGACCTTCGGGGTGATGTGGTTCTGCGGCTTCGGGCTCGACAACCTCTCGCTGATGGCGCTCACCATCGGGACCGGCTTCGTGGTCGACGACGCCATCGTGATGATCGAGAACATCGTCCGCCACATGGAGGCGGGCGAGGGCCCGCTCGAGGCGGCGCTGCGCGGGGCCGGCGAGATCGGCTTCACGGTCATCTCGCTGACGGTGTCGCTGATCGCGGTGTTCATTCCGCTCCTGTTCATGACCGGCCTCGTCGGACGCATGTTCCGCGAGTTCGCCCTGACCTTGACCATCGCGGTCGTGACCTCGGCGGTCGTCTCGCTCACGCTGACCCCGATGATGTGCAGCCGGCTCCTGCGGCACACGGCGGCGCGCCCGGAGGGCGCGGTGCGCGGCGGCTTCAACCGCCTCATCGACGCGACGGTCGACTTCTATCACCGCAGTCTCGAATGGGTGCTGCGCCATCAGACCGCGACGCTCGTGGTGACGGGCCTGACGCTGGTCGCGACCGTCTGGCTCTATGTCGCGGCCCCGAAGGGATTCCTTCCGGCGCAGGACACCGGGCTCGTTTCCGCCGTGATCGAGGCGGGACCCGAGGTCTCCTTCGCCGAGATGCAGCGCCTGCAGGGCGAGGTCGCCGATACGATCCGCCGCGATCCGGACGTCACCGGCGTGGTGTCGGTCGTCGGCATCAGCCCGCTCAATCCGACGCCGAACGCGGGCCGGCTCGCGGTCACGCTCAAGCCGCGCGACCGGCGCAGCGCCTTCGTCACCGACGTCGTCGAGCGCCTGCGGCAGGCGGTGGCGCCGATCCCGGGCGTCATCGTCTATTTTCTCCCCGTCCAGGACATCCAGATCAGTACGCGGGCGAGCCGCGCGCAATATCAATACACGCTCACCGGTTCCGACGGCCGCGAGGTGACGGACTGGGCGAACAAGCTGGCGCGGGAGCTGCGCGCCTCGCCGGTCGTGCGCGACGTCGCCTCGGAGGCGCAGGACGGCGGCCTGCGCGCCCTCGTCAGGATCGACCGCGAGCGCGCGAGCCGCCTCGGCGTCTCCATGCAGGTCGTCAATGACACGCTCTACGACGCCTTCGGGCAGCGGCAGATCTCGACCATCTACGGCCAGTCGAACCAGTACCGGGTGATCCTCGAGGCGCTGCCGCAATACCAGACCGATCCGGCAACGCTCGCCAGGCTCTACGTGCCGGCGTCCTCGAACGCCAACCCGGCCTCCACGAGCTTCACCAGCACGGCGACGACGGCCGCGCCCTCGACCGCGGTCGATCCCGACGCGCAGGTGCCGCTGAGCACGATAGCCACGATCGAGCGCACCACCGCGCCGCTCGCGATCATGCACCAGGAGCAGTTCCCGGCCGTCACGGTCAGCTTCAATCTCGCGCCGCATGCCTCGCTCGGCGACGCCGTGCAGGCGATCTCGGACGCCCAGCAGGCGATCGGCATGCCGTCCTCGGTGATCGGCAGCTATTCGGGCGACGCCGCCGAGTTCGCCCGCTCGCTGCGCGGCGAGCCGTGGCTCATCCTCGCGGCGGCGGTGACGATCTACATCGTGCTCGGCGTGCTCTACGAAAGCTTCATTCACCCGCTGACGATCCTGTCGACGTTGCCGTCGGCCGGCGTCGGCGCGCTCCTGGCGCTGACGATCTGCGGCCAGGATCTCTCGGTGATCGCCCTCATCGGCATCGTGCTGCTGATGGGCATCGTCAAGAAGAACGCCATCATGATGATCGACTTCGCGCTCGAAGCCGAGCGCGTCGAAGGCCTTGCGCCGCGCGAGGCGATCGTCAAGGCGAGCCTGCTGCGGTTCCGGCCGATCATGATGACCACGCTGGCGGCGCTGTTCGGCGCGCTGCCGCTCGCGCTCGAGAGCGGCACCGGCTCGGAGCTGCGCTTCCCGCTCGGCATCACCATCATCGGCGGCCTGATTCTCAGCCAGTTGCTCACGCTCTACACGACGCCGGTCATCTACCTGGCGATGGAGCGCCTCAAGGCGAAGCTGGGCGGCGCCCGCCCGCCGCAGCGGCCGCCGGCGCCGCCGCCCGACGTACCGCCGGCCGAATTCGCGCAGCGCGCCGCGGAGTAGGGCGATGAACGTCTCCTACCCGTTCATCATGCGGCCGGTCGGGACGACGCAGCTCGCGGTCGGGCTCTTTCACGTCGTCGCGGTGGCGTATCGGATCCTGCCCGTCGCCAGCCTGCCGACGGTCGACTTCCCGACCATCCGGGTGTTCGCCAACCGGCCCGGCGCGAGCCCCGCCACCATGGCGGCGACGGTCGCGGCGCCACTCGAGCGCCGACTCGGCGAGATCGCCGGCGTCACCGAGATCACATCGACCAGCACCCTGGGCTCGACCAACATCGCGGTCCAGTTCGACCTCGGCCGCGACGTCGACGGCGCGGCGCGCGACGTGCGGGCGGCGCTCAACGCGGCGGCGACCGACCTGCCGGGCGACCTGCCGACGCTGCCGAATTTCCGCAAGGCCAATCCGGCGGCCGCCCCGATCCTCATTCTGGCGCTGACGTCGCCGTCGCTGTCGGCGAGCGCGATCTACGACGCCGCCGACACGGTGATCGCCCAGCGCATCTCGCAGGTGGAAGGGGTCGCCGACGTGACCGTCAGCGGCGCCGAGCAGCCGGCGATCCGAGTGCGCGTCAACCCGGGACTCGTCGCGGCGGCCGGCATCTCGCTCGAGGACGTGCGCACCGCCATCGCCAACACCAACAGCTTCGGTCCGCTCGGCGCCTTCGAGGGCGCCTCGCTCGCTGAGACGATCGGCACCAACGCGCAACTGCGCAGCGTCGACGAATATCGCAAGGTCGTGGTCAAGACCGTGGGCGGCGACATCGTTCGCCTCGCGGACGTCGCCTCCGTGGTGCAGGCCACCCGCAACGCGCAATCGGCCGCCTGGTTCAACCGCCAACCGGCGGTCCTGCTCATCATCACCAAGCAGGCGGACGCCAACGTGATCGAAACCGTCGATCGCATCCGCGCGCTACTGCCCGAGCTCAAGCGCTGGATCCCGCCGGATATCAACGTCTCGATCCTCTCGGACCGCACGCAGACGATCCGCGCCAGCGTCGAGGACATGCAGTGGACGCTCGCCGGCACGGTGGCGCTGGTGATGCTGGTCGTGTTTCTGTTCCTGCGACGCGCGACGCCGACCATCGCCGCCGGCGTCACCGTGCCGCTCTCGCTCGCCGGGACCTGCGCGGCCATGTGGGCGGCCGGCTTCTCGGTCGACAATCTCTCGCTGATGGCGCTCGCGGTCTCGGTCGGCTTCGTGGTCGACGACGCGATCGTCATGATCGAGAACGTCTTCCGCAACATGGAGCGGGGCCTCTCGCCGCTGCGCGCGACCCTGCTCGGCGCGCGACAGATCGGATTCACGGTCGTGTCGATCAGCGCCTCGCTGATCGCGGCCTTCATCCCGCTGTTGTTCATGGGCGGGGTCGTCGGCCGGCTGTTTCGCGAGTTCTCCGTCACGCTCGCCTTCGCGATCGTGATCTCGACGATCGTGTCGCTGACCGTCACGCCGATGATCTGCGCGCACTTTGTCCGCACCACGCCGAGCCCGCGTGCCTCGCGGCTCGACCGAACGGTCGAAACGGTGCTTGCCTGGGTCCTGCGCTTCTATGCCGGCACGCTCGCGGTCGTGCTGCGCCATCGCGTCCTCACCCTCGTCGTTCTGCTCGCCACCATCGGGTTGACCGTCGACCTCTTCGTCAAGACCCCGAAGGGCTACTTTCCGCAGGACGACACCGGCCTCGTGTTCGGATCGACGCGCGCGTCGCCGGACGTGTCCTTCAAGACCATGCTGGAGTTGCAGCAGCGCATCGTCGACATGGTCTCGGAGGATCCGGCGGTGTTCGGCGTCGGGGCCTCGGTCGGCGGTTCGGGATTCAGCGGGTCGGTCAATCACGGCACGCTGTTCATCAGCCTCAAGTCGCTCGACGAACGGCATGGCGTCAGCACCGCGCGGGTGGTCGACCGCCTGCGGCGAAAGCTCTCGAACGTCCCGGGCGTGCGGCTGTTCATGGTGCCGGCGCAGGACCTGCGCGTCGGCGCGCGCCAGAGCAGCTCGCAATACCAGTTCACCCTGTGGGACCCCGATCTCGAGGAGCTGCAATCCTGGCTTCCGCGTGTACTCGAGCGGATCCGCGCGCTGCCGGGCCTGGTCGACGTCACCACCGACCGCGAGCAGGGCGGCCTGCAGCTCAGCGTCACCATCGACCGCGAGGCGGCGGCACGGCTCGGCGTGCAGATCCAGGCGATCGACAGCGCGCTCAACGATGCCTTCGCCCAGCGGCAGATCTCGACCATCTACACGCAGCGCAACCAGTATCGCGTGATTCTCGAGGTCGACCCGCAGTACCAGCGCGATCCCGGCGACCTCGCCCGCATCTACGTGCCGGGCCGCGGCGGCACGCCTGTGCCGCTGTCGGCGGTTGCACGGTTCGACAAGACGACCGCCCCGCTGGTGGTGAACCATCAGGGCCAGTTCCCGGCCGTCACCATCACGTACAATCTCGCGCCCGGAACGCCGCTGGAAACCGCATCGCGCGAGATCACCCAGGCGGTCGGCGACCTGCATCTGCCCGATTCGCTGCATGCCGAATTCGCCGGCGAGGCGCGCGCCTTCGCGCAGACCGCCGGCGCCCAGCAGTTGCTGATCATCGCGGCGCTCGTCGCCGTCTACATCGTGCTCGGCGTCCTCTACGAGAGCCTGGCGCACCCGCTGACCATCATTTCCACGCTTCCCTCGGCCGGCCTCGGCGCGCTCCTCGCCCTGCAGGTGTCCGGGACGGAGCTGTCGGTCATCGCCTTCATCGGCATCATCCTGCTGATCGGCATCGTCAAGAAGAACGGCATCATGCTGGTTGACTTCGCGCTCGACGGCGAACGCCGGCGCGGTCTCTCGCCCGAACAGGCGATCTACGAAGCGTGTCTCGCGCGCTTTCGCCCGATCCTGATGACCACGATGGCGGCCGCTTTCGGGGCCATCCCGCTCCTCGTCGCCACCGGACCGGGCTCCGAGCTGCGCCGGCCGCTCGCCATCACCATCATCGGCGGGCTGCTCGTCTCGCAGGTGCTGACCCTCTACACGACGCCCGTGATCTATCTGATGCTCGACCGGCTGCACCGGCGCCTGTGGGGCGAATCCGGCTCTGCGGCCTCGGCCAAGGGAGGCGCCGGCGTCGGGGCTGCTCAGCCCGGATGAGTCCGCGACAACGGCCGGCGTGCGACCGCGTCGGCCTGTGTTCCCTATCGGGCCGCGACGCGGGCGACCGGCGGGTCCTCCGCGGCCACGCCGAAACGGGTCTCACACAGGGTCTGGTTGCGACCATTCTGCTTCGCTTCCCGCAGGCAGGTTTCGGCGCGTTCGATCACCGCGGCGGCGGACTGCCCGGCGCGCGCCATGGCGACGCCGATCGAGATGGTGAGCCGCCCGAGCGACTCGCCGGTGACGACCTTCTTGAGCTCCTTGGTGACGATGGCGTTGCGCAATTGCTCGGCGACGACGCGCGCCGACTTCAGCGCCGTGTCGGGCAGCACCACGGCGAATTCCTCGCCGCCGAAGCGCGCGGCGAAGTCCTTGCCCTTGATGTTCTGCCTGATGGCCAGGGCGACCACGCGCAGCACCTCGTCGCCGACCACATGCCCGAACACCTCGTTGAACTTGCGGAAATAGTCGATGTCGATCAGCAGCAGCGAGACCGGCTGCTGGTTGGTTTCCGCCTCGGCGACCATCCCGGTGAAGGTGCGATCAAAGCATTCGCGCGTGGGAAGCGACGTGAGCAGGTCCGTCATGCTTTCGAGCCGGGCAGTCTCAAGCGACTGCTGCAAACGCCGGATCTCCTCGCGCGAGGCCTTGAGCAGGAGGCCGAGGGCGTGATTGGCCTCGCGCGATTCCTTGGTGCAGCGGATCAAGGCCTCCGCCACTCCGCGCAGCTGCTGCGGATCTGGGGAGCGCCCGAGCCGCGCGATCGCGTCCGACAGCCGTTTCGAATGCTTCCTGACCGTGCCGAGCGCCGCCTCGATCATGGTTCCGACCTGGGCGATTTCGTCGATCACCTTGGCGCCGACGCTGTCGTTCTTCTCGATCAATCGGGCGCGCGGAATGCGTTCGCGGTACACGCGTTCGAAATCGCGCGCCGACAGCGTGTGCGTCTTGGCCAGGATCTCGTCGATGACGTCGTTGAGCGCCGGGCTCGCGCCGCTGAAATAACGATACCAGAGCTCGTAGCGGGGAGGGTCGGCCGGTTGGGCAAGCGCCCGGATGCGCTGCACCGCGCTGGCGGCGATCGCGTCAGCCCGCTCCTGACTCTCGGGGCTCATGAGCCTCCCCGTACCCGATGAACGCACCGGCGCTCCGCCGCCGCGCGTTCCCCCCTGCGAATTCCGAACCGCAGTCCTACCGCGCCGCGATAAACACACGGTTAACACTGCGTTAGCACTCGCATCGACGGCGCGCGCCGGACCCCGGGAGGCCGCCGGCGGCGCGCTTCGCCGCGGCCGCCGGGATGGGCCGATGGCGGTCGCCTACGATCGGCCGGCGAGCGCGCGCGCCTTTTCGAGCGTCGCGAAGCTGCGTGGCGCCGCGCACATCAGGAAGCGATAGCCTTCCTTGATGATCCGCTCGGCGTTCGACGCCTCGACGTGTGGATGGCCGACGATGACGTTGTGCTTCTTGCAGGTGTCGACGATCTGCGCCATCGCGTCGAGCACCACCTTGTGCTCGTACTGGCGCGGATAGCCGAGCTCCTGGCTGAGATCGCCCTCGCCGATCAGCACCGCGCCGATGCCCGGCACGTTCTTGAGCATGTCGGACAGGTTGGAAATGCCGACCGTGTCCTCGATCTGGATGACGACCAGGATTTCGCCCTGCGGGGCGAGCGGCCACACATCGGCGCGCTCGTAGTATTCCTGCTGGGTGATGCCCCAGTAGCGCACCGCCTGCGTCGGCCCGTCGCCGCGGATGCCGGCCGGCTCGTACAGCGGCTTGTTCTTCAGGCGCGGATAACGGCAGGCCGAGACGGCATTGTAGGCCTCCTCCACCGTGCTGATGTGCGGAAAGACGATGCCGTAGCAGCCGAGGTCGAGCGCCTGCTTGGCGAGGAACTGGTTCTTCTCGCAGCCGTTCGCCGGGATGCGCGCCATCGGGGTCACCGCCGGCGCGACCGAGCCGGAGCGGGCGATCTGGCCGCGATTGAGCAGATACTGCAGGCTGTCGCGCAGCGAACGGATGTCCCAGCCGTTGTGCTCGCCCTCGAACACGACGCCGTCGTATTTCGAGGTCTGCAGCGCAAGCGCCGACTCGACGTCGCACGGCGCAAACAGCGTGAACGAATGCCCGGATTCGAGCGCGCGGATGATGCCATTGAGGCGCGGAAGCGTGGACACGCGGACCCTCCCTTGTTTCGCGAGAACGCCGCGCAGGCAGGCCGTGCGCGGCGTGCGTTGGTGGAGCGTTCAGACCTTCTTGCCGGGGTGGCCGCGCTTGGTCAACAGCGCATCGAGGCGCGGATAGACGCGGCGCGCGTTGCCCTCGAAGATCTTGTAGCGGTCGGTTTCGTTCAGCGCCTTCACCTGGTCGATGTAGCGCTTCGTGTCGTCGTAGTAGTGACCGGTGTTCGGATCGATGCCCTTCACGGCGCCGACCATTTCCGAGGCGAACAGGACGTTGTCGATCGGGATGACCTTGGTGAGCAGCTCCATGCCCGGCAGGTGATAGACGCAAGTGTCGAAGAACACGTTGCCGAGCAGATAGTCGGCGAGCGGCGGTTTCTTCATGTCCTGGCACAGGCCGCGGTAGCGGCCCCAGTGATAGGGCACCGCGCCGCCGCCATGCGGGATGACGAACTTCAGCGTCGGGAAATCCTTGAACAGGTTGCCCTGGATGAGCTGCATGAAGGCGGTCGTGTCGCCGTTGATGTAGTGCGCGCCGGTGGCGTGGAAGTTCGGATTGCACGACGACGAGACGTGGATCATCGCCGGCACGTCGAGCTCGCACAGCTTCTCGTAGAGCGGATACCAGTACCTGTCGGTGATCGGCGGCCCCGACCAATGCCCGCCGGACGGATCCGGATTGAGATTGACGCCGACGAAGCCGAGCTCGTTGACGATGCGCTCGAGCTCGGGGATGCAGTTCTTGATCGGCGCGCCGGGAAACTGCGGGAGCTGGCCGACGCCGACGAAATTGTCCGGCAGCAGCGTGCAGATGCGGTGGATGAGGTCGTTCGAGATGCGTGTCCACTCGATGCTCACGGCTTCCGTGCCGACATGATGCGCCATGCCGGAGGCGCGCGGGGAGAAGATCGTGAGGTCGCTGCCGCGCTCCTTCTGGAATTTCAGCTGCGGTTCGACGCTCTTCATGAGCGTCTCATCGCTGATGCCGAGATCCGTGGAGGTCGGCCTGCGCGCCGAGTCGGCGAGGCCGGCAAGCTGCTTGTCACGGAACTGATGGAGCGCCAGCGGCTCGGTCGTGTAGTGGCCGTGAATGTCGATGATCATGGAACAACCTTGTGGTTCGGCGATGCGATGCGGGCAGGGGCGGGCGGCCCCGTCCTCCGGGCCGGGCCCTTTGTCCGACGCAGCACCATGTCTCGTCAACCGGCTAGAAGGCCCGGAGCGACGACCGGATATTCCGGCAGAACAGTGGTCCAGGCGCGGCGCGAGTTGCTATAAGACCCGCCTGGCGGCCCAGCCGAGCAACGGGGAGCATCATGGATCAAGCCCAGTCGGTCACCATTCCAACGCTTCAGCAGATGAAGCGCGAGGGACGAAAAATCGTCGGCGTGGTGGCCTGGGACTATCAGATGGCCCGGATCGTCGACCGCGCCGGGGTCGAGATCGTCTCGGTCGGGGACACCGTGGGGGTCAATCTCTGGGGCCAGCCCAACCCCCTCGAGATCACGATGGAAGAGATGATCGTGGTCTGCAAGGCGGTGCGGCGGGGGGTCAAGCGCGCGCTGGTGAGCTGCGATTTCCCGTTCGGGCCGCTGCAGGAGGGCACCGATTCGGCCGTGCGGGCGGCGATCCGGCTGGTGAAAGAGGCGGGCGCCGACATGATCAAGCTCGACGGCGCGGCCGACTTCCCGGAGGCGGTGACCGCCATCGTCCGGGCCGGCATCCCGGTGTTCGCCCAGTTCGGCATCACGCCGCAGACGGCGCTGCAATACGGCATCCAGTACAGCGCCCAGGCGGGCGTGCAGGTCCCGCCGCAGATAACCGCCAAGCTCGTCGAGGAGGCCAAGCGCCTGGAGGCGGCCGGCGCCTCGCTGCTCGACTTCACCAACTCCGGCCCGGTGGTCGGCCCGGAGGTGGTGCGCGCCGTGTCGATCCCGGTGATCGGCGGCTTCGGCGGCGGCCCCTGGCTCGACGGGCGCATGCGCATGGCCAACGCCGCCATCGGGTATGCGGCTTCGTCGATCGATTCCAAGGTCGAGAACTACGCCAACGTCGCCCGCATCGCGCTCGACGCCATCACGGCCTATGCCGAGGACGTGCGCGCCGCCCGGCAGATCAAGGGCGCCGCTCCCGCCAAGCCCGCATCCTGACGGTCCGCCCCATGCCCACCGCAACCATCGACGGCATCCCCACCCGCTACGAAGTCATCGGCTCCGGGCCGCCGCTCCTGATGTTCTCGCCCGGCGGCTTCGACGCGACGATCGAGAAATGGTCGGCGCTCGGCGTCTACGCCCGCGTCAAGCCGCTCGAGCATCTCTCGCGGCGCTACCGCTGCATCGTGTTCGACCGGCGCGAGACCGGGCAGTCGGGCGGGCGCGTCGAGCGCGTGACCTGGGCGCACTACGTGGCGCAGGGCAAGGGGCTGCTCGAGCACCTCGGCATCGCGCGCGCACACCTGATGGGCGGCTGCATGGGTTGCTGCCCGGTGATGGCCTTTGCGGTCGCTCATCCGGAATCGACCCTCAGCATGGTGCTCTACTGGCCGGTCGGCGGAGCGAAGTATCGCCTCTCGAGCCACCAGCGTTTTGCCGAGCACCTCGGGTTCGTGCAGCGGCAGGGGCTCGCGGCCGTGGCGGAGCTTGCCGGCAAGGAGGGAAAGCCGTTCGGCGCCGACCCGCGCGGCGGGCCGTGGGCCTCGGTCCTGCGCCGCGACCCGGATTTCGCCGCCGCCTACGCCAGGCTCGACGTCGAGCGCTACAAGCTCATGGTCGCCGGCATGGCACGCACGCTGTTCGACCGCGACACGGCGCCCGGCGCCGAGCCCGAAGACCTGATGCGCCTCGACATTCCGGCGCTCGTCGTTCCGGGCCGCGACGCCTCGCACGCGACCTCGGCGGCGCGCTACGTCGAGGAGTGCCTGCCGCGCGCGGAATATTGGGACGCTCCGGTCGAGGGCCAGACCGAGGAGACGGCGCCGCCGCGGCTGCTCGAATTTTTGGACAGGGCGAGTGGCACGGCGGGGTAGATCGCCCGGCGGACACGAAATTCATTTGGCGCAATACGTTTCGCTATGGCGTCCTGCCGTCGGGTGTCGGCTCTGCGCAGGGCGCAATGGCACGGCGTATTGCGCCATTGACGCAGCGCACCACAGGCGGAGTTTGCCCAGGTTGCGCAGGCTCGTCTGCGCCTGCTGCGCTGCGCCCGGCCAACGATTCCGTGCTATCCCACCATCCCGCGCGTGTTCGCGGCGAACAGTTCATCGACGCCGACCGGCCGGTCGATGATCTTCTGCGTGAGGCTATGGCGGATGAGATCCTCGAGCACCCGGCGGTTGGGTTCGATCCCGTAAGGCAGCGGATCGCCGATGATGTCCATGACGCGGCGGTGGACGTTGTCGACCGCGGTCGGCTTCTCGATCTTGCCGGCCTTGAGGCGCTCGACGTAGAGGCGCTTCGATTCAGCGAACGCGTTGAAGATGTCGGGCGCGAGGTCCGGATGTGCGGCGAGCAGATCGTCGCGCACCACGATCGTGTGGTTGATCGGGTAGTGCCCGCGCGTGCGCAGTGCGGCGAGACCGGCCTCGAGCGCGTTCGGGATGAGCGGCTGCACGTCGGGATGGTCGATCTCGACCCCGATCGCGGCGGCGAGCTCGCCCGACGCCAGCATGTCGCTCATCTTCCGGCCCGGTTCGATCGGCACGACGTTCGGCGGCGGCACGTATTCGGCGACGTGCTCGTCGCCCGAGAGCACCCAGGTCACCTTCGACAGGTCGACGCCGTGCTCGTCCTGCAGGACGCTGCGCGCCCACAGGCCGGTGGTGACGGTGTAGCCGCGGTTGACGCCGACGCGGCGGCCTTCGAGATCCTTGGGGCTGCGGACGCCGGCCCTGGTGTTGACGAGAATCGCGCCGTGGTGGAACGCCCGCACCAGAAAGATCGGCAGGGCGGTGAAGCGTTTGCCGTGCGCGCGGGCGCACACGTAGGTGGTGATCGCCATCTCGCTGATGTCGTACTCGAGCCCGCGCACCATGCGGCGGAAGGCGGCGATCAGCGGATCGACCTCCTCGAAGGCGAATTGAAACGTGTTCGGCCTGACGGTGCCGTCCTTGAGCGCCTGGTTGTTGCCTTGCGTGCGCGTGACTGTTCTCAGCTTCAGGTCCGCCATGGGGCGCTTCGCTCCGGAATCTCAGATGGGTCTGCGGTTGGCGGCGCAGTCTATGTCGGGTGGCGGGGGCGCGTCGAGCGGGCGCGTCGGGTCGGCGCCGTTTCACGCTGCATTACGGGCGTCGGCGCGGACGGCGCGCCTCGAGCGCGGAACTCAGCCGCAGCATTCGCAGCCGAGATCCTCGCTCGCCCGCAGTGCCTCCTTCATCCACCACGGGGGAAGATCGGCCGGGACCACCTCGGCCACGGGCTTGAACACCTTGAAGTGGTGCCGCGTCTCGGCGTCGGTCCAGAAGGCCACGACGGTTTCGAGCGGCGGACAGCCGGGCAGGGCGCAGGCGACCTCCGACACCAGCACGGCGGCCTCCTCGCCGAGCCGGAAGCGCTCGCGCGTCCAGGCCTGGACGCGCGAGATCGCCGCAAGGCGCTCGCGGTCCGGATGCGCGCGGGAACGCATGCGCGGCGCGCGGCCGGAGAGCGGGCCGGACGCATTCGCCGTTCGAGAGGAGCGGGGAGTCTTGGCGGCTTTCATTTCGATGAGCTTATCAGAAGCCGTACGCCCGCGCTCCCGGCGGTCGCCGCGGCCCTTCACCTCTCCCGTCGGGAAAGGTCGACTTCCGAAGCGAAGCGGAGGAAGTCGGGTGAGGGGTTAGGGCACATGCAGCGGGCACCTGCGGTCCACAACGAGGCAAAGGCCCTTCACCCGGCTCGCTACGCTCGCCGACCTCTCCCAATGGGAGAGGTGAAGAAGTGTTTCGAGCGCGGCAGGTGGGTGACACATCGAGCCGGTCATCGGGGTCGTCCCTGGCGTCGGCCGGCACGAGCCGCAGCACCGGTCCGGGAAGTGAAATTCGGGCCGCGCCCCGCGCGACGTCCATGACAGACGCATTGAACACAGCCCCGCCCAAAAAAACCGCGCTTGACCGGCCCGGGCTCCGCTCTAGATTGCCGGCGACATTTCGATCCCCGACCGGAGGTTGTTTCAGTGGCAGAGAAAGTTCTGGCGGCCGTGAGGACGGGCCCGAGCAAGACCGAGATCCGCGAATTCCCGATGCCGGACATTCCGGAAGACGCCGCGCTGATGAAGATGGAAGTCGCCGGCATCTGCGGCACCGACGTCAAGCTCTACGCCCATCCGCCGACCACCGCGCCGGTCATCATGGGGCACGAGAACATCGGCGTCATCGCCAAGGCGGGCCGCGAGTTCACCCGCCGCAAGGGCTTCCGGGAAGGCGACCTCGTCTTCGTCGAGCACTACGTGATGTGCGGCAAGTGCGAGTGGTGCCATCAGGGCCAGTACCGCCACTGCGAGAACACCGACTGGCGCAACAACCCGGACGGCATCCGCTACGGCTACACCTCGGCCGAGAAGGCGCCGCACCTGTGGGGCGGCTTCGCGCAGTACGTCTATCTGCCGTGGAACGCCGTGGTGCATCACGTGCCGAAGGGCGTGTCGCCGGAACTCGCCGGCCTCGTCACCCCGATGGCGAACGGGGTCGAATGGTCGCTGTTCGACGGCGGCGTCGGCTACAACTCCTCGGTGCTGATCCAGGGACCGGGCCAGCAGGGTCTCTCCCAGACCGTGATCTGCAAGCAGGCGGGCGCCTCGCTCATCATCGTCACCGGCACCTCGAAGGACCGCGCCCGCATGGAGGTCGCCAAGCAGCTCGGCGCCGACTACGTGATCAACGTCGAGGAGGAAGATCCGCTCGCGCGCATCCGCGAGATCACCGGCGGCAAGGGCGTCGACGTCGCGCTCGACTGCACGGCCGGCGCCGGCACCATCCCGATCCTGCTCGGCGTCGAGGCGCTCAAGCGCAAGGGCGGCACCATCGTGGTGCAGGGCGAGCTGAAGGAATTTCCCAACTTCCCGCTCGAGAAGGTCACGGTGAAGTTCATCACCATCAAGAGCGCGCGCGGCCACAGCTACAAGGCGTGCGAGCTCGCGCTGGCGCAGCTCGCCTCCAAGCGCTTCCCGCTCGAGAAGGTGACGACGCATCGCTTCGGCCTGAAGGACGTCGACCTCGCCATCCGCTCGGTCGGCGGCAAGGGCGTGCCGGACGTGATCCACGCGTCGCTGATGCCGTGGGAGTGAGGGGGGCTGACGACAACCTTGTTCGAGTGGCGGCCGCCTTCGCCGCCTAATGGCATCCAAGGGGGCCGGTGCTCTCAGCCAACTCGTGCAAATCGCTCACGGAGACCGCACGCGAGTTCGCGAAGGCGGCGGGCAGGGTCGGGCAGAGGCCCGCACGACAGTGTCTTGTTAGCTGCTGATGGCCCCTAGGACCTTCAGGCTGAATTGGAGCACGGCGCCAAATGAACTACGCCTCAGCATTGTGTAACAAGCTCCAAGCTTCCTTGTATTGGTCTAGCCAGCCATCGCGGAACCGATCCATCCCAAGATGCTCATAGCTTGGTCTTAACCTACGCATCTCGCCGTCCTTGTGCATCTGTCCTCTCTTGCCCGGTTGCGCTAACCAAGCGCGGTGAGTCGTGTACAACGCATCTGCGACGACTTCACTTGGTAGAACCCAGCACTGAGTGGGCGAAGTTTCCGATTTGCCGAAATCAACAAAACAATAAAATAGATTTGGCGAACGAATAGCTTCATGTTTCGCTTTCATGTGCCAACCTCCATCCGCACCAATGTCACGCCTCGCTTTGACCTGAATCGCACAAAGTCGAGCTCCAATTTGGTCAGTTACGACAATGTCGGCATTCGGTACCCCCGAGGGAGCGAGGGCCGCAATCATGCCCCTTCGAAGGAGTTGGCACATAACATAGTGTTCCCCAGCAGCACCGAGGATTGTCGATTGCGACACCATAGCAATGCCCCATAGCAAGCGGCTTGTCTTGGTACCTAACCTACTCGCGCGAGAAATCGTAGGCGAAAATGCGCTAGGAAACGGATGCGCATGTGCATCCAACACTCCGATGCGTCACACAAAGAACGGGCTCTATCCTTTGAGCAACTAGGCCCGGAGTTCCTGTCGCAAACCGCCATGATAGTTAAGCCGCCAAAAGCGCGCCGTTGGCCAGATAGCTTCATTCAGCCGATCCATGGCACACACGGACCGTGCGCGCTTTGTCGCCGCTACTCGAAATTGACCGACGACCACATCCCGCCCGAGTCCGTCGGGAATTTTGGCCGATGGGAGGCTCGAAGCTACCTAGCCGCATCCACTGCGAACCAAGACCTTCTCTACGGCCGCCGGTTTAACGGTGGCGTTCGATTCAGGACGCTTTGCGCCGATTGCAACAATCGGCTGGGCGCAACCGAGGACAAGACGGTTGCCGCATTTTTTGAAAGCATAAGGAAGCTGATTGAATCTCCCATTATTCTCACATCAACCTTGAAGGTCACCACCAAGCCGAACCAGCTCTATAAGGGGCTTTTGGCGCACTTGGTGGCGGCGAATGACAATGGCATTCCAAACTCTTTCGATGTCGAGGCCAGAGAATTGTTTTGGGGGCGGAGGCCCCTTCTATCGAGTACGTGGAGTTTGTTTTATTGGATATTTGTGGGACCCGAACTTTTCATCATGAGGAATGCCTACCATACTGTTTGGCATCCGACTGTTGAGGTACGAGCCATAATGCTGCTGAAGCTGTACCCCCTGGCATTATGTTTGTCCAAGAGCCATGGTTCCTGGGTGTGCCCAATATGCGTTTGTATTTGCGGCACCGACACGACGAGGATGTGGAGGTGCCAATTCAGCTGTGGCGAAAGGACAAACATCCATTTTGGCCGGCTGTCGCCAGTCGCCACAATCTGATCATGCTCGGCGGCGATTCGTTCGGACTAATCGGCCGCCGCGATTAGATTCGAGCGTCGTCGTTGCAGAGGATACTGGCCGTAGCGCTAAGATTGAGAATTCAGCGCGTAGTGGTGCCGCAAGAGGGATTCGAACCCCCGACCCCATCATTACGAATGATGTGCTCTACCAGCTGAGCTATTGCGGCCCGGAGAATGGGCACTGATACAGAGGGCCCGGGCCTATTGCAAGCAGCAGCCGCGACCGGAGCGC
>CAZIGW010000032.1:0-32772 GCA_964538565.1 uncultured Hyphomicrobiales bacterium | reverse complement strand
CATCACCTGGGCAGAACCCCAGGCCTGGTCGATGCGCAGCGCGCCGACGATGTCCGGCATCTTGTTGCCGGCGGCGTCGAGCGTCGTCACCCCAGGACCTATGGAATTGGCGACCGCCGTGTCGACGACCAACCGCTTGCGGCCGCTGGCGCCGTTCGTGCTCGAGCCGCCGTCCTCAGCCGAGATCGTGGCCGACAGGCCGTTGCCGAGCTGGAACGTGTAGGCGAACACGTTGATGCCCGACGCGCCCGTGCTGCTCAGCAGCCGCGCGTGCGCGTATGAGTACGGGTCGAAGCTCATGAAGTCGTAGAAGGACACCGCGCGGCCGGTCGTGAACCCGGCGAACTGGATGAACGCCCGGTTGAAGAACAGCGAGATGCCGGTGTCGTTCGGTGTCGTCTGCTGGCCGCCGAACGCCACGTAGGAGCGCAGCGTGCCGTATTCCGTCTGGGTGCGCGTGTCGACCGTGAACACGGCGCGGTGGCGGAACGAGGCCTGATTCGTGTCGGTGCGCGTCTCGCGGGCATTCGCGTCCTGGAAGTAGGACAGGCCGTCGCCAGCGCCACCCCAGTCGTATTGCGTCCGCAGGTAGCCGCCGAGCTTGATGCACGTGTCCGTGCCCGGCATGTAGAAGAAGCCCGCACCGTACAGACTGCAGACCTTCACGTACTCGACCGGCTTGGCCTTGACGGGAAGATCGGCCGCCTGCGCCCCGGCCACCGCGACGAGACTCGCCGCGGAACCGAGGAGTAGGCTTTTCATCACTGTCATCAGGGAACCCTCCAAATTTTTTGCGGGAGGGTTTCGCCCCTCCCCCGTGCCCACCGACCTAAAATTGACATCAACATTGATGCCTTTGGCATTATCGGAGAATATTTCCGATCGGCCGGACATAACGTCGACATCAACTCCATCGATTCCGACATTAAAATCGTATAAACATCGATTTCCCCGCGCAATGGACGATGGCTGTCCGTTTGGTCGCAGGTGAGCGGTTTCCAAACGGCTGTGGCAAAAACAGCACGGTCATACCAACGGGCTGGCAGGCGGTGGACTCGGCGCGTCCGACGCGCCCGTCCGGGCGTGCAAATGGATTGATCCGGCGGGAGAATCTTGCGCGCCGTGCGCCGACGCCCGATCGCCGTTCGTGCATCGACCGGCGGGCGCGGAGCGATGACCCAGCGTTAGGCTCGACGCGCGCCGACTTTGCTTCCGCGGCGGAGATCGTCTCGAGATCACCGGCGACAAAAAGAGAAAACCCCCGGCAGTCGCCCGCCGGGGGTCGAAGGCGTGTCGCTTGTCGCGACGATCAGGGCAGGAAGTTACGCTGCATGCGGAAGATGAACGTCCAGTCGTTCTGATCTTCGATGTTGTAGGGCCCCGCCGGCCGCGCGCCGTTCGCGAGCAGAACGGCGTTTCCGGCATTCGCCGTGTTCAACTGCGTGTAGAGCACGTCGACGCCGATATCGAGATCCTTCACCGGATTCCACTGCGTCCGCGAGCCGACCTGCCACCAGCTGAAATCGGGGTCGCAGTTCGTTGCGGCGAAGACACGCGCCGCGACGATCGGATCCCCAGCAACGAACGTCGTGTTCGGATTGCCCGTGCAGTAGATGTTCCTGGCGGCGTCGCCGTACATCACCTTGCTGTAGCCGCCGTAGAGCGACGTGCGCCACTTCGGGCCCCACACGTGCTCATAGACAGCGCCGAAGCCCCAGCCGTCGACCAGCTCGACCTCGCTCGCATTGGGATCGGCGAACGATGTTCCCGAGAACACCGCATCGATGGCCGAGCCGAACCCGACGCTGTTGCCGCTGCCGTAGTGCAGCCATCCGCCCTTGTACGTGGTCAGATAGCCGACCGCGCCGGACTCGAAGTTGAACTGGGTCGCGAACGTATCGCCCGCGCCGAACCCGAGCGGATTCTTCAGCAGCAGGCCGACGCCGGCGGCCCAACCCCAGACGTCGTCCGGATGCCCGTTCAACGTCGAGCCCGGGAACCCGCCGTAGTAGCCGCCGCTCGCGTCATGGCCGGCCGCCATGACCTGCGCCGAGCCCCAGGCCTGGTCGATGCGCAGGGCGCCGACGATGTCGGGAGCGCGGTTGCCGACCGGATCGAGCGTCACGACGCCGAGTTGAAGCGGCGAACCCGGCGCAGCTCCCGTCAGGGGCACGACCCCGCCAACGGTGAAGACGTTCACCGGGCTGCGCCCGCGACCGCTCGTGCCCTCGGTGCCGAAGCCGCCGTCCTCGGCCGAGATCGTGGCGGACACGCCGTTGCCGAGCTGCCACGTGTACGCGAACACGTTGATGCCCGGCGCGCCGGTGCTGCTGACGAGCGCCGTGTTGTTGTAGGAATAGGGATCGAGGCTGAGGAAGTCGTAGAACGACACGGCCCGGCCGGTGGTGAACCCCGCGAACTGGATGAACGCGCGGTTGAAGAACAGCGAGATGCCGGTGTCGGTCGGCGTCGTCTGCTGGCCGCCCACCGCCATGTAGGAGCGCAGCGTGCCGTACTCGGTCTGCGTGCGGGTGTCGACGGTGATCACCGCTCGATGACGGAACGAGTGCGGATTGGTCTCGGTGCGGGTCTCGTGCGAATTGTTGTTGTCGTTGAAAAACACCTTCCCGTCGCCGAACGCATTCCAGTCGTATTGCGACCGCAGATAGCCGCCGATCTTGATGCAAGTGTCGGTGCCCGGCATGTAGAAGAAGCCCGCACCATACAGGCTGCAGATCCTCACGTATTCGACCGGCGCGGCCTTGACGGGAAGATCGGCAGCCTGCGCCCCGGCAACCGCGACGATGCCCGCCGCGGAACCGAGGAGTAGGCTTTTCACCATCTTCATATCGAACCTCCAATTTTCTGGTGGGAGGGTCCGTCTCCGCCGGGTGCGAGCACCCTGGAAGGTCCCCTTGTCCCCGCACCGCCTGACTTTCTGATTCCCGCTTGTGGTGTTCCACATTCTCTCGGGAATCAGAATCACAGCCGGGGCGACCCGGGGTTGCCCCCCTCCGTCGCACTTTCAGATTAGCTCGCATGATTTCGCGCACAACAACGAAGCGCCCTTCCCACAGCACCGAGCGTTCGATTTTCTGATGGGTGTAACCGAAAAAACACGCGCAATTCCAATAGGATAGCAGGAACAAAATACCTCGCGACAACGCGCCAGGCCGACGCAATCGCGCTGCGTGATCGCATCAGAAGCTCAGTTTATCTGATCGAATAAGAATTCGAGATTACCGATAAGTGGATCAGATACGGCGCATGGAAAACCGTGATTTTCTGATCGGTATCGACAATCGCGCGCGCGTCGTGATGGACGAGAAGCGCCGATGATGGATCAGCCGGTCACGCCGCGAGTAGACTCGAGAGCCACGCCTGCCACTCGGCCGCCCGCGCCGGCCAGAGGTAGTTCTGTCTGATGAAGGCGAGCTGCGCCTCGCGCCTCTCCGCCGCGGCAGCCGATTCGCGCCGCATCTCCGCAAGCGCGTCCGCCACCATGCCGGCGAAGCTTCCGGCGAGCTTCGTCCGATCGTCGGACGGATCGACCATGCTGGCGAATCCGCCGGCGGTCTCCGGCAAGGCGCCGAGACGCGTGGTGAACACCGCGGCGCCCGCCGCCATGGCCTCGATCACGGCGATGCACGAAGTCTCGGCGAAGGTCGACGGATAGGCGAGCGCGGCAGCCTCGGCAAGCTCGCGCGCCAGCCGCGCCTGGCCGACCGGGCCGACGTATTCGGCGCCCTCGGTCGCCGCGCAGCGCGCATAGAGCTCGCGGTATTTGTCGTCCTCGGGCCGCACCTGATAGAGCGCCATGCTGGAGAAGACGCGCAGGCGCACGTCCGGGATCGCGGCGCCGATGAGCGGGAATGCGGAGAGCAGGACATCGAGCCCGCGGAACGGCGTGCTCGTGTAGACGAGCACCGGCGCCGCACCCCGCGCGAACCACGGAACGGCGGGCGGCAGCCCGGCGAAGGCCGGCCCCGCCGCGTTGCGCAGCACGATGCTCTTCTCGCGCGGCACCCAGAATTTCTCGACGAAGGTGTCGAGCTGCCACTGGCTCACGAACGCGAAACCGGCCCACGTCTTGCGCTCGCGCAGGCGGTGCAGCTCCTGCACCGGCGGCTGGTCGAAGGCGTGCTGGTTCCACAGCACGAGCGGAACGCGCACGCCGATCTCCCGCTTCAGTGTCGCCCCGCAGGCCGAATTGAGCGCGACCACCACGTCGAAACCGTTGAGATACTGCGCGGTCAGCCCCTCGCGATGGTGCACGCAGGCGACGCCCCGATACTCGCCCGGCGCCGACGTGCCGTTGACGATCGCCACCGTGTGGCCGAGCCGCGCCAGCTCGACGGAAAGGTAGAACATGGCGGAATGGCTGCCGCCGACCGGCCGCTCGTAAGGCGCATCGGCGGTGAGATCGGCAAGGCTGGCGTCGAGGAAGGCGATGCGCATCGGCTTATCCGTGCGGCGAAGAAGCGGAGCGACCCATCAGCGAATGTCCAGATGGTCCGGCGCAAGCCCCGCCGCGTGCCGTTCCCAGATCGCCGTATAGGCGGCCTCGAGCCCGCGCGTGAACGCCGCGGTGTCGAACAGCGGCGCGTCGCGACGGCAGGCGTCGATGCGCGACCGAATCCGTCGCATCTCTTCCACGTCGGTCGCGAGCCGCAGCGCGAGCGCCGCATAGTCCTCGAGCGAGGTCGTGACAAGGTCCGGCAGTCCGGCGGCGGTGAGGATGCTCGCCGACACGCGCGAGGCGAACGTGTCGCCGGCGAGCGCGATGAGCGGCACCCCGGCCCACAGCGCGTCGCTTGCCGTCGTGTGCGAGCCGTACGGGAAGCAGTCGAGCGCGAGATCACCGTTGCGGATGCGCGCGAGGTGCTCGGCATTGGTCACGAAGGGGGCGAACACCAGCCGTTCGGCGGCCACGCCCTGTGCGATCGCCCGCCGCCGCAAGGCTTCGGCGACCTCCGGGTCCTGGCGCAGCAGCCAGAGCACCGAGCACTCGACAGCCTTGAGCAAATTCATCCAGACGTCGAACACCTCCGGCGTGATCTTGTAGGCCTGGTTGAACGAGCAGAAGACGAAGGCGTCCTCGGGCAGGCCGTCGTCCTTGCGCGTCCGCGCCGGCCCCACCGCGCGGCGATCGTCGTTCGGCTGGTAGGTCGACGGCAGGCGAACGATCTTTTCCGAGAAATGCTTCTCTTCGCCCGGGCGGATGAGCACGCTGTCGGCGAACACGTAGTCGATCCACGGCGCCCCGAGCGTGCCGGGATAGCCCAGCCACTGCGCCTGGACCGGCGCGGGCCGATAGCCGAGGATCGGCGCGCGGGTGCGCTGGGTCCAGCCGGTGAGATCGACCGCGATATCGCATCCATCGTCCGCGATGCGCTGCGCCGCCTCCCGGTTCGACATGTCGTGCAGCGGCACGACGCGTTCGAACGCCTGTTCGAGCCGCGCGCGAAAATCGCTCTTCGAGGGCGGCGAATAGTCGTAGGCGACGACTTCGAATCGCTCGCGGTCGTGCAGCTCGAGGGCGCGCACCGCGAGATAGGCGACCGCGTGGTCGCGCAGGTCGCCCGACAGGTAGCCGATGCGCAAGCGCCGCGTCGCCGAGGCGTCGGCGCGCGGCGCGGCGACCGGCGCGGCGACGAACTGGCGCGCGTAGCCGCTCGCCGCCGCGAGCTGGTCGGCCGGCGTCGTGCGCGCCATCATCAGCAGGGTGAACGGCGACCAGTCGCAGCGCGCCCATGCGGCGGGAGGGGTCCTGGCGACATGCTGCTCGAGCGCGGCGGCGAATTCCCAGTCGCAGGCGCCGCGCGCCACCGAAATCGCCGTCAGCGCCCGCGACAGCGACTTCTCGTAGCCCTTCGTGTGCTTGAAGATGCGCACCGCCTCGCCGTAGTGCCCGCTGCCGGCGAACACGCTGCCGGCGACGTCGAGCACCTCACCCACGCTGTCGGCGTTCCCGGCCGGCCGGTTGCCCACCAGTTCGACGACCCGCTTCGCGGCCGCATACGCCTCCTCGAAGCGAGCGACGTCGCGCAGCAGCAGGCCGAGGTTGGCGTAAGGCGCCGGATCGAGGGGATTGATCGCGATGGCGCAGCGGTAGCACGCCTCGGCCTCGGAGATCCGGCCGAGGTCGCGCAGCGTGTTGGCGAGATTGAAGATCGCGGCGGCGTGGTGCGGGTTGATCGCGAGCGCGCGGCGGAGCACCTCCTCGGCCTCCTCGCGCCGCTTGAGCGAGTTGAGCACGCTGCCGAGCGCGTTGAGCGTCTCGACGGAAAAAGGGCGCAGCGCCAGCGACCGGCGCAGGCTCGCCTCCGCATCGGCGAAGCGCTCGAGCTGGCGCTGGCAGAGCGCGAGGTTCTCCCAGAACTGCGCGTCCCTGGGCTCGCGCCGCGCCGCGCGTTCGAGCTGCGGCAGCGCCTCGGCGTGCCGCTCCTGCGCCGAGAGCGCGATGCCGAGGAGCTCGTGCAGGACCGCGCGGCCCGGAAAGGACTTGAGCAGCGTCCGCGCCCGGCTCTCCATGTCCGGAAAACGCCCGGCGGCGTGCAGCGCCAGCAGCTCGTTGACGGGATCGTCAGCCTGCATCACGCCGCCTTATGCCGCCCACCGGCCCCGCATGGCCCCCCGGGGCGCGGAGGATTCCGGCGCAAACCGGGTCGACAACCGCGGCAATTCCCAGCAAGAATGGCCGGCCTCCGGGGGAAGGATCGGGACACGATGCAGCGACATCTGGCGGAACGCGTCCTCGTGACGGGAGGAGCGGGCTTTCTCGGCTCGCATCTGTGCGAGCGCCTGCTCGCCGACGGCGCGGAGGTCCTCTGCGTCGACAACTTCTTCACCGGCACGCGGCACAACATCGAGCACCTTCTCTCCCACCCGCGCTTCGAGCTGCTGCGCCACGACGTGACATTCCCGCTCTACGTTGAGGTCGACCAGATCTACAACCTCGCCTGCCCGGCCTCGCCCGTGCACTACCAGCACGATCCGGTACAAACAACCAAGACGAGCGTCAACGGCGCCATCAACATGCTGGGGCTCGCCAAGCGGCTCCGGGCCAGGATCCTGCAGGCCTCGACCTCGGAAATCTACGGCGATCCGCACACGCACCCGCAGTCGGAGGACTACTGGGGCAACGTCAATCCGATCGGCCCGCGCTCGTGCTACGACGAGGGCAAGCGTTGCGCCGAAACGCTGTTCTTCGACTACTGGCGTCAGCACCGCCTCGCCATCAAGGTGGCGCGCATCTTCAACACCTACGGGCCGCGCATGCACCCGAACGACGGCCGCGTGGTGTCGAACTTCATCGTCCAGGCGCTGCTCGGACGCGACATCACCATCTATGGCGACGGCACGCAGACGCGCTCGTTCTGCTACGTCGACGACCTGATCGAGGGCCTCGTGCGCCTGATGGCGACGCCGGAGGACGCCACCGGGCCGGTGAACATCGGCAATCCGGACGAATTCTCGATGCTCGAGCTCGCCGCGCTGACGATCGAGCTCACGAACTCGCGTTCGCGCATCGTGCACCGGCCCTCGCCCGAGGACGACCCGCGCCGGCGCCGGCCGGACATCTCGCGCGCCAACGACCTGCTCGGCTGGGCGCCGCGCACGCAGCTGCGCGAGGGCCTCGTGCGCACCATCGCCTATTTCGACGAGCTTCTGTCGCGCACCGAGGTGCGCAGGATCGTGGCCGGCGCGCCGGCCTGAGGCCTGCCGATCAGGCCTGATGCACGAGTCCCCAGCCTGCCGGCACCACGCCGGAATCGACCGCCTTGCGCACGTAGTAGTTCCAGAGCTTCGCCACGTGGAATTCGCGCATTTCGTGGCGATTGATCTGTTCCATCTCGGCCTTGGTCAACGGCAGCGGCTCGCGGCCGGCCTGCAGCACCTGCAGCAGCGCGTTCGCATTCTCCTTGAAATGGACGGCGTCGACGACGACCGCCGGCACGGATTCGGCGACCAGCACCAGCCCGTGCGCGCGCATCAACGCCGCGTGATGCGGTCCGAGCGTCTTGGCGAGTGCCCGCCCCTGCTCCGGCAGCTTGATGTGGCTGGGATCGGGATCGGTCGGAATGCCGCTCTCCCAGCGCACGGCGCGCGCGCGCATCGGTTTGAGCGTGACCCCCTCCATCATGGTGAAGGCGATGGCGACCTCGAGATGGCAATGAAGCACCGCCTGCACGTCGGGCCGCGCCTTGAGGATCTCGAGATGAATGGGCAATTCCGACGGCGGCTTCCCGTCGCCTTCGATCACCCGGCCGTCGTAGTCGACGAGCAGCATGGCCTCCGGCGCAAGCTGGGCGCGCGAGTCGGCGCCCGGCTGAATGAGGAAGGCGTCGCGCCCCGGCACGCGCGCCGAGAGATGGCCGCTGTAGTCGAGGATCTGCTCCATCACCAGGATGCGCGTGGCGGCGGCGATTTCGGCGGCGAGCCGGTCGCTCTCGTCGTGCCGTGCGCGCAGCGCGCGCGAGGTCGAAGTCGCGTTCATCGGCCGGTGTGTTCCCCGACACCGCCGATGATCTTGGCAAGCCGTTCGGCCACCGGCTTCGGCGTCGCCACGATGTCGGCGACCAGATTCTGCAATTCCTCGCCCGAGACCGGGGTGATGTCGAACTTGCCTTTCCGGGCGTCATCGAGGAACGCCGGGTCCTTGACCATCTCGTCGAACGCCTTGCGCAGCGCCGCCACCCGCTCGGCCGGGACGTTCGGCGTCGTGAAGATCGGCCGCCCGATGGTTCCGGACGCGGAGACCAGCTTGAGCACCGCGCGATCCTCGTCGTTCTTGGCGAGATCGATGAGCAGCGGCACGTCCGGCAGGTCGGGCGCCTTCTTCAAGCCGATCTGCACCAGGATGTTGATCTTCTTGTCGCGCAGCCAGTCGGGCCGGGTCGCCTTCCACGACGCCCAGCTGTTGGAGCCGCGGCCCGCGACCTCGCCGCGCTCCATCGCCAGGTTGATGTCGTTGCCGCCCGGATAGCCGATCACGATCTTGAACTTGGTGCCGAGCAGCGCGTTCATCACCTTCGGATATTGGGAGGACGTGCTGCCGCCCGTGGCGCCCACCGGTACTTCCTTCTGCTTGGCATCCTCGATCGTCTTGATGCCCGACGTGTACCAGGTGACGGTCGTGTTGTTCTCGGCATTGGGATTGCCGATATAGATGAATTTCGTCGTGTCGACGGTCAGCGCCGGATCGCCCATCGCCTGTTCGACCGAGAGCGACTGGTCCCCGGTCGCCAGAACGGTGCCGTCCTGCCTCGCCACCTTGTAGACGTAGGCCGCGGCCGTCCGGCTGCCGCCGCCCGGCATGTTGCGCGGCACAATGGTCGGCTTGCCGGGGATGTGGTCGCCGAGGTGGCGGGCGACGAGGCGGGCGTAGAGGTCGTAGGTGCCGCCCGGCGAATAGCCGATGATCATGTCGATCTGCTTGCCCTTGTAGAACTCCTCGACCGACTGCTGGCTCGCCGCCGGCTGGGTCAGGGCGCCCGTGAAGGCGGCTGCGGCGAGGGCGAAAACGGCCCAGCGGGTCTGCGGCAGAAGGCTTTTCTCGAACATGGGCTGGTTCCTCTGAACATCGGCGCGGGAGGCCGGACGCGTCCCGACCCCGGTCCTCCCGTACCGGGACTGCTACCACAAGCGGATCGGGCTTTGCATCACAGCGTCAATGCGCCACGCCCCTTCGCGCTCGGATTTCCCCGGGCGGACCCGCGCTGCCGGCCGCAACGGACCGGTCAGGCCGATCGAGACCGGCTCTACTGCGTTTGTTTGACGGAGATTTCGAGCGAGGCATAGTAGGCGGCGAGATCGGCGATGTCCTCATCCTTGAGGTTCTGCACCACGATCGTCATCATGTCGTTCTTGCGCACACCCGAGCGGAATTCACCGATCGCCTTGATCAGATAGGGCTCCGGCTGGCCGGCGAGATTGGGCGCATCGGGAATCTTCGACAGACCATCGAGGCCATGGCACGTCTGGCAGGCGATCGCCTTGCGCCGGCCGGCGGCCGGATCGCCGGCGAATGCGGCGCACGCCGAGGCCGCCAATGCGATCACGGCGAGAACCGGCCGCGCGATGCGGCGGAGTGCGCGTCTCATCGTTCGGATTCCATTCCTGCGGTCGAGACGGGCGCCCGCCGGGGCCGGCCAGGGCCAGCCCCGACGAGAACCATTCGGATCAGCGGCCGTCGTACCAGATGCGGTAGAGCGCGCCGGCGAAATCGTCCGACACCAGCAGCGAGCCGTCCGGCAGTTGCGCGACGTCGACCGGTCGGCCGAGATACTCGCCGTTGTCGGTCAGCCAGCCCTCGGCGAACGGCTCGGTCTTGTCCGCCGTGCCGTCCTCCTTGAGGCTCGTGAACATCACGCGCGCGCCGACCGGCACGGTGCGGTTCCACGATCCGTGCTGGGCCGAGAAGATCCCGCCGCGATACTTCGCCGGAAACATCTGTCCCGGATAGAACGTCATGCCGAGGTCGGCGGCATGCGCCACCATCTCGACCTGCGGGAACGTGATGCCCGCCGGCGGCGTCTGGTCCTTGTACTCGACGGTGCGGACCTTGCCGCCGCCGTACCACGGGAAGCCGAAGTTCATGCCCGGCTTGTCGGCGCGGTTGAGCTCGCCGGGCGGGATATCGTCGCCCATGCCGTCGACCTGGTTGTCGGTGAACCAGAGCGACTTGTCCTTCGGATTGAAATCGAGGCCGACCGAATTGCGGATGCCCGAGGCGAAGATCTCACGGTTCTTGCCGTCCTGGTCCATGCGGATGATGCCGCCGATGCCGTACTTCTTGAATTCGTCGAGCCGCGCCGCCGGCGGGACGTTGAACGGCTGACCGAGCGTCACGTAGAGCTTGTTGTCCGGACCGACGCGGCACACGCGCGCGGTGTGATTGTAGGATTCCGCGTCGGCCGGGATGAGTTCGCCCTGCTTGACCACCACGAACGCGGCGACGTCGGGCCCCTCGTAGAAGAATTCGGCGGCCGGAAACACCAGCACGCGGTTCTGCTCGACGACATAGAGCATGCCGTCGCGCGAGAAGCAGACGCCGTTCGGGATCTTGAAGGTGATCGAGGGCGCGAATTCCTTCACGTCGTCGGCGACCCGGTCCTTGTCGCGGTCAGTCACGGCGTAGAGCTTGGTCTTGCGCGTGCCCACGAAGGTGACGACGCCCTGCGGTCCGACGGCGATGTGCCGCGCATCCGGCACGATCGCGTAGAGGCCGATGTGGAAACCGCGGGGCAATTTGATGCGGGCGAGGTTCTTGGCCAGGGCGGCCGCCTTTGCGCCGCCCTGCGGCACCTGCGGAAGCTCGAGTGGCGTCCCGGTGCTCCTGAACTCGGAGAGCTTTTCGAGATTCCCCGGCGGTTGCTGTGCGGGTTGAGCCGAGGCCAGCGACGCGAACGACAGAGCGAGCGCCGAGACGGCGCCCCGTAGAACTGTCTTCATGATGTCCTCCCTGAGGCTACCGGCCTTTTTTGAACGCAATCATGTTAGCAGCGAGGCGACGCGCGGCGAACCCGCGCGTTGGCCGAACCTGACCGGCAGGATGTGCATGGAAATTTTCATCGCACGGACGCGGTGAGCGCAGAGAGTCCGATGGTTGGACCGCAACGCTGCTCGGCATCGCCATCGCACGCTCGTCGGCGCCGAGCAGCGTGCGTTCAGGATTTTCCGGGACATGCCGACCTGTGCGGGCCGAGAGAGACCGGATCCCGCAACGTCACCGCTGACGGGTTCAGGGTGCGCAATGGCCCGGACGGCACGACGAACGTTCGCTCTCGGAGCTTTACGCCGGCGCCCTTGAAGACCTCTCGAGGACGAGGCGGCGCGGCTCAGCCCATGCTGGCCGCTTCTTCCTCGGTCGGGACTCGCCCCTGCGGTGTCAGCCGGTCGACGAATTCGGGCAGATGTTGGCTGAGCCCCCTGAGCAGGTCATCGCGGTTCATGCCGGTCTGCCGGCCGAGCGCATCGATCGTGTCGGCTCCGACGGCCGACTCGAGCTCGTTCGGTGCGATCTGCTTGTTCTCGCCGGTGCTCACCCACGATTGCGCCTTGTCTCCGTGGCCGCTGTTCTCCAGGTCCTTGAGGAGATTGCCGAGCCCACCGCTCAGGACGGAGTCGGACGCCGCGCCACCGAGTAGGCCGCCCAGCCCGCCCGGAATCATGTCGCCCAGGCTTCCGCCCGGTCGGCTGCCCGTTCCTGCGCCGCCCAGCAGTCCGCCGAGCAGACCGCCGAGACCGCCTTGCGTTCCCTCGCCGGCTGGCGCCGCGTCGCCCGAAGGCGTCGGAGCCGGACGATTGCCGCTGTCCGACGTATTCGTACGGCCGCCAAGCATGTTGCCGAGACCGCCGCTCACCGCCTTGTAGGCGAGCAGGCCCAGCAAGGCCATCATCATCGGCGACATCCCGCCGCTGCTGCTCGCTTGCGGCTGGCGCTCGCCGCGCGGGCCGTTTTGCATTCCCCTGAGAACGTCGAGAAGTCCCATTGTGGCCTCCTGCTCGCTGTTGTGGGCTTGCGCCACATCGCCCAACGCGCGGGCGAAACGGCGCGTGCCGGACGGCAGTCCTGCCGGCCGATGTGCGCCAGCCGGCGATGACGCTTCAAAACGAGCGAAGCGTCCTGTCTGCCCGGCCTGAGCATCATCCGGCGAACCGGATGCGGCGTTCGGGGAGCGCCTAGAGCCAGCGCCGCGTCGGCGTTCCGCCGGCGCCGGTCGGCACACCCGGATCGCGGATCACGTGATGAGCAACGAGCCTGTTCCACACGAAGAGGACGACGATCGCGCCGACGGTCGCGCCGATCAGGCCTGCACCCTGGTCGAGCCGATACCAGCCGATCGTCTGGCCGATGAACGTGGCGACGAATGCGCCGACGATGCCGAGGATCGTCGTCAGGATGAACCCGCTTGGATTGCTCGGCCCCGGCGAGATGAAGCGCGCGATGAGGCCGGCGACAAAGCCGATGACGATGATCCAAATGATGTTGCCCACGACGACCTCCCTTCCTCCCCGCCGCGTCGCTCCATCTCCTGGTGGAGTTCGCTTTACGGCGGTAGTTCAGGACCTCTGCACTTGCGAGCCATTCATCGCTGTCATCCGATGCCGCCGCGGCGAACTTCTCCCGCGACATGCGCGGGGACACGTCGGTGCGGGCAGGCGCGGATGACGAACGCGGGAGCAGGCGAGAGGGACACGGCTGAACGCTTTCACCGCCGCGGCAGGAACGGGGTGACGGGGACCTCCGCGCCGGCCGACTCGCTCGCTCACCGAAGCGACATGCGACCGTTTCGACGCCGCGCGAAGGTTCAAGAGCGGAACGTAAACGTCCGCCCGGCGCGGAGGTTCCGCTCGAAGCGGCAGACGCGCGAGAACGGCGGCGCGCGTGCGAGTCGCCCGGGGCTACTGGCGGATCACCGTTCGACGCGCCTCGGCACCGGCCGCGATCATCCGCCGGAGCGAAGAAAGGGCCGATTGCGGCGGAACCGCCGAAGGCGTGGAGGTCTTGCGCGTTCGTGGCGGAGACGGAGGGATTCGAACCCTCGATACGGCTTTAGACCGTATAACGGTTTAGCAAACCGCCGCCTTCAGCCACTCGGCCACGTCTCCGTCGCTGCCCATATGCCCGACACCCGGTGCCTTGGCAAGAACGGCCGGTCCGGGGGTCGGGTCAAACGTCGCGCCGGCCGCCACAACCGTGGCCGGCATGCGGCGGTCGCGTGGGTCGTTCAACGCGTCGGGGCGCGACGCGCCCCGACGCATGCAACCGGGTCAATGCCTGAGCCAGTCGCGCGCGGCGCGCTGAGCGGCGGCGATCTCGGTTTCCGACATCATCTCGGCGATCTCGCGCCGCAGCCGGATCGCGTCCTTGTGGCCGCGCATCGCCGCGATGTTGAACCACTTGTGCGCGGTGACGTAGTCGGCCGGGACGGAACTTCCGGTCGAATACATCATGCCGAGCTGAAAGAAGATGTCCTCCGCGGCGTTGCTCTCGCCGAGCGCCGCCGCCTCCAAGTCCTGAACTTCCAAACGAGCCATTGTGGCCTCCCCTGGCCTTTTTGCCCCGGCGCGTGCGTTCTGCATCGCGCTCCTCGTCCCGACCGAAGCCCGATCGGGTGCCGCAATGTTCAAATGAAAATTTGAATCGTGATTTAAGCGTCGCGATGAATCGGGCGTGAACGCCGCCGCGGTCACGATCGGCGCAACCGTCGCTTAAGCATAGAAGCGCCGCATTTTCCGGCTTTTCTCCGCTGCGCCGATGGAACCGTGACCCTCCCGGTTGACGCAGCGATAACCATCGTGCCGAACGGCTGCAGGCCGACGCGCCCGCTTGTTGACGCAAGGGGGGCACTTGCGGCGCGAAGCCTGTGGATCAAGTCCGGGCAGAGCCGGGCGTGTCCTTGGCTCCCAGGTCCTCCTCGGTATAGATCTTCGCCCTCACCAGACAGGTTCTCCATGATGTTCACCCTGCTGCCCGCCGCTTCGAAATCCCGCGCCTCCGCGCGTTCGTGCCGCCACGCGCTGCGCGCCGGCGCGCTCGCGGGCCTCCTCACGCTCGCGGCCGCCCCGCTCGCCTTCGCGGGCGATCCAAGCGGCACGTGGCTTACACAGGGAGGCCGCGCCAAGGTGCGCGTGGGCGACTGCGGCGGCGCGCTGTGCGGAACGATCATCTGGCTGCGCGACGCGAACGATCCGGCGACCGGCCGTCCGCGCACCGACGCCAACAACGCCGACGCGTCGCGACGCAACCGGCCGCTCGTCGGCGTGCAGGTCGTCAGCGGCATGCATCCGGCCGGCACGGCCGACAAGTGGGTGGGCTCCGTCTACAGCACCGATCGCGGCAAGACATACTCGGGCAGCATGACGCTCAAGACACCGACGAGCCTGGTGGTCGAGGGCTGCGTCATGGCGCTGTGCAACAGCGAGACCTGGACGCGCGAGGCGGCGGCCGAGGGCGCGCACCGCTCCGTTCAGCGCGCCCGCTGATTGAACAGCACCTTCTGCACCTCGGGATCGCGCATATCGACCTTCGCCGCCTCCGCGACCGTCAGCGCCTTCCCGCGCTGGACGGCCGGACGCGCCAGCATCGTCTCCAGCCAGCGCTTGAGGTGGGGAAACTCGTCGATGTTCTGTCCCTGGCGTTCCCACAGGCTCACCCAGCCGACGCAGGCGATGTCGGCGATCGAATATCTGCCGGCAAGGAACTCGCGGTCGGCGAGCCGCTTGTTCATCACGCCGTAGAGGCGGTTGCATTCGTTGGTGTAGCGCTCGATCGCGTAGGCGATCTTCTCGGGCGCGTACTGGCGGAAGTGATGCGCCTGCCCGGCCATCGGACCGAGACCGCCCATCTGCCACATCAGCCATTGCTCGACCTCGACGCGGCCGCGCTCGTCGGCCGGATAGAGCTTGCCGGTCTTGCGGCCGAGATAGAGCAGGATCGCTCCGGATTCGAACACCGAGATCGGGCGGCCGCCCGGCCCCTGCGGATCGACGATCGCCGGGATGCGGTTGTTGGGTGAGATCGCCAGGAATTCCGGCGTGAACTGCTCGCCCCTGGAAATGTTGACCGGGTGCATGGCGTACGGCAGCCCGCACTCCTCGAGCATGATGGAAATCTTCCAGCCGTTCGGCGTCGACCAGAAGTAGAGGTCGAACGGCTTCGTCTGCCGTCGCGTGGCGACCGCCGCCTTCGGCTTCGCGCCGACGGATTTTCCCGTGGGCTTCTCCTTGCGAACCGTCTTCGAACGCCTGGCGGCCGCCTTGGCAGCGCGACCAGTGGACTTCGTGCTCGATCTGGCACGGGGCATCAGCAACTCCGTCGATAAATCCGCTCGAAAGGGAATTCAGGCCGCGAGCGCGACCGCCTGACTGGTAGGGATTCGATTGCCCCTCGGCAACCGCCGCGTTCTCGCCCGGCGGCATGGCTGCTCCCCGCCGACGGTCTGGCGCATCTGCGCGGCACGCAGCCGTTCAAGAGAGAGTAGACTTCATGGCATTTTTCCTCTTATGGTTGTACAGCTGCAAGATACCACCGCCGCATCGATGACCGCAGCGACATCGACGATGCAGCGACTTTCGGACCGAGGAGAGCCGATGAAACGTCTGATGGTTGCGGCCTGCGCGGCCGCGTTTCTCGCCCTGACGGCGAGCTCACCGGCGTTCGCCCAGGAGCAGGCGCCGCAGAAGAAGCTGTCGGCGCAACAGCAGAAGATGAAGGATTGCGCTGCCAAGTGGAAAGATGAGAAGGCGAAGACCGGCGTCAAGGGCCGCGAGGCCTATCGCAAGTTCCTGAGCGCCTGCCTGAAGAGCTGATCGGCACGCTTTCACATGCGTCGGCGGGGCGCCTCGGTCGCGGGGCGCCCCGTCGGCTCTTGCGCACGCGGGCACCGGAATTGGAAACCGAGCAGGAGACGATCCGTCGGGGAAACGCCGTCCCGTGATATTCGCGTCCGGAGCCGGCGACGGACCGGGTGCGGCGCCCGAACGAAATGAGGGCGTCGGCGAGAGAGCCGAGAGATCGAACCCACTCGACGGTCTGGCCGCCGAAGGTGACGCATGGCGGTCGCCTGTGCGTCAAGTCCACTGGATCGATCGGGAGAAGGAACCAGGGATGTTCGAATCTCGGTCTCGCCGACGCCCTCCGTCTTCGACCTGAACCGGTGTCACCTACTGGCGACCGCGTGGCGATCTGCACTTCGATGTCGCCGGCTCACAAGAAGTCGTCGACAGCCTTCGAAGCCGGAGCTTCGAAGCGGAGTCTTACTTCCGCTTCGCCGTCTTGCGCTTCGTCTTCTTCGCGGTTTTCTTCGCCGCAGACTTCGTCTTCGACTTTGCCTTCTTCGCCATGCTGCCCTCCTAGCAATGAGTGAGTGGCGATGTCGGAACAGTGCAGTCGCGAATCGACGTGCACTGCACTCCGATTACTACAGCACAACGAAAAAAACAGCGACTCCGCTTAACGAAGGGTGTACGCCCCGGTAGAGCGAAAGCGCCCTCCAACCTCGCCGGCCGATCTTCTTGTCAAGTCGCGACGAGCATTGCGTCGGCAGAGAAAGTGTTCGGGACAAATTCTTGCGCTTCGCGAGAAACCCGCATGAAACGCGGCCTTCTCCACTGTTTATTTTTGGATCGTTTGCCGTCGATGCGCGCGCGCGAATTCGCGGCGGACGATCGCGGCGGGGCGTCGAGGGCGCCGGAGAGGCGAAAATCGGCCCCGAAAATTTTTTTTCGGAAAATCCCCCGGGAGCGGGTTCGGACGCCGATTCCGGCCGCGTGAGGCGACTCGAGACCTCCGATTCGCATCGCGCCGTCCCTGTGCGCGCCTCCGTCGCAGCCCTCGCCTCGACGCTCGCGGACGTCGTCGCGCGTCGGATTGCGGTCGCGCGAGCGCCGCGCGACGCGCCTGCGACGACCCGGACGGGTTCGGATGCGAACGCGGCGCCGCCACGTCCGGCGCGCCGACGACGACCGCGCCGGATGCGCGGCGTCAGATGCCGAGCTTCTTGCGCAGGAGTTCGTTTACCGCCTGCGGGTTCGCTTTGCCGCCCGACGCCTTCATCACCTGGCCGACGAACCAGCCGATCATCGTCGGCTTCGCCTTCGCCTGTTCGACCTTGTCGGGGTTCTTGGCGACGATCTCGTCGACCACCTTCTCGATGGCGCCGAGATCGGTCACCTGCTTCATGCCGCGCGCTTCGACGACGGCGCGCGGGTCGCCGCCCTCGGCCCAGAGGATCTCGAACAAGTCCTTGGCGATCTTGCCGGAAATCGTGCCTTCCGCGATCAGGTCGAGGATGCCGCCGAGTTGCGCGGCCGACAGCGGAGAGGACGTGATGTCCTTTCCTTCCTTGTTGAGCCGGCCGAACAGCTCGTTGATGATCCAGTTCGCCGCCGCCTTGGCGTCGCGCCCGCGCGCGACGTCCTCGAAGAAGTCGGCGGTCTCCCGCTCGGTGACGAGCACGCCAGCGTCATAGACCGACAGTCCATAGTCGCGCACGAAGCGCGCCTTCTTCTCGTCGGGCAGTTCGGGGAGATCGCGCGCGAGCGCGTCGACGTAGGCCTGCGAGAACTCGAGCGGCAGCAGGTCGGGATCGGGGAAGTAGCGGTAGTCGTGCGCCTCTTCCTTGTTGCGCATCGAGCGCGTCTCGCCCTTCACCGGATCGAACAGGCGCGTCTCCTGGTCGATCGTGCCGCCCTCCTCCAGGATGTCGATCTGGCGGCGTGCCTCGCACTCGATCGCCTGGCCGACGAAGCGGATCGAGTTCACGTTCTTGATCTCGCAACGCGTGCCGAGCGGTTCGCCCGGCCGGCGCACCGACACGTTGACGTCGGCCCGCAGGCTGCCCTTCTCCATGTCGCCGTCGCACGTCCCGAGATAGCGCAGGATGGTGCGCAGCTTGCCGAGATAGGCCTTCGCCTCGTCGGCCGAGCGCAGGTCGGGCCGCGACACGATCTCCATCAGCGCCACGCCGGACCGGTTGAGGTCGACGAACGACATGGTGGCGTGCTGGTCGTGCAGCGACTTGCCGGCGTCCTGCTCGAGATGCAGCCGCTCGATGCCGACCCGGATGGTCTCGCCGTCCGGCATGTCGACCGTGACTTCGCCTTCGCCGACGATCGGCGACTTGTACTGGCTGATCTGGTAGCCCTGCGGCAGGTCCGGATAGAAGTAGTTCTTGCGGTCGAAGACCGACTTCAGATTGATCTTCGCCTTGAGCCCGAGGCCGCTGCGGATCGCCTGGCGCACGCATTCCTCGTTGATGACCGGCAGCATGCCGGGCATTGCCGCGTCGACGAAGGAGACCTGCGAATTGGGCTCGCCGCCGAACGCGGTCGAGGCTCCCGAGAACAGTTTCGATTGCGAAGCCACCTGGGCATGGACCTCCATGCCGACGATCACCTCCCAATCGCCGGTCGCTCCCTTGATGAGCTTCGATTTCTTCGGACGCACGGGTTCGTTCGCAATGTCGTTCATCGGCACACCATTCAGCGGCCATCGGCCGATGGCTTTCCGGCCGGGTATCGGCCGTCGTGGCGGGCCGGTCAAGTCCACGTCCGCGCCGGCCGCCGCTGGGCGAAGCCGGCCCGGCAAACGGTTCCGCGGACGCCGGGAACCCCGTTCCGCCCCGGCGACCATCCGCCGTCCCGACGCTCCGCGTCGCTGCAGCTCCGCCCTCGGTAGAAACCCGGAGGGACGGATACAAAATCAAGTTTACTCCGCGTAAGTCCCGTCGTGCCATGCTGGCAGCGGTCCGACGAGGAGGCGACCATGGCGACCGAACAGCGCAAGCAACGCCGCGCCTCGTTGCGACATGTCGCGCACGTGCTCGCCGACAACGGAACCGAGCAGCACGTCTGCATCGTGCGCGACGTCTCCGATACGGGAGCGCGCCTGCAGTTCACCGACGCCGCCGCCGTGCCGAACCGCTTCACCCTGGCTCTGCGCTCGCGCTACCGGCCGCGCCGGCGGTGCCGCGTGGTCTGGCGCACCGACAAGGAGCTGGGCGTCGAGTTCACCGCGCCGGCGCGCAAATGACGCCGTCTCATTCCGGGATGTCTTCGCCGAGAAGCACCGCCGCGATTGCATCCCACTCGGCGTGGAGCGACCCCGCCCCGACCGGCTTCCCCGCCTGGCGATACCAGTAGCGCGCGTTCGTCAGATCGCCCTCGACGCGATGAAGATACGCGTGCACCCAGGCGGCGCCTCGACCCTCCGCCTCCATGACGAGATCGTGCGCGCGGTCCCATTCGCCCTTCTGCGCCCACCAGAGCGCCAGCGCGGGCGCGGGAAGTCCCGCGGGCGGGGTCCGCTTCGCCAGGCTTCGCTTGAACTCGGCGAGCGTCATCGTCGGCTCACCCCCGGCGCGATCCGCCACGGGCCTTGCGGAAGATCGCGCTCCAACGTTCAGCAAACGGCGCCACCGCGCCGGCCAGGTCGCCACAAGCCGGCCCGACGGCGCGCACCGCGATTCGCAAAAGTGGAAACCGGTTTGATGATGCAATCAAGCTGCGCCGAGCGCTCGGACCGGCCTCAGCGGAAAACCAAGACACCTGCGAACGTCGGGCGGGCCGATCAGCGGACCGGGTGCGCCTTCGCCGCGGGGGCGACCGTCGAGACCGGCCACGGGCGCGCCGCGCCGGTCAAAGCGTCACCACCACCGCGGCGGCGTGAACCGTCCGGCCGCCTCCTCGATGACGGCGCCGAGCGTGAACAGCGTTTCCTCGTCGAACGGCCGGCCGATGAGCTGCAGCCCGAGCGGCAGGCCGGAGCGATCGAGCCCGGCCGGAACGGAGATGCCCGGCAGGCCGGCCATGTTGACGGTCACGGTGAACACGTCGTTGAGATACATCTCGACCGGGTCGCCCGACGACTTCTCGCCGATGCCGAAGGCGGACGAAGGCGTCGTCGGCGCCAGGATCGCGTGCACGCCGGCCTGAAAGCAGGTCTCGAAGTCGCGCTTGATCAGCGTGCGTACCTTCTGGGCGCGCAGGTAGTAGGCGTCGTAGTAGCCGGCGGAGAGCACGTAGGTGCCGATCATGATGCGACGGCGCACCTCGGGGCCGAAGCCGGCGCCGCGCGTCTTCTCGTACATGTCGGTGATGTCGCGCCCGGCGACGCGCACGCCGTAGCGCACGCCGTCGTAACGCGCGAGATTGGACGAGGCCTCCGCCGGCGCCACGATGTAATAGGCGGGCAGCGCGTACTTGGTGTGCGGCAGCGACACGTCGACGATCTCGGCGCCCGCCGCCTTCAGCCACTCGGCGCCGCGGTGCCACAGCGCCTCGATCTCCTCGGACATGCCGGCGACGCGATATTCCTTCGGAATGCCGATCTTCATGCCCTTCGCGGATCTTCCGACCGCCGCCTCGAAGTCGGGCACGGGTCGGTCGACCGACGTCGTGTCCTTGGGATCGTGGCCCGCCATCGAGCGCAGCAGAATGGCGCAGTCGCGCACCGTGCGCGCGAACGGTCCCGCCTGGTCGAGCGAGGAGGCGAACGCGATAATCCCCCAGCGCGAGCAGCGCCCGTAAGTCGGCTTGATGCCGACCACGCCGGCGAAGGCGGCCGGCTGGCGAATGGAGCCGCCGGTGTCGGTACCGGTTGCGCCAAGACACAATTGGGCGGCGACCGCCGCGGCCGAGCCGCCGGACGAACCGCCGGGCCCGAGCTTGTCGTCCGATCCCCGGCGCCGCCACGGCGACACGGCCGGACCGAAACAGGACGTTTCGTTCGACGAGCCCATGGCGAACTCGTCGTTGTTGAGCTTGCCGAGCATCACGGCGCCGTCGCGCCACAGGTTGGCGGTGACCGTCGACTCATAGGGCGGCACGAAATTCTCGAGGATGCGCGAGCAGGCCGTCGTGCGCACGCCGGCGGTGCAAAACATGTCCTTGACGCCGAGCGGCAAGCCTTCGAGCGGGCCGCCTTCCCGCCTGGCGAGCCGCGCGTCGGCGCGTGCCGCCATCTCGCGCGCCTTCTCGGGCGTCTCGAGCACATAGGCGTTGAGGCTCTGCGCCTCGCGCATCGCCGCGAGATGCGCCTCGGTGAGTTCGACGGAGGAAAGCTCCTTCGCCACGAGCGCGTCGCGCGCCGCGGCCAGCGTGAGGGAGGTCAACTCGCTCATCGGCCGCTCACCGCCGGATCGCACGCTTCGCCCGGCGCGGACGGGACGTCATCGGCCTTCGCCGGCGACACGCCGTCGCGGGACCGAGGCCGGGGGAGCCCGCGCCGACCGCCCGGTGCCTGCGTCGCGGCTTCGGCCCGATCCCGATAGGCCCGATAGAGCGCGTCTTCTTCACACATCCAGCACATGAAATGTCCGTCGTCCGTCGTTCGCCGCGGCCGAAGTGCCGGGACGTCACTCCACCACCTTGGGAACGAGAAAGAAGTGGTCTTCCGTCGCAGGCGCATTGGCCACGATGGCGTCGGCCATGCCGCCATCCGTCACCTTGTCCTCGCGTTTCTTCATCTCCATCGGGGTGACCGACGTCATCGGCTCCACGCCCGAGACGTCCACCTCCGACAGAAGCTCGACGAAGGCGAGGATGGCATTGAGTTCGCCCTTGAGGTGATCGACCTCCTCGTCGGCAACCGCGATCCGCGCGAGATGCGCGATGCGCCGGACGGTCATGGCGTCGACGGACATGGGTGCCTCGCGGGATCGAAAGCCTCGTGGAATCGGGGGGATCGTGGCCGACCCCCGGGCCGCCCTATAGCAGACGGCTCTTTCCGCCTGCAACCTCGCGACCGAGCGCCGCATGGGGGCCGGGGGTGCCGTCCCCTCGCCCGCCTCCTTACATGCAGGGGCGTCGCACCCGCCGAGGGAGCTTCACATGGAACGGCTGCAATTTCTCTGCCCGCAGACCGGCCGCTACGTCGATGTGGGCATCGAGACGGAAATCGGCACCTTGCTGCGGATCCGCCTCGAGCGCGTGCGCGCCAAATGCCCCGCCTGCGGCCTCTGGCACGAATGGCTGGTGCGCGACGCGCGAATCCCGGCCGCCTGAAACCGCGCCAACCAGACGAGGCGAGAGATCGACGTGACGCAGCCGTTCGCCGATCCATGCGGCCGCGGCGTCATCAACGCCGAACCCGACCTGCGCCAGCGCATCGGCGAACGCCCCGGCCGCCGCCGGATCGTCCTCGCGGCCTGCGTCCTCGCCTCCTCGATGGTGTTCATCGACGGTTCGGTGCTCACCGTCGCGCTGCCTGAACTGCGCGCCGCACTCTCGGCCGATCTCGCCACCGTCCAATGGGTCGTCAACAGCTACGTGCTCGCACTCGCCGCGCTGACGCTGATCGGCGGCGCGCTGGCCGATGCCCGCGGACGGGCGCGCATGCTGTCGACCGGCTGTCTCCTGTTCGGCGCCGCTTCGGCTGCCTGCGCGTTGTCGCCCTCGGCCGGCTGGCTGATCGCGTCGCGCGTCGTGCAGGGGACGTCGGCCGCCCTGCTGACGCCGGCAAGTCTCGCCCTGATCGGAGCGACTTTTCCGAAAAGCGAGCGGACCGGAGCCATCGGCGTGTGGGCGGCGGCATCGGCGCTCACCTCGGCCGCGGGGCCGGTCGTCGGCGGCTGGCTGACCGACCGGTTCGGATGGCAGGCGATCTTCTGGATCAATCCGCCCATCGCGCTGGTCGCGGTCGCGCTGCTGCGGATCTCCGTCACGGCCGACCCGCGACTGCCGCGCCGGTTCGATGTCGGCGGGGCAGGCCTCATCGCCTGCGCGCTCGGCGCGGTGACCTGGACGCTGAGCGAGATCGGCCGCGGCCGGGCGGCGGATGCCCAGTCCATCGGCGCCGTCGTCCTCGTCGGCGCGCTCGGTCTCGCGGGTCTCGGCGCCTACGCGGCGTGGGAGCAGGTCAGTCCCCATCCGATGACGCCGCCACGGTTGGCTGACAATCGCATCTTCGTCGGACTGAACGCCGCGACGCTCCTGCTCTATTCGGGACTGTCGATCATGTTCTTCCTGTTGCCGTTCGAACTGGTCGACCGGCGTCATCTTTCCCCCACGGCCGCCGGCCTTGCGTTCCTGCCGTTCACCCTCGGGGTCGGGCTGCTGTCCCGGTTCTTCGGCGGCCTCGCGGACCAGTTCGGAGCGCGTCTCCTGCTCATCGCCGGCGCGGCCGGCGCCTCGGTTGCGTACGTCTGGATGGCTCTCGCCGCGCACGGCCCGCTCGTCGCCGCCGTCATCGCACCGCAGGCCCTGCTGGGGATCTCGTTTGCGGTGCTTGTGGCCCCGCTCACCGGCTCGGTGATGTCGAGCGTGGCGAAATCCGACGAGGGTCTCGCGTCCGGTATCAACAACGCCGCAAGCCGGATCGCACAGCTCGCGGGCGTGGCGTTGGCCGCCGCGTTCGGGACGGTCGATGCCGGCTACCGATACGGGCTGTGGCTCGCGGCGGTCGTTTCGGTCGCCGCCGCGGTGACGACGTCGGTTGAGCTTCCGCCGCTGCCGAAGAAGAAGCAACGCCGCTCATGACGCAAGAGGTTGCAGCGCCGGCAGCTTCTGACAAATCTGAATGGCCTGACAAACGCGTCCAGGTAAAGCGCCGCGAGCGCCCCGCCGATATGGAACCAGCGCCATGTGTCGGGGAGTCGGTAGCCATGGAGCGCCACAGGCGACCGCGAGCAGCGCGAGCGAGACGACGCCGACCGCGCGCGGCGGGTCGAAGTCGAACGGGGGCAGCGGAAAGCCGGTGACGCCGGTGAGGACGGTGGTGGCCAGGAACAAGGCCGTCCAGAAAGCAATCGACCTCCCGGTGAGCGTCCCGTAACCGACGTGAGGCCCCGACAGGATTCCGATCAAGCTGATGGCCGTGAAATTCCAGGAACAGGCCGGCCGGATGCCCCGGGTCAATGTTGTGTCCCCGTGTTTCACTCTGCGCGATCAGCACCGGCGGCCGGCGAGACCGTCAAGAACCGGACAGCCGCCCGACCATCAGCGCCGATTGCACCAGCGCCCACAGGTTGACGAGGCCGTGCAGACCCATGGTCAGCAGCGTCGAGCCGCTGCGCTGGCGCAGCCAGCCGAGCACCAGTCCGAGCGCGAAGATCTGCGCGATGAAAAACAGATCGTATTGGAGATGCATTCCGGCCCACAGCAGCGAGGTGAGCGCGATCGCGCCGGCCGGGCCCAGCGGCGAGGCCGCCCAGCCGCGATACAGGAATCCACGAAAGGTGAGTTCCTCGGTCAGCGGGGCGATCACCACAAGCGCGATTGCGAGCCACGGCAACGCCCCGGAGTCGCGCGCGGTCCGGTAGGCTTCGAGCACCACCTTCGGGGTGACCTCGCGGCCGGAGAGATGCGTGAGGAGATCCGCGCCCGGCAACAGCACCACCAGACAGACCAACCCGATGATCCAGTCGGCGGCGCGCGGAGCCACGAGGCCCAGATAGTCGCGAAACGAATGTCCCGACAGCGCCACTGCGAGCGCCAGCACCGCGAGCACCGCCGGCGCCGCTCCGATGGCGACGATCGCGATGCTCGATCCGCTGCGAAAGAGACGCTCGGCGCTCGCGAGATCGATGTCGGGCCCCGACTCCCAGACAAGCAGCGCAACCATGAGGACGAACTGCGCGGCGATCCAGGCGGCCACGATCGCGAAGCCCCACGCCAGCGTGCCCCAGAACCTCCAGCGACCAGGGTCGCGGGGCTTTCGCGCGAACGCGTCCGGACCGCCGAGCGGCAGCGTCGATGCGGGGCCTGGCTCTGACACGCTCGCGTTCTCCTGCGGGAATCCCGATCCCTGTGCCGGCCGTCAGCGTGCGCGCGGCGCAACACCCATGATCCCGTCCGAAAACCGACAACCACATTTCGGGATCATGCTCAGACCTTCACCGGTTTGCCCTTCTCCGGAACGATCACCCGGGTCGGATGACCGTTCATCTCGGCCACGAAGGCGTCCGCGGTCGGCTCGATGATCGGAAACGAGCCGTAGTGGCAAGGAATGACCGCCTCGAGATTGAAATACCGCTTGACCGCCAGCGCGGCGGTGCGCGGGTTCATGGTGAAGCGATCGCCGATCGGCACCATCGCGACTTTCGGAGTGTGGATCTCGGCGATCAACCCCATGTCCGAGAAAATGTCCGTGTCGCCCATGTGGTAGACCGTCGGCTCGCCCGCGGCCCTGACGATCACGCCGCACGGATTGCCGAGATAGACCGGATTGCCGTCCACGATTTCTCCGGAAGAATGATCCGCGCGCACGAGCGTCACGCTGAATCCTTCGAGCTGCGACGTCCCGCCGGTGTTCATCGGGTTGAAGTTCTGCAGGCCCTTGGCGTTGAGCCACATGCACAGGTCGTAATTGGCGGTGACCGTGGCGCCGGTCGCCTTGGCGATGTCGAGCGTGTCCCCGACGTGATCGCCATGACCGTGGGTCAGCACGATGTGCTTGACCCCGTTCGACGCCGCGGCCTTGTCGGACACGAAGGCCGGATTGCCGGTGAAGAACGGGTCGATCAGCACCGCGGTGCCGGCGAAATCGAGACGAAATGCGGAATGGCCGTACCAGGTGATCTGCATGGGTGTGCCCGTGACGTGTTGGATGAAAGCCTCCGGGAGCATAAGCCGCGGCCCACCCGGATCAACTGCGCTTGCGGCGGTCCGCCGGCCGCGCCCGGCGTTTGGCGCATGTTCCGGCCCGTGCTACGCCAAACCCGATGCCCGCGCCCGTTCTTCCCCTCCTCGAAGTCGCACCGCTGTTGCCGCCGCGCGGCGCGCTGCTCGGGCTCGATCTTGGCACGAAGACCATCGGGGTGGCTTCGAGCGACCCCGACCGGCGCCTCGCGACCGGCGTCGAGACGGTCGCGCGGCGAACCTTCACGGTCGATGCGCAGCGCGTGCTGGCGCTCGCGGCGGAACGCAAGGCGGTCGGCTTCGTGCTCGGGCTGCCGGTCAACATGGACGGCAGCGAAGGCCCGCGCGCCCAGTCGAGCCGCTCGTTCGCCCGCAATCTCGCCAAGCTGACCGATCTGCCCATCGCGTTTTGGGACGAACGCCTGTCGACGGCCGCCGTCGAGCGCGACCTGATCGCCGCCGACGCCAGCCGCGCCAGGCGCAAGGCGGTGATCGACCAGCATGCGGCCGCCTACATCCTGCAGGGCGCGCTCGACCGTCTCGCGCGGTGGCGCGACACGACGCAAGCCTAGCCGCCCCATGTCCGCCGTCATCGCCGCGCTCGTCCCAATCTTTCTGCTCATCCTCGCCGGAACCCTGGCGCGCCGATACGTGGCAACCGAGGAGGCGCATTGGATCGGCCTCGAACGGCTCGTCTACTACGTCCTGTTTCCCGCCCTGCTGATCGAGACGCTCGCGCGCGCCGACCTCTCGCGCGTGCCGATCGCCGGCGTCGGCGGCGCGCTGCTCGTCGCCGTGCTGACCGTCTCGGCGCTGTGCCTGGCGCTGCGGCCCGTCCTCGCCCGCCGCTACGCCGTCGACGGGCCCGCGTTCACATCAGTGTTCCAGGCCGCCACGCGGTTCCAGACGTTCGTCGCGCTCGCGGTCGCCAATACCCTGTTCGGCCAGGTCGGCCTCGCCCTCGCGTCCGTCGCCATCGTCGCGATGATCCCCGTTCTCAACGTCATCAACGTGACCGTGCTCGCGCACTACGCCTCACCGAAGCGGCCCGATGCCCGCGCCCTCGCCGCCGCTCTCGTCAGAAATCCGTTGATCTGGTCATGCCTCGTGGGCATCGCGCTCAATCTCGCGCATCCGCCGATCCCGCAGCCGATCCATGCCTTTGCGGATGCACTCGGCCGCTCCTCGCTCGCGCTCGGCCTGTTGATGGTCGGCGCCGGCCTGCGGCTGCGCGGACTCCTGCGTCCCGCACCGGCCACGTTCGTGGCGAGCGCGCTCAAGCTCGTGCTCCTGCCGGTGCTCGCCCTGCTGCTCGCCGCGGCGCTCGGCGTCGCCGGCAGCAGCCTCGCCGTGGTGGCCTGCTGCGCCTCGGTGCCCACCTCGTCGAGCGCCTATGTGCTGGCCCGCCAGATGGGCGGCAACGCGGAATTGCTGGCGGAGATCCTCACCGTGCAGACGCTGCTCGCGGCCGTGACCATGCCGGCGGTGATCGCGCTCGTGTCGTGACGGAACAAGGGCGGGCTTGCGGCCCGCCCCGTTTCGCCGGAAATCCGGCTCTCAGCAGCGATCGTCCATCTTCAGCGTCAGCGGACAGCCGGGTCCGAGCTCGGACGGAGAAATCGCGCCGCCGTCGGCATTGTAGCCGGCCGGAGCATCCGCGAAGTCGGGCGCGTACGCGAAGGCGCCGGGCGGCGGATCGTCGGGCACCGCCGCGTAGGCCGGAGCGTACGCACCGTAGACGGGAGCGCCGTACGCGGCGGCGTAGGCCGGCTCACCATAGGCGGGCATGGTTACCTCGGCGCGGGGCCTCCGCGTCTCGGTGGCTGCCGCCGAAACCCGGGAGCGACGTCCACCGACGGCCGCTTCCGCGACGAGATCATCGCTCTCCGCCCGAGCCTCCGGTTCTGCGGAGGCGCGCGCGGTTTTCGTCGACTTGCAATCCGACGCCTTGGTGGCCCTCGGCTCTTCCGCGGCCGCCCGCTCCGCCTTGGAAGCAGAAGCCTCGGCTTCGAAGGGCACCGAGCGTCCCGGTTCCGACGCGGCGGCGATCGGCGCGTCCGGGAAGGCCGCGGCCGGTCCGTAGTACGCCATCGGCTCGGCCGCATAGGCCATCGGCGGCGCGACGGGGACCGGCGGACCGACGTAGGCCATCGGCGACCAGGCGTACGCCGCCGGCGAGTACGGGTAGTCCGGCGGGACGGCCGCGGCCGCATAGGCATAACCGGCGGAGGCGTAAGCGCCGGGCGCGTAGGCGCCGGACGCGTAGATGCCGGGTGCGTATCCGCTCGGCGGCGTGAAGACCTCGTCGGCAGTGACGGCCGCCATCCCGCCGGACGTGGCAGCTGCCCGCGCCGTTTCATCCGATGTCGCCTGCGCCCGGTCCTCCGGGGAGGTCATTTCAAACGCCGAGGCGCGCGGCCGCGTGATGACCTTCTTGCTCTTGCTCGAGGCCGCATCGGCCGCGCCGAGGGCAAGCACGCTTGCGAACCCGAGGGAAAGCGCGATCGTCGTAAGGCATGGTGCCATTGCTCTTCGCATCATTGCAGTTCTCCTGCTCGCATGGGTCCGCTCCGGACGCGCTGCGTCCGCAGGACCGAGTTGAATGCAGGCGTTTCGTCTCCCGTGACCGGGTCTGCTGCCCGTATCGTTGTGCCCGGGGTAACGACCGGTTCGCCGCGGAGCGCGAAGGAGTTCTCTTGATGCGCGACGATCGACCGGGATTTTCCAAGTCACGACGTCGAGAACCATCGACAGGCTGACGTCGTCCCGTCTGTCGCGCGACCTTCCGCGATTCATGTGAACGAAGTCGTAGCGCCGGCGCGCCGATTTCATCCAGTTTCGAAGAAAATTGGTCATCCGCGGACCAACGGAAGGGAAGCGAACAAGGGTGGGCCCGTCGAGGACCCACCCTTCGGTTCGTCGGCACTGGCCGCGATCACGTCAGCACCGGTCGTCCATCTTCAGCGTCAACGGACAGCCGGGCCCGAGCTGCGAGGGATAGATCGCCGCGCCGTCGGACTTCTGGCCGATCTCCGGGCCTTGCGGTCCGAAAGCCGGCGCCGCCGCGTACGCGCCGGCATACGGAAACGCCGGGGCCATCGCGAAGCCGGGTTCGTAGGCGTAGACGCCCGAATAGCGGACCGGCTGGTAGGCATAGGCCGGCCCATAGTGCGGGCCCGGATCGTAGCCGAGTGCCGCCGCGGTGCGCAGCGTCGCGTCGGCCGCGAATCCCACGTCGGCAACCGGGTCGGCCACGGCGGCCGCGGCGGCTCCGTGATACGATCGGTGCGTCCACGCGAGCGACGGGCTTGCCGCGCTCACGGCCAATGCGCCTGCCAGGCCGAGCGACAGAGCAGTCCGGGCGAGCAGCGAGTTCCTGGTCATCTTTTTGATCATCCACATTCTCCGTTTCACGAGTTGAACTTCGTCCGACCGCAGTCACGGCCGGACCATCGCGCTGAGGTTTTCAGGCGTTCCGCTTCCCCGCCCCGCGGGCGCTTGTCTGTCCGCGGGTTCTTTCCAGCCGCTTTGCTTGCGGGCCGGGATCTGCGCTCGGCCGCCGAGGCGGCGCCTTCGAGCCCGGTTAACTCGAAGCACCTCGCTCCGTTCCGGGGCCCGCGCGCGGCAGGCGGCGGTCTCGCTCACGAGGCCGAGATGTCGGGCACCGCGCGTCGAATGCGTTCAATTCGACGGCAGCACATAAATTTCGCGTTTTCCCGCGAGCCGCATCCGGCATCGAGTTCCGCGATCAGCAACGATCGAGCTGCTTCTGATTGTAGCTGCACCCCGGGCCGAGCTCGGACTCGCTGAAGGCTTCACCACTCGCCTTGTATCCGACCGGACCGCGTCGCCAGCCACGATAGACGAACGGGCCCGGATCGTAAGGTCCGGGAACGAACCCATAGGCGCGCCCATATGCATAGCCTGGCCCGTAGAACTGGTGCCGATGATGGAATTCGCGCGCCAGGCCGGGCGTCGCGGCGCTGAGCGCCAGCACGCCGGCGAGGCCGAACGCCGCGACGCGGCGGCCACTCTTGCAGGTCATTCGAAACTCCCTTCGATCACGCATGGATCTCCGCGTTATCTGATCCGCGACCGGATCCGCGTTCCTCGTTCCATCGGCGGCTGCCTCCGCGTCGCGTCATCTGATGGGATCTCGTTCCGCGGAACCGCAACAGAGAACAGCAGAGGACCCGCTCAACACCGTTGAATATCTAACCGCACGTGGCCGCGACGGTTCCGGCCAAGGACGGTCTGCAGCGCCATGCGCGCTCACAACACCGGGATCATAGAGGCGGCAGTGCTTCCACCGGCGCCGCGCGGAACACAGGCGCCGCTGGAACCAGATGATGCGCGTCGGGTCGTCGCCGCGCTGTCGTCCTCATCCCGCCCGATCCGCACAATCGTCGCGTTCGAGCGCGTTTTGTTCCACACCGACAGGATTGCTGCCAGAACTTGTCGTGAATGCATCATGGCCGCCGGATGGCGGCGCGAGGCAGATTCGATGGACGCGGGAGGATCAGACCGGCAGCACGCGTTCGACGAGACGGGCGATCGAATGGGCGTCGAGTTCGACGGTCCCGTAGGTGCCGCCATGCCATCCGGCAAGACGCGTGCGGGCGAAGGCTTCCGCAACGTCGTCCGGGGCGCTGGCCCGCAGCGCCGCCGCGGCCGCGAGGCGCGCGAGGCGTTCGACACCGCGGCGCGCCGTCGCCTCCCGGTCCGACGCGGAAAAATCCCGCGTCATCGCGGTCATCGCTTCCGCCGCGCCGGGGAGATCGGCGAGGTCTTGTCCGAGTTCCGTGACCACGGCGCGCGCCGCCTCCGGTTCCCGCTCGAGCACGCGCAGGACGTCAAGGCACACGACGTTGCCGGAGCCTTCCCAGATGGCGTTCACCGGTGCCTCGCGATAGAGCCGCGCCGTTGCGCCGTCCTCGACGTAACCGTTGCCACCGAGGCATTCCATCGCCTCGGAGACGAACTGCGGCGCGGTCTTGCAGATCCAGTACTTCGCGGCCGGCGTGAGCAGACGCGCGCGCGCGGCTTCGCACGGATCGCGCGGCGCATGGTCGAAGGCGCGGGCGAGCCGCATGACCAGCGCGAGCGCCCCCTCGAGATCGAGCGCGAGGTCGGCAAGGACGCTACGCATCAGCGGCTGGTCGGACAGGCGGCGCTGGAAAACGCTGCGGTGGCGCGCATGATGCAGGGCCTGCGCGAGCGCCGCGCGCATCTGTCCGGCGGACGCGACGGCGCAGTCGAGCCGCGTCAGTTGCACCATCTCGATGATGGTGCGCACGCCGCGCCCCTCCTCGCCGACCCGCCATGCGAAAGCGTCGGCGAACTCGACCTCGGCCGAGGCGTTGGAGCGGTTGCCGAGCTTGTTCTTCAGGCGCTCGATGCGCATGGCGTTGATCGAACCGTCGGGGCGGAAGCGCGGCAGCAGAAAACAGGTGAGTCCGCCCGGCGCCTGCGCCAGCACCAGGAAGGCGTCGCACATCGGCGCCGACATGAACCACTTGTGCCCGGTGAGGAGATAACCTTCGCCGGCGGGTGCGGCGCGCGTCGTGTTGGTGCGAACGTCGGTTCCGCCCTGCTTCTCGGTCATGCCCATGCCGAGCGTCATTCCAAACTTGGCCTCGAGCGGCCGGAATGACGGGTCGTAGGCGCGGCTCGCGATCTTGCTGACAAACCGGTCGCGCAACGACGGTTCGGCGGCGAGCGCGGCGAGGGAGGCCCGCGTCATCGTGATGGGACACATGTGCCCGTTCTCGACCTGCGCCACCATGTAGTAGCGCGCCGCGCGCGCGACTTCCGCGGGCGCCGGCGCCCGCGCGCCGGCGCTGTCCCACGTGCTCGCGTGCAGCCCGGCCGCGATGCTCTCTGCCATGAAACGGTGATAGGCCGGATGGAACTCGACGAAGTCGCGCCGCAGGCCGCGGCCGTCGAACGCATGCAGCACGGGGGAACAGCGGTCGGCCTGGCCGGCGGCTTCCGCCATGTCGGCCGCGCCCCAGCGGCGGCCGAATTCCGACAGGACCGGGCCCTCGTGCCCGTCGCCGTTGGCGGCGACTGCCTCCTGGAGCGGGCGATCGCCGGCATAGAGATCGACGTCCCGATAGGGCGGCGACTGGTTCAGGACCTCGTGCGTGTCGAAGCGCCCCGATGCGATCATGACGGCTCCCTCGGGCCTTGCGAGGCTATCACGGCTCGCGAGGTTCGATGGCGAAGGATTAACCTCGGGCAACTGCGGCTTGTGGAGCGCCTGAATCCGGCCTTGCCGAGCCTGCCAATGCCGCCTATAGGTGCCGCTTTAATGAATATCGCACCGAAATCCTCATTCGTTCTCCATCAGCGGCACCTGTTGGGGATCGAAGGTCTGTCGCACGACCAGATCGTCGGCCTGCTCGACCTCGCCGAGGAATTCGTCGACCTCAATCGTCAGATCGAGAAGAAGCGCACGTCGCTGCGCGGACGCACGCAGGTCAACCTGTTCTTCGAGGCCTCGACCCGCACCCAGTCCTCGTTCGAGCTGGCCGGCAAGCGGCTCGGCGCCGACGTGATGAACATGGCGGTCGGCTCGTCCTCGATGCGCAAGGGCGAGACGCTGATCGACACCGCCATCACGCTCAACGCCATGCATCCCGACGTGCTGGTGGTGCGCCATCATGCCTCCGGGGCGGTCGA
>CAZIGW010000031.1:0-3559 GCA_964538565.1 uncultured Hyphomicrobiales bacterium | reverse complement strand
CAGATTTCGGTGATCATGGGCCCGTGCGCCGGCGGCGATGTCTACTCGCCGGCCATGACCGATTTCATCTTCATGGTGCGCGACACGAGCTACATGTTCGTCACCGGGCCCGACGTGGTGAAGACGGTGACCAACGAGGTGGTGACCGCCGAGGAGCTGGGCGGGGCCTCGGTGCACACGACGAAATCCGCGATCGCCGACGGGGCCTATGCGAATGACGTCGAGTGCCTGCTGCAGATGCGCCGGCTGATCGACTTTCTCCCCGCCAATTGCGCCGACGGCGTGCCCGAGTGGCCCTCCTTCGACGACATCGCCCGCGAGGAGCCTTCGCTCGACACGCTGATCCCCGACAGCCCGAACAAGCCCTACGACATCAAGGAGCTGATCCTGAAGGTCGTGGACGAGGCGGATTTCTTCGAGATCCAGGCGGCGTTCGCGCGCAACATCGTGACCGGCTTCGGCCGCATCGCCGGGCGCACCGTCGGCTTCGTCGCCAACCAGCCGATGGTGCTCGCCGGCGTGCTCGACAGCGACGCCTCGCGCAAGGCCGCGCGCTTCGTGCGTTTCTGCGACGCCTTCGGGATTCCGATCGTCACCTTCGTGGACGTGCCGGGATTCCTGCCCGGCACCGACCAGGAATACGGCGGTCTCATCAAGCACGGGGCGAAGCTCCTGTTCGCCTACAGCCAGGCGAGCGTGCCGCTCGTCACCGTCATCACCCGCAAGGCGTTCGGCGGCGCCTACGACGTGATGGCCTCGAAGCACGTCGGCGGCGACCTCAACTACGCCTGGCCGACGGCGCAGATCGCCGTGATGGGGGCGAAGGGGGCGGTCGAGATCATCTTCCGCGCCGACATGGGCGACCCGGACAAGATCGCGGCGCGCACGAAGGAATACGAGGAGCGATTCCTCTCGCCCTTCGTCGCTGCCGAGCGCGGCTACATCGACGACGTGATCATGCCGCACTCGACGCGCCGGCGCATCGCCCGCGCGCTCGCCATGCTGCGCCACAAGCAGGTGGAGCTGCCGGCAAGGAAGCACGACAATCTGCCGTTGTGAGGCTGGTGTACGAATTCCGTGGTCTAGGAAGTAAGCGATGCCAAAGCCGCCGAGTGTTGACGAACGCGAATTTCTCAGGCTGACGGGGAACCATGGAGCATATTGTGATAAGTTGAGGATACTAGGCCTCGCTTCAGCATCCCAACAGATTGCTGAAAACGCTCACCATGTGGGACTTTGTTGGCTCCGTCTTGCACACGAACACCTCACAGATTCGAAGTGTGCGCTCGACGCCGGTCGAACTCGGTCAGTTTACTCGCGCGCCTACTATGCAGCGTACAACACTTCTAAGGCTGTCCGATATATCGTGTCCGGTTCAGTTAGTCTCAATTCGGACGACCACAAAAAAGCATCGGATCTCCCCGACGACTTGGCCGGAGTCGACAAATGGTCAGAAGCAATTACAACTCTCTACGAGCATCGGCTACGGGCCGACTATGACAACTGGACGTCGACAGCTAAAGAAGCCTCACTAAGTCCTGCGGATGCCTTTGATCTTGCAGCGAAGTTCTATACAGCGGCATTAACCTACCTGGAAGCAAAGTATGGGATAAAGCTATGAGCGACGTCGTCTCCACACTCTTGGACGAGCAAGCCTCAGAAGCGGAGGCCCTGGCGATCTTCGAGCGAGAGATTGGCGCTACTGGCGTAAGGACTCAACATACCTTGGCCGGGGGGCAGCCGTTCCTAAAATTTGTCGTGGGGAGAGATGCTCCCGTTTACAAGTATGCGTTACGTGAAACTCAAAAAGGGATTTCGGCGGAAAACAAGTTCCGCGGAGCGCTGGGCCTCTATCCTCAAAAATCAGAACGATTCCCCGAGTCGCTGGAAGCTACCGTACTATTGAGCTTGCTCACGCGTTCCACACGCGCAGTCGCGCAAGACACGTCTGACCGCGGCTTCTCTATCCCCTACGTACCGTTTCAAAACCGAGAAGATCATCAACTTGCGCAGCCGGCAAGTCACGTCGTCGTCGGACGTAGAGGAGTTGGCAAATCTACCCTCATCAGACGTGCTGTCGAAATTCTGAAAGCAACGCCCGCTATCGTTGCCATCGTTGACGTCCAAGCGTACGCAAGTTTGTCCGGGGACGATCTTGCCCGCGAAATATTGTATGATGTTGTGAGCGCGTTTGCAGATGACGTCGGCCGTGTATCAGAGGTTCTGAAGAAATCGATCGATGTGACGGCGCTCACAAACGTTGCCAGTGAATTGGCCCAAGGCAGCATCGTTCCGGCACTAGCGGTCCCTCGGATCAAGAGGGCTCTTGATGGCGTCACTAAGGCGACTGGTAACAACGCATTTGTGTTTTTGGATGATTTTCATCTTTTGGATTGGAATGCACAGCCGAAAATTTTGGGTCTAGTGCATGGGGCATTGAAGGGAGCAAACGGCTGGCTGAAAGTTGCTGGTCTTCGTTCCTTGCTGAATTATTATTCGGCTTCCACACGTGAGGGTCTGCAGGTTCCCGGTGATGCACAGGCGATATCTCTTGACCTCACGCTCGAAAATCCGGAAGCCGCCGAGGGCCATCTGAGGGCGATTTTGGAAAGCTTTTTGAAGGCGATTGGGTATTCGGTCTCGCCGAGCGTCCTCCCAGATGCCACGTTCCGGCGGCTTGCTTGGGCAAATGCCGGTGTGCCGCGTGACTTCCTCCAGATGTTCGCTCGCTCTGTTGAGCATGCGCGACGCAATAAACATACGGTGGTTACACTTTCAGACGTGAACGTCGCGATTGGCGAGTTCGGTCAAAGAAAAATGGACGAATTGAGTCAGGATGCGCGGAATTCAGAGGGCGACCTGCGGAAAATGCTTGCAGCTCTTGAAAGTTATTGCCTTGATGACAAGGAGACAAACGCGTTTCTTCTTCGAAGCGAGCGATACGAGGAGCGAAGACTTGTGCACATTTTGAGCGATCTGCGGCTGGTGCATCTGATAAGCCAATCCATAACGCCTGACCGCGCCGGAGAGCGTTATGAGGCTTTTATTTTAGACTACTCTCTGTTTACGGGATTCAGGCGGCGTCCAAACATTCGGGAAATGATTCCGAAGGAGGGTCAGTTTAAGGCTGCGGAGCTTAGGACCTTGCCGAAGGTGTCGGCGGGATTTTTGGAAAGGCAGACAGTTGCCTAATTGGCTGGGCAGATGGTTGTCGAAATTGCTGACTTTCATCTACAGCGTGCCAGACCTCAAAGGTGACGCAAGAAGGGCGTCTCAGGAGGGGATAAATGCCGCCGCACAAGCCGATGGAATATGCCGATGCATCAGCGGAGGTCCGCGCCGTGTTCGACGACATCAAGCGCACCCGCAAGGTCGATGACGTCAACAATTTCTGGAAATACCTGGCGTCCGATCCGAAGACGCTGAAACGAACCTGGGAGAGCGTCAAGGAGGTGATGGCGCCGGGCGCGCTCGATCCGCTCGTCAAGGAGATGATCTACGTCGCGGTCAGTGTCACCAACAATTGCGAGTACTGCATCGCCAGCCATACGGCGGCGGC
>CAZIGW010000030.1:0-2656 GCA_964538565.1 uncultured Hyphomicrobiales bacterium | reverse complement strand
GAGAATGCATCAAAAGAGGTGCCATTCTCATACAAAGACTGACCCAAAGATGCGATGGCGTTTTGCATCGCAACAGTAGAATCAATGCTTTCGGTTTGGGTCTCAACGAGGTCTTGAAGATTGTTGATAGTGTCATCGAGACTGTCGTTGACTGAATCTTGCGTATGCAGGCCAGCAGATTGTTCGTCTCGCCAGTTCTGTTCTGACTTGGCAACTTCTCCCGTCTGGTGTCCAACCTCTGCCAGAATACGTTCATACGCGGCTGCCTTTCCGGCAGCATCGGCCGACGCGGCTAGTTCTTCTGGGGAAGATGCACTACTCGTTGCAATCGCCTTGTACTTTGCGTACGCAGTGGACAACTCATTGAGTGCATCGGTGTTACCCAAAGCAGCATCTGTGATCAAGCCAAGACTGACACCATATTGACGAGCAATGTCCAGTGCACCGGACTTCTCAAGTCCGTTATAGACAAATGCTCGCGTATTAGTTGTGATGGCACCAGTTTGATCGTCCAGTGTTGCAGTCAAGTCTTCTGTATATTGTTTCGCGTCCTGTTGCTCACTCGACCACTTGGAGATTGCCGCAGCCGCCAGACCGAGTAATGCAACCCAACCTAGACTTGCCAGAAGCCCCTTCGAGGCAGCAGCAAATCCTCGCAACCCCGCCGCTCCTGCGGCGATCTTTCCATTGCCTTCTTGTAGAGATGCAGAATAAGCCGTCTGAGCAGCTGTCAATCGAGTTGTCCCAATCAACATCCGTCCCATGAGACCAACGGCCCCGACCATCTGCCCATTGGACTTTTCGACGGAGACACCAAGAGCATCTTGTGCAACCTTCATGGCGAACAAAGAAGCCAACGTCAGTGCTTGAACACTGCGGTATGCGGCCATTGCTCCGACCAGGACGCCAACAGTGGCCGCAAGACCAACGAACCATTGAGCAGCGGGGTTACGAGCAAGATTCAGCAGTGCTGTTGCAAGCCCTTCTGCGACATCTATCAAACTCTTCAAAGGACCAGCGTTGGTTCCTTGTGCGAGTGCATCAATGACGGCCTTGATCGTGTTGGCGAACTTTTGAAGTTTAGCCGCCGTTGTCTCAGCAACGATGCCATACTGGGTCGTCAGTTCGGTATTGTCTTGCCACCCGGAAGCAGCATCCGCGAATGATTGTTGAACAACATCGCCCGCGTCCGCCAGTCGCATGATGAGTGGGACGTCACGAACAGAGGTGATTCCCAAATCATGCAAGACTGCGACAGCATTTTGACCTTGACCCTCTATTCCCTGAAGGAATTTTTGGAACGTTCCTGCGAACTGCGGGGTTCCCCAAGTTGCTTTGAATTGTGCGGCAATAACACCTGAGATTTGTGAGAATTGATCAAGAGCCTGTCCGCCTTCGGAGACGGCAGCGCTGATCTTACTGAACACTCGGGTGATGGTACCACGAGCAAGTTCGGGCTGTGCGCCGACGGAAGACAAAGCACCCGAAAGACCGACAACTTGATCAGCAGTCAGTCCTGCGAAGGCACCCATGGAGGAAATCTGAGTCGCCGTGCTAGTGATCTGAGTTTCGGTGGCGACACTGTTGACACCGACTTTGAGGATTGCTGAACCCAGATTACTGAACTGTGTGTCAGTAACTCCGAGCAGTGCCTTGAATCGTCCTAGTGCAGTACCTGCTGCGTCCGCAGACAAGTTTGTTGTCGCTGTTAATTGTGCAACGACTTTGGTAAAATCTTCAATTCCGCTTGCGTCAATTCCTAACTGTCCACCTAGGGTGGCGATCTTAGTGATGTCCGCAAACGTGCTCGGCAGTTGTGTGGACAAGTCAATCAGGTCGGTATACATCGCTTGAGCAGCAGCACCCGTGACCTGTGTCGTACGTCGTACTGAGGCAAAGGCCGACTCGTAGTCAATAGCAACCTTCAGCGCTGCTCCTGCCGCACCTAATGTCGCAGCACTTATCGCCCCCCATGTTGTTGCTACGTCATAAAGAGCATACCGTTGAGAGATGATGCCTTTGTTTGCGTTTTCGAGTTGTTGAGTCGCTCTGATGTTAGGTGCATATGTAGCAAAAGCCGCTCTCTGACTAGCAGCCATGTCACGCTGAGATTGACTAGCAACTCGGGTATTCTGTGCATACGACCGATAGGCTTGCTCTTGCGCCAGGATAGTCTTAAGGTTACCCGATTGAGCCTGTGTCAAAGACGAGGTGGCGCTCGCAGCAGAACCCGCGCTGGTACCAACCTTGACAAGAAGTTTTTCGAGGCGGTCCAACTCCTTTGCTGACATGGCAGAACCGTCTTGCATCTTTGCAATCAGGGTGATGAGTTGGTTAAGTTCCCGGGTACCAAGAACTGCAACACTAATCTCGGCGCGGGCGTTTAGGTCATCTGCCACAGTAAAACCTCCTACCCTATTCTACCGCACCGCGTTGTTTTGCCAATTCTTCAAAGTATTGAGCACGAGTCGGAAGTTGCTTTCCAGGAGCCGCTTGAGGAACGACATAGGTCATCTTCCCCCACTCGGACTTCTCCTTACGATCCGCACGTTCACCGCGAGGTTTGCCCTGATCATTGTGTTCTTTCAGAGCACGTTCTCCGGCGCAGTAATCTTCTTCAACTTTCATGTAAACGTCATTGCTCTGTGAACGACAC
>CAZIGW010000029.1:0-18615 GCA_964538565.1 uncultured Hyphomicrobiales bacterium | reverse complement strand
CGAGACGAACGCCCGCCACACGTCCGCCGGCCAGGATCAGGTCGTCCGCCTCGCCTTCGATGACGCTCAGGTTCTCGGTCGCCCGGATCGCCCGCTGCATCGCCGCGGCGTAGCGTTTCCGGTCCGCCTGGGCGCGCGGGCCACGAACGGCCGGGCCCTTGCGGCGATTGAGCACGCGGAACTGGATTCCGCCTTCGTCGGCGACGCGGCCCATCAGCCCGTCGAGGGCGTCGATCTCCCGGACCAAGTGCCCCTTGCCGAGACCGCCGATCGCCGGATTGCACGACATCGCACCGATGGTGGCGAACCGATGCGTGACCAAAGCGGTCCGCGCCCCCATCCGGGCTGCGGCGGCCGCGGCCTCGCATCCGGCATGTCCGCCGCCGATGACGATGACATCGTAGAGCCGTTCCACCACGGGCGCGCTCCCTCAAGCCATTCGCCTTCTAGACGGCGGACATGACCCCGTCAAAGCCGCGTCTGTTTCACGTGAAACGCGGCGTTCATTGGAAAGAATCCAGCCGAGCCCGGTCGCCTGCAAGGGCCTACTTGCCGATGCAGAAATCGCGAAAGATCACGTCGAGCACGTCCTCCACGTCGACGCGTCCGGTCAGCCGTCCCAGGGATCGCGCCGCCAGTCTCAATTCCTCGGCAACCACGTCCTCGCGACCTGCGGTGTCCTCGTGAAGCGCACGGGAAAGAGCCGCGACGGTTTCTTCCAAGTGCCTCCGGTGTCGTTCGCGTGTCGCCAGCGCCGGTTCGGTCGAGCCGAGAAATGCCTGGGCGTGATCGGCGAGCGCCGTGACCAGTTCCTCGATTCCGCTGCCCGTCAACGCTGAAACCAAGAAAGAACGATATTCAGTCGTACAGACGTTTGATTCTTCTTCTTTGGCGTCTGCAAGTAGATCGCTCTTGTTCTGTATAATCCAGGTCTTCGTGGTTGGAAACTCTTTGTTAACCTTGGCCGCAACTATCTCGCCTGGCGCCGCCACCCAGAGCACGAGATCGGCCGCAGCCGCCCGCTCACGCGTGCGCCGGATGCCCTCCTGCTCCACCGGATCCTCGCTCGGCCGCAGGCCCGCGGTGTCGACCAAGGTCACCGGATAACCCGCGAGATCGAGATGCACCTCGATCACGTCGCGGGTCGTCCCGGCAAACGGCGACACGATCGCGGCGCTGCGCCGCGCGAGCCGGTTGAGCAGGCTCGACTTGCCGGCGTTGGGCGGACCCGCGATCGCCACCACGAGCCCATCGCGCACGCGTTCGCCGCGCCGCTCGTCGGCGAGAACCGCCCGCATCTCCTCGCGTAGCGCGCGCGCCGTCGCGAGCGCCGGACCAAGCAGGTCCTGCGGAACATCGCATTCGTCAGGAAAGTCGATTTGCGCCTCGACCAGCGCCAAGGCGTCGACCAGCCGCTGCCGCCATCCTTCGGCGCGATCGCCGAGCAGACCCTGCAGCTGCCGCATGGCCTGGCGCCGCTGCGCTTGCGTATCGGCGAAGATCAGATCCGCGAGCCCCTCCACCCGCGTCAGGTCCATGCGTCCGTTCTCGAATGCGCGCCGCGTGAATTCTCCGGCCTCCGCCGGTCGAAAGCCCGGCAGTCCCGCCAGGACGGCGAAGATCGCAGACAGCACCGCCCGGCTGCCGTGCATCTGAAACTCGACCATGTCCTCGCCGGTCTCGGTTCGCGGCGCCGGAAACCACAGCACGAGTCCCTCATCGATGACTTCGCCCGACTGCGGATCGCGAGCGCGCGCGAAGGAGGCACGGCGCGCTTCCGGCACGCGGCCCACCAGGGCGGTCAGCGCGTCGCGCGCGCGCGGTCCCGACACCCGGACGACTGCGATCGCCGCCGGCGGATGGCCTGAGGACAAGGCGAAAATGGTGTCGTTTTGCTGTGACATTCGGCCGTAAGCTTCGCCGCGCGGCGCCCGGTCTTCAATGACGGATCCGGGCACCCGAGTCGATTCCCGCGCGCCGCGGATCGCTTTCAGGACCGAAAGATGCGCCCGCGCGTTGACCTGATACCGGCCGCGTCATCATTTCGCCAATCCACGTCGGCACGCGGATGGGTCAGCGCGGCACATCGCTCACGGAGCCCCTCATGTCCTCCCAGGCCTCGGTGAAGCGCGAGAACCGTCTTGCGCGCGAGACGAGCCCCTACCTGCTCCAGCACAAGCACAACCCGGTCGACTGGTGGCCGTGGGGCCCGGACGCGCTCGCCGAGGCAAAGCGCACCGGCAAGCCGATCCTGCTCTCCATCGGCTACGCCGCGTGTCACTGGTGCCACGTGATGGCGCACGAAAGTTTCGAGGACGAAGCCACCGCGCGGCTCATGAACGAGCTGTTCGTCAACATCAAAGTCGATCGCGAGGAGCGGCCTGACATCGACCAGATCTACATGTCGGCGCTTCATCATCTCGGCGAGCAGGGCGGCTGGCCCTTGACGATGTTCCTGACGCCGAACGGCGAGCCCGTCTGGGGCGGGACCTATTTCCCCGCCACCGCGCGCTATGGCCGCCCCGCCTTCGCCGATGTGCTCAAGGAGATCTCCCGGCTGTTCAAGGAAGAGCCGGATCGCGTCGCCCACAACCGCGCCGCCCTGATGGCGCGTCTCGCGGAGACGGCGCGCGCCGGCAAGCCCGCCGCCATCGGCCCGCGCGAAATGGACGAGCTTGCCCGCTCGATCGGGACGGCGCTCGATCCGGTCAACGGCGGTCTGCGCGGCGCGCCGAAATTCCCGCAGTGCTCGATGCTCGAATTCCTCTGGCGCGCGGGCCAGCGCCGCAAGGACGTCCGGTTTTTCGATCTCGTCGATCTCACGCTGCGACACATCTGCGACGGCGGCATCTACGATCATCTCGGCGGCGGTTTCTCCCGCTACTCGGTCGATGCCAAATGGCTGGTGCCGCATTTCGAGAAGATGCTCTACGACAACGCGCAGCTGCTCGAACTTCTGGCGCTGGCCCATGCGCACGGCGGCCGCGATCTCTTTCGCCAGCGCGCGAACGAGACCGTCGCCTGGATCGCGCGCGAGATGACGCGCCCCGAAGGCGCGTTCGCGGCTTCGCTCGACGCCGACTCGGAAGGCGAGGAGGGGAAGTTCTACGTCTGGACCCTCGACGAAATCAAACAGGCGCTCGGCGAGGACGACGGACAGTTCTTCGCGCAGCACTACGGCGTGACGTCGGAAGGCAACTTCGAGGGCCGCAACGTCCTCAATCGCCTGATCCGCTCCTCGTACGACGAGGAGGTGGAACGCCGGCTCGCGTCGTTGCGCGACCGCCTGCGCGCCGTGCGTGACGCACGCACACGACCGGGTCTCGACGACAAGGTCCTGGCCGATTGGAACGGGTTGATGATCGCCGCCCTGGTCAACGCCGGCGTTTCCTTCGGCCAGCCGGCGTGGCGCGAAATGGCGACGCGCGCGTTCGCGTTCGTGGCCCGCCACATGACGCGCGCCGGCCGGCTCGGGCATGCCTGGCGCGACGGGCGACTGGTGTTTCCCGGCCTTGCCTCGGATTTCGCCGCGATGATCAAGGCGGCGTTGACGCTCTACGAGGCGACCGGCGAGACGCCCTATCTCGAGCAGGCGGTGAGCTGGCAAGGGGCCCTCGATCGCCACTACGCGAACGCGGAGGCCGGCGGCTACTATCTGGCGGCCGACGACGCCGCCGACCTGGTGGTGCGGCCTCAGTCGTTGCAGGACGACGCGACGCCGAACCACAACGGACTGATCGCGCAAAATCTGGTGCGGCTTGCCCTGTTCACCGGCGATGACAAGTGGCGCACGAAGGCGGACAAGCTGTTCGACGACCTCCTGCCGCTCGCCGCGGACAATCTGTTTGCGCACATGAGCCTGCTCAACGCGCTCGACGTGCGCCTGCGCGCCGCCGAGATCGTCGTCGCCGGTCCGCCGGCCTCGATCGAGCGGTTCGCAAGAGCGGCGCTCAAGCTGCCGTTCCTGGATCGGATCCTGTTGCGCGCCCCGAAGGCGGAGACTCTCCCGCCTTCGCATCCGGCGCGCGAAAAGATGAAGGCGGCGCCGGATGGCGCCGCCTTCGTGTGCGTTCAACAGACCTGTTCGCTGCCCGTCACCGACCCGGCAGCCCTGAGCACCGTCATCGACGAAATGCGCCGCTGAGCGCGCGGCCCTCGCCGGCCGATGTCCCGGGCCGTCGTCAGGTATTCATCGATTCGAAGAACTCGCTGTTGCTCTTGGTGTTGCGCAGCTTGTCGAGCAGGAAGTCCATGGCGTCCATGGTGCCCATCGGATTGAGGATGCGGCGCAGGACGTACATCTTCTTGAGCACGTCCGGCGGCACGAGCAGCTCTTCCTTGCGGGTCCCGGACCGCGTGATGTCCATCGCCGGGAAGGTGCGCTTGTCGGCAACCTTGCGATCGAGAATGATTTCCGAGTTGCCGGTTCCCTTGAACTCTTCGAAGATCACCTCGTCCATGCGGCTGCCGGTATCGATCAGCGCGGTCGCGATGATCGTCAGCGAACCGCCCTCCTCGATGTTGCGCGCGGCGCCGAAGAAGCGCTTGGGCCGCTGCAGCGCGTTGGCGTCGACGCCGCCGGTCAGCACCTTGCCGGACGACGGAACGACCGTGTTGTAGGCGCGTCCCAGACGCGTGATCGAATCGAGCAGGATGACGACGTCGCGCCCGTGTTCGACCAGGCGCTTGGCCTTCTCGATCACCATCTCGGCCACCTGGACGTGACGCGCCGCCGGCTCGTCGAAGGTCGATGAGATCACCTCGCCCTTCACCGAGCGCTGCATGTCGGTCACTTCCTCGGGCCGCTCGTCGATCAGCAGCACGATCAGGTAGCACTCGGGATGATTGGCGGTAATAGAGTGCGCGATGTTCTGCAGCAGCACCGTCTTGCCGGTGCGCGGCGGTGACACGATCAGGGCGCGCTGCCCCTTGCCGATCGGCGCCACGATGTCGATCACCCGGGCCGACAGATCCTTCTTGGTCGGATCCTCGTGCTCCATTTTCAGCCGCTCGTCCGGATAGAGCGGTGTCAGGTTGTCGAAGTTGATCTTGTGACGTGCCTTCTCCGGGTCCTCGAAGTTGATCGTGTTGACCTTGAGCAGGGCGAAATAGCGTTCGCCTTCCTTCGGGCTGCGGATCTGACCTTCGATCGTGTCGCCGGTGCGCAATCCGAACCGGCGGATCTGCGAGGGCGATACGTAGATGTCGTCCGGCCCCGGAAGGTAGTTTGCTTCAGGCGATCGCAGGAAGCCGAAGCCGTCCTGCAGCACCTCGACGACGCCTTCGCCGATGATGTCGATTTCACGCGTCGCCAACTGCTTGAGAATGGCGAACATCAGCTCCTGTTTGCGCATCGTCGAGGCGTTTTCCACCTCGTGCTCTTCCGCAAAGCTCAGAAGCTCGGTCGGAGATTTGGATTTGAGATCTTGCAGCTTCATTTCCCGCATGCGGGTAGTCCTGTGAACCGGACCGGCAAAGCGAGGGAGGGGCCGGTCGAAAAGGGGGAGGAAAGGGGTCGCAGGTCTGAGGCGAGGCACGGTGCCGTCGGGCCCGATGCCTGGCCGGTCCCCCACTCGGACCGGTAACTCCAATGCATCTGCCTGCGTTCGGGGAGATACGCACAACATATGAAAAGACCGCTACCGACGCAAGAGCCCCGCCGGCCGCGGCCTCCAAGATTTTGCCGGATCAGAACGGCTTGACCACCACCAGGATCACGATGGCGATCATCAGCAGCGTTGGAACCTCGTTGATGACACGGTAAAAAGTTTCCGAATGCCGGTTGCGGTCGGCGGCAAAATCCTTGACCCAGCGCACGAACAGGCCGTGCACACCGGACATCACCAATACCAGCACAACCTTCGATTGCAGCCAGCCGCTGCGGTACCAGCCGCCCGACCAGGCGAGCCACAGGCCCAGCAACCAAGCAGCGATCATCGCCGGATTGATGATGACCTTGAGCAGCCGGCGCTCCATCACCTTGAAGGTCTCCGACTGCTGCGAACCCGGTTCGGCCTTGCAGTGATAGACGAAGAGACGCGGCAGATAGAACATTCCCGCCATCCAGGCGATCACCGCGATGACGTGAAATGCCTTGATCCACTCGTACACTTCGACCTCCTTCGACTGCGGCACGATCTCCGAAGCCTTTGCGACCTTCGCCGACAATGCGCGGCGACAGCTGCCAAGGCCCGCCTCTACGTCCGACGCACACGCGCCAGCATGCGCTCGACATGCGCGAGCGGCGTCTCCGGCAGAATGCCATGACCGAGATTGAAGATGAACGGACCCGCCGCAAAGGCCTCGAGCACCGCCTCGACCGCGCGATCGAGCGCTTCGCCGCCGGCGAGCAGCACGAGCGGATCGAGATTTCCCTGCACCGCGCGCCGGCTCTGCACGCGGTCGCGCGCAAGAACGCGATCGATCGTCCAGTCGAGTCCGATCGCATCGGCCGGCACGCGTTCGACGTATCGCAACAGTCCGGTGCCGGCGCCGCGCGGAAAGGCAATGATCCGCGCATCCGCACGCTGCGCGCGCACGCCCTCGATGACGCGGCGCGTCGGCTCGATGCACCACCGCTCGAACTCCTCCGGTGACAGGACCCCGGCCCAGGTGTCGAAGATCTGCACCGCGTCCGCCCCCGCGGCGAACTGCCCGGTCAGGTATCCGACGGACGCCTCCACCAGGCGATCGATGAGAGCCGCGAACGCGGCGGGATCCCGATAGGCCAGCAAGCGCGCCGGCCCCTGGTCGGGCGTGCCTTCGCCGGCCACCATGTAGGTCGCGACCGTCCACGGCGCGCCGCAGAAGCCGAGCAAGGTCACGCCGTCCGGCAGGCTCTCGCGCACGAGCCCTATCGTGTCGAACACCGGCTCGAGTCTTCCGAGATCGAGCGTCTCACGCAATCGCGCGATCGCCGCGGGATCGAGCGGCGGCGACAGGCGCGGACCTTCGCCCGCCTCGAAGGCAACGGTCTGCCCGAGCGCATGCGGCACGACCAGGATGTCGGAAAACAGGATCGCGGCGTCGAAGCCAAATCGCCGCACCGGTTGCAGCGTGACCTCGGCCGCGAGCTTCGGGGTGAAGCACAGCTCGAGAAAGCTGCCGGCCCGGGAGCGAAGCTCGCGATACTCCGGAAGATAGCGTCCGGCCTGACGCATCATCCAAACCGGAGGCCGGGCCTGGCGTATGCCTTTGAGCACGTCGAGAACAGGCTTGCCGAGCCCGTAACGCATGGGGGGTCCCATCTCACGAATAAGGAATCTCTAAGCATTGTTGAGATTCTTGCGCCGTTGATTGGACTCATAACTGTGAGCCCACAGCCGGTCCACAGGGCGTCCCCCGGGCGCGCGTCGCGCCGTCCACAATTCCACACCAGGACCGTCTAAAAACGTAAGTTATTTCAGATGCTTGCATAATCATTGGACGAACTTCGCGCCGCCTGTGCCCATTTACTCACACACGCGGCGGGACCCTCGCCGAACGTCCCCCAGCTGTGGGCATGTGGACGATACCTCCGCGAAGCCCTGACCCGGGCTTGCCTCGCCCGCCGGAGCATGGCCTTCTCCCCCTCTGTCCACAGCCCTGTTGAAATCCTGAGCCGAACGCAAGGCGATGGTGTCGAAACCCGCGGCAAGCTTCTTCCATCTGCATCTCGTGTCGGACTCGACCGGCGAGACGCTCATCACCGTTTCGCGCGCCGCGGCCGCGCAATACGTCAGCGTGTCGCCGGTCGAGCACATCTATCCGCTCGTGCGCACCAACAAACAGCTCGATCGCGTGCTGAACGAGATCGAGGAGGCGCCCGGCGTCGTCCTCTACACGCTGCTCGATCAGGATCTGATCCGACGCCTCGAGGACAAGTGTCGCGAGCTCGGCTTGCCGTGCCTGTCGATTCTCGGGCCGGTCCTGCGCCTGTTCCAATCGTATCTCGGTTCCGAATCCACGCACCGCGTCGGCGCCCAGCACATGCTGAACGCAGATTATTTCAAGCGCATCGACGCGCTCAACTACACGATGCTGCACGACGACGGTCAGCACGCCGACGACCTCGAACAGGCCGAGGTCGTTCTCGTCGGCATTTCGCGCACGTCGAAGACGCCGACGTCGATCTATCTCGCCAACCGAGGCGTCAAGACCGCGAACATTCCGCTCGTGCCAGGCATCCCGCTGCCGCCGCAGGTGGAGCGGCTGCAGCAGCCGCTCGTGGTCGGGCTCTATGCGAGCCCGGAGCGGATCGTGCAGATCCGGCAGAACCGCCTTCTCGGTCTCAAGGCGCACCGCGACGACGATCAGTACATCGATCGCCAGGCCGTGGCGGAGGAGGTTGCGTTTTCGCGACGGCTCTGCACCACGAAAAATTGGCCGAGCATCGACGTCACCCGCCGCTCGATCGAAGAGACCGCCGCCGCGGTCATGACGTTGCTGGCAGAGCGGCGCCGGCATCCCGCGTCCTGACGATGTCGCTCTGGCTCGCCCCTCATCCGCTGGTGCTGGCGTCGAAGAGCTTCGCGCGCCGCGCGATGCTCGAGGCCGCCGCCATTCCGCTGGTGCTGGCCCCCGCCGACATCGACGAGCGGGCCATCGAGGCGCGCGCGGCGCCCGGCGACGCCGGCGACGCCGCCGTTCTGCTCGCACGCGAAAAGGCGCGAGTCGTTGCCGCGCGCATCGGCAATCGGTTCGTCGTCGGGGCCGACCAGACGCTGACGCTCAACGGAAAGCGCTTCACCAAGCCGACGGACCGAAACGCGGCGCGCGAACAGTTGCGCGCGCTCAGCGGCCGCACGCACGAGCTCCATTCCGCGGTTGCGGTCGGCCGCGACGGCCGGGTGGTCTTCAGCCACGTGGACGTCGCCCGCATGACCATGCGGGCGCTTTCCGACCGCTTCATCGACCGCTATCTCGACGCGATCGGGATGGAGGCGACGCAGAGCGTCGGCGCCTACCAGCTCGAGAAGGAAGGTGTGCACCTGTTCGAGCGGATCGAGGGCGACCACTTCACCATTCTGGGACTGCCGCTCCTCGCCCTGCTCGGATTCCTGCGGCGCGAAGGCTTCCTGGACACCTGATCCGATGTCGCACAACGGGCGCAAGCAGCCACCATGTTCGTCCTCGGACTGACCGGATCGATCGGCATGGGGAAATCGACCGTCGCACGCTTCTTCACCGAGGCCGGCGTCCCGGTGCACGACGCGGACGCCGCCGTACACCGGCTCTACGAAGGCGAAGCCGTGCCGGCGATCGAGGCTGCCTTTCCCGGAACGACGGCGAATGGGAAGGTCGATCGCGCCAAGCTCGGCGAACGCGTGCTCGGCGATGCGCAGGCGCTGGCGCGGCTCGAGGCGATCGTGCACCCGATGGTGAGGCGGTCCGAGGCGAGGTTTCTCGCCGACGCCGAGGCAAGCGGCACGCCGGTCGCGGTCCTCGACATGCCGCTGCTGTTCGAGACCGGAGCCGCCGATCGCGTCGATGCCGTCGTGGTCGTGTCCGCGCCCGAGGCGATACAGCGCCGGCGCGTCCTCGAACGGCCGGGCATGCACGAAGCCAAGTTCGCCGCGATCGTCGCCCAGCAGATCCCCGACGCCGAAAAGCGGCGGCGCGCCGATTTCGTCGTGGATACGTCGCAGGATTTCGATTCCACCCGCGCCCAGGTCCGTGCGATTCTCGAAGATGTCGCCAAGCGGTCGACGCGGCGCAGCTAGGCTTTCCCCCGGAACGACGCGATGCGCGAGATTGTGCTGGATACGGAAACGACGGGACTCGATCCCTACCAAGGTCATCGCCTGGTCGAGATCGGCTGCATCGAGCTCATCAATCGCATCCCCTCGGGGGCGACCTTTCACAGCTACCTCAATCCCGAACGCGACATGCCGGCCGAGGCGTTCGCGGTGCACGGGCTGTCCGCGGAATTCCTCAAGGACAAGCCGCTGTTCGGGGACGTGGCCGACGATCTGCTCGCCTTCATCGGCGATGCGCCGATCGTGATCCACAACGCGTCGTTCGACATCGGCTTCATCAACGCGGAGCTCGAGCGCGTCGGCCGGCCGCCGGTCGCCCGCGAGCGACTGATCGACACGCTGCTGCTCGCCCGGCGCAAGTATCCGGGGGGCTCGAACCGCCTCGACGATCTTTGCAGCCGGTTCGGCATCGACAATTCGCGCCGCACCAAGCACGGGGCGCTGCTCGACGCCGAACTGCTGGCGGACGTCTACCTGGAACTGATCGAGGCGCGCCAGGCGCAGCTCGGTCTCGTGGAGCGCACGACCCTCGTGGTACAGACCGAGACGTCGATCCGTCTGCCCAAGGTGCGTCCCGGTCCCCTCCCCGACCGCCTGAGCGAGGCCGATCGAATGGCGCACGAGGCATTCGTGGCGACGCTCGGCGCGCACGCAATCTGGCGCGACTACGTCGCGCCCGCGAACGAAACCGCCGAGGGAGCCGGCTGACGGCCGACCGATCGCACCGGGACTACTTCAGTCCCATGCCGCCGATGATCGCCCCCATCGCCACCAGCGTGACGAGCCAGTAGCCGCTGTCGATCAGAATGAGACGCACGTCGCGCCGCGTGAACGTGTAGTTGACCGCCTTGGTGGTGACGACGAACCCGAGCCAGCAGAAGGCGCCGGAGATCACGCCGTTGCGAAGCGTGACCTGTCCGGGTCCGAAATGGCCGAGCAGCCCGGCGAGCGCCCACGCGATGACGAGCTCGGCGATGAACGCGCACACATAGGGCCAGGGCGAGCGGCCATCCTTGTCCTTCGCCATCTCGGGCGTGATGCCGGTGGCCCCGGCCCACGGGCTCGCGAACGCCCGGTACCAGAGCGCGCCGATCACGACGCCCGCGACGGTGGCGAGAAACACCGCCCAGTAGTCGATGCCCTCGAACGTCATGAACCTCCCCCGAAGTTCGATCTTCTTGTGATTGCGGTCTTGTGGTCGGTGGCGCTGATCCCGGAATCGGGATTGCGATCCCGCCGCGCGCCGTGCGGCTACTTCAAGCCTCCCATCCTGCAGACGAGCCGCCATTCCTCGGCCGTCACCGGCTGGACCGAAAGGCGGGAAAACCTCACCAGCGCCATGTCCTTCAGCCGCGGCTCGCGCTTGATGTCGGCGAGCGTGACCGGCTTCGGCATCGGCTCGAGCGCTTTCACGTCCACCATGACGAACGCGCCGCTGGCGTCGGTCGGGTCCGGATAGGCCTCGCGGATCACCTCGACGATTCCGACGATCCGCTTTTCGTCGACCGAATGGTAGAAGAACGCGCGGTCGCCCTTCTTCATCTTCATCAGGTTCTGCTTGGCCGTGTGGTTGCGCACGCCGTTCCAGGGCTCGCCCTTGGCGCCCTTCTTGACCTGGTCGTCCCAGGAGAAGGTCGAAGGTTCGGTCTTCATCAGCCAGAAGGCCATCGTCATCCCTCCGCACGGAACGGCCGCGTGAGCAATTGTTCGATCGCCTCGTCGATCGTCAAGCTGCCGTCGAGCACCGCGGCGACGGCGGCGGAAATCGGCATGTCAACGCGCCTTTCCTGCGCCATCTCGACCAGCACGCCGGCCGTGAACGCGCCCTCGGCGAGCTGCGGCAGCCGCGCGGCGTCCGCCACCGACAGCCCCTTGCCGAGCGCCAGCCCGAGCGAGAAGTTGCGCGACTGCGCGCCAGAGCAGGTGAGGATCAGGTCGCCGAGGCCGGACAGTCCGGTGAGCGTTTCCGGGCGCGCGTCGAACGCGCGGCCGAAACGCACGAGCTCGGCGAAGCCGCGCGTAGTCAGGGCCGCGGCCGCGCTCGCCCCGAGCCCGCGCCCGGCGACGATGCCGGCCGCGATGGCGAGCACGTTCTTGGCGGCGCCGCCGATCTCGACCCCGCGCACGTCCGAGGAATGGTAGGGACGAAACGTCGCCGATCCGAGCGCGTGCGCGAGCGCCGACGCCAGATCGTCCTCGGCCGCCGCGAGCGTGACGGCGGTCGGCAGGCCGCGCGCCACGTCGTTCGCGAAGCTCGGACCCGAGAGGATCGCGGGCCGCGCCGACGGCAGCGTCTCGGCGATCACCTCGGTCATGAACTTGCGCGTGCCGCGTTCGATACCCTTGGCGCAGACGACGACCGGCAGGCCCGCGGGAAGCAGGCGTGCGAGCGGGAGGGTCGCGGCGCGCACGCTCTGCGCCGGCACGACCAGCAGCAGCACGTCGGCGGCGGCCGGATCGAGGGTCCCGGCCAGCGTCACGGCTTCGTCGAGGCGGATGCCGGGCAGGCGCGGGGACTCGCGCGTGCGCGCGATCGCGGCGGCGGTCGCCGGATCGCGGGCGCACAGCCTCACGCGTCGCCCGGCGCGTGTCACGACGTTGGCCAGCGCGACGCCCCAGGCGCCGGCGCCGAGAATGCTCACGCGCTCGAAGGTCATGGCGGCGAGATCATCGATGTTCGAGCGGCTCCGCGGAGGCGGCGGCCTTGTCCGCCGGCTTGCTGACGGTCTCGAGCGGCCAGCGCGCGCGCGGGCTGACGTCGAGCGTGTCGGTGAGCCCGAGCGCCAGGCGTTCCGCGCCCGCCCAGGCGATCATGGCGCCGTTGTCGGTGCACAGCTCCGGGGGAGGAACGACCAGGACGGTGCTTCCTTCGAAGGCGACGCGATGCAGGACCTTGCGGATCGTCTGGTTGGCGGCGACGCCGCCGGCGGCGACCAGCGCGGTCGGCTTGCCGAAGCGATGGTGAAACGCCTTGAGGCCGGCGCGCAGCCGGTCGAGCACGACGTCGGCGACGGCCTGCTGGAAGGAGGCGCACAGATCGGCGATGTCGCGCGCCGACAGCGGCGCGACCCGCTCGGCTTCGAGCCGGAGCGCCGTCTTCAATCCGGAGAGCGAGAAATCCGGCTCCGGGCGGCCTGCCAGGGGACGCGGCAGGTCGAAACGATCGGGATCGCCGCGCTTGGCCTCGCGTTCGACCTCCGGCCCGCCCGGATAGGCAAGGCCGAGCAGCTTCGCGGTCTTGTCGAACGCCTCGCCGATCGCGTCGTCGATCGTCGTTCCGAGCCGGACGTAGTCGCCGACGCCGAGCACGGCGACGATCTGCGTGTGCCCGCCCGAGGCAAGAAAGAGGCAGAAGGGAAACGGCACGTGGCCGGTGAGCCGTGCGGTGAGCGCATGCGCCTCGAGATGATTGACGGCGATGACCGGCTTGTTGGTCACGAGCGCGATCGCCTTGGCGGTCGTCAGGCCGACGATCACGCCGCCGATCAGGCCGGGTCCGGCGGCCGCCGCGATGGCGTCGAGCGACTGGAAACGCCGGCGCGCCGTGTTCATGGCCTCGGCGATCACGTGATCGAGCGCTTCCACGTGGGCACGCGCCGCGATCTCGGGCACGACGCCGCCGAAGGCCGCGTGATCGGCGATCTGCGAGAGCACCACGTTCGACAGGATCTGGCCGCGGCCGTCGGAATGGCGCTCGACGAGCGCGGCCGATGTCTCGTCGCAGGTCGTCTCGATTCCGAGGACAACCATGAGGACTCCCGCGGAACACGGCCGGGAGGGCCGGATGCTTCGGCTTCCGCAGACGGTCCGCGATCCCTATGATCGCGCCGCTCCGGTTCCATCCGGCGTAGCATTGTGAGGTCCAATGGCGCAATCCTCGGTCGCACCGGCACTCCGCATCGGCACGCGCGGCAGTCCGCTCGCCCTGGCGCAGGCCCGCGAGGTGCGCGACCGCCTGGCCGCCGCCTGCGGGTACGATCCGGCCGCGATCCGCATCGAGACGATCCGCACCACGGGCGACGTCGTGCAGGACCGGCCGTTGACCGAGATCGGCGGCAAGGGACTGTTCACCAAGGAGATCGAGCAGGCGCTGCGCGACGGCGCGGTCGATCTCGCGGTTCACTCGGTCAAGGACATGCCGACGGTGCTGCCGCCCGGCCTCGTGCTCGCCGCCACGCTGCCGCGCGAGGACGTGCGCGATGCGTTCATCGGCCGGACGGCGCCGACGCTCGTCGGATTGCCGTCGGGTGCGGTTGTCGGGACCGCCTCGCTCCGGCGACAGGCGATCGTCAAGCGGATGCGGCCCGATCTCGCGGTCGTTTCCTATCGCGGCAACGTCGAGACGCGGCTGCGCAAGCTGCGCGACGGACAGGTGGACGCCACGCTTCTGGCGCTCGCCGGCCTGAAACGGCTCGGTCTCGCCGAGGCGGCGACCTCGGTGCTCGACATCGAGGATGTTCTCCCGGCGGTCGGGCAGGGCGCGATCGGCATCGAGGCACGCGAAGACGACGACGCGACGCGCGCCCTCGTCGCCGCCATCAATCATCCGGTCACGCTGACGGCGGTTGCGGCCGAGCGGGCGTTTCTCGCGGTGCTCGACGGCTCGTGCCGCACGCCGATCGCCGGACACGCGCGCCTCGACGGCGACCGCCTGCAGTTTCGCGGCCTGATCGTGAAGCCGGACGGCAGCGAAGGATTCGAGACGAGCCGGACCGGCGCTGCGGGCGAGGCCGTCGCCATCGGACGCGACGCCGGCGCCGAGCTCAAGGGCCGCGCCGGGCCCGGTTTCTTCAGCACGTGGTAGTGGCGTGCGCGTGCTCGTCACACGACCGGAGGGCGACGCGGAACGCACGGCCGCGGCGCTGCGCCGCCGGGGGCACGACGTGCTTCTCGCCCCGATGTTGCGGGTCGAACTGATCGCGGACGCCGAGATCGGCGCCGGGCCGTGGGCCTGCGTGGCGATGACGAGCGCCAACGCGGCGCGCGCGATTGCGTGGCATGCGCGCATGCGCGCTCTTGCGTCGCTACCGGTGTTCACGGTCGGGCGCCAGACCGCGGCGGCGGCGCGCGAAGCCGGATTCACCAACGTCGAATCCGCCGACGGCGACCTGAACGACCTCGCGCGCCTGCTCGCGGCACGCTGCAAGGGCCTGCCCGGCGCGGTGCTCTATCTTGCCGGAAAAGAGCGTGCCGGCGATCTGGCGGGCGCGCTTGGCGCGCACGGGCTGCGCGTCGCGACGTGCGTGATCTACCGGACGGTGGAGGTCGGCGCGCTGCCGGACGAGGTGCGGCGCGCGCTTCGCGCCGGCATGCTCGCGGCGGTCCTGCACTTCTCGCGGCGCAGCGCGCAGGCGTTTCTGCGCGCGCTCGCGGACGCCGGGCTTGTCGATAAATCGTTAGGGATGCGCCATTATTGTCTGTCGCCGCAGGTCCGGGAACCGCTGGTTGCCGCCGGCATTCAGGATATTCAGGTGGCGGCGAAGCCCGACGAGGAAAGCCTGCTGGCACTCGTCGGCGCGCAGGCGTGACGTTGTGGCGGCCGCGATGCCCTTGCGGGCGGCGCGATCGCGTGGGAGAGACGCCTGATGGCGAGCGACAATCGCAGTTCGGAGGGCCTGCCGGGGGAGCGCGCGCGGCGTCCGGCGCCGACCATCGACCTCACCGCCACCGAAGTGTCGACCGCCGTGCCCGAAGGGGCCTCGGCGAACCCCGAGGCGCCGCACGGCGCCGGGCCCGAAGGGGACCCTCCGCCCGACGGCGCGGCGCCCGGCGGACCGGCCGATACCGTCCCGCCGGGCAGCGCGGATGACAGCGCCTCGGACGGCTCGTCGCCGCCGTCCGGCACGCATCCTTCGCCCTGGCCCTACGTGGGCGCCGCCGTCGCCGGCGCCGCGGCGGTCGTCGGTCTCTCTTTCCTGTTGACGCTGACCGGCTGGACCGGAGCCGGCCGCAACGAACCGGCCGGCAACCCGCCCGGCGATGGCCAGGCCGCCACCCTCGCCTCGCGGCTCGAAGGTGTCGAGCGGCAAATCCAGGAGTTCAGGAAGGATCTCGCCGGCCGGGCGCCCCCGGCGGTCGATCCCAAGGCGCTGGCCGAGCTTTCGGCGCGGCTCGACAGGACGGAGGCGGCGCTTGCCCGCCGGCCGCCGCCCGCCGCCGATCCGGCGCTCGCAAGCCGCCTCTCCGGCACCGAGACGACCCTCAAGTCGCTTGCCGACGCGGTGAGCAGTCTCACGCAACGCACCGATGACCTGGCGGGCAGCGTGCGCGCGGCGAGCCAGTCCGGCGACACCGGCGCGCTCGCCGGGCAGACGGCCGCGCTCGAGACGACGGTCAAGAAACTCGCCGAGGACACGCAGAAGCAGTCGGCGAACCTGTCGTCCGGCCTGGGCGCGCTGCGGCGGGCGCTGCTCGCCGAATGGCTGCGGTCCGCGGTCGAGCGCGGCGAGCCGTTCGCGGCCGAGCTTGCCGCCGTCAGGCAGACGATGCCCGATGCGCAGGGGCTCGCCCCGCTCGCGCGGTTTGCCGACACGGGCGTTCCGAGCGCCGCCGCGCTCGGGCAGGAACTGGAGGCGCTGGTCGCCGCCATGCGCCGACCGTCGGCATCGGGCGCGCCCGAGGGCGGTCTGCTCGATCGCCTGCAGGCGAGCGCCGAGCGGCTGGTGCGCATCCAGCGCGTCGGCGAGGCGCAGGGCGACGACCCGTCGGCTCTGCTGGGGCGTGTGCAGTTCAAGGCCGCGCATGCGGATATCGCCGGCGCGCTCGCCGACCTCTCCCGGCTGTCGCCCGCCGCCCGCGCGCCCGCCGAGGACTGGATCAGAAAGGCCGAGGCTCGAAACGCCGCGGTGGACGCCGCGCGCCGAATCGCCACCGGCGCGCTCGACGCGCTGGCCAAGAGCTCCCGATAGGCGCGCCTGAAATGATCCGTGTCGTTCTCTTTCTGGTGATTGTCGGCCTGCTGGCGCTCGGGGCCGCGTGGTTCGCGGACCGGCCGGGCGAGGTCGTCATCACCTGGCTCGGCCTGCGCATCGAGACCTCGGTCGGCGTGCTGATGGCGGCGGTCGCTGCTGTCGCGCTCCTCGCCGTGCTCCTGTGGTCGGTGATCCGCACGCTGTTCCGGCTGCCCGACCTCCTCTCGGTCTTTCTGCGCAACCGGCGCACCACGCGGGCGCAGGCCGCCATCACCCGCGGCCTCATCGCGGTCGGCGCCGGCGATCCACGCGCGGCGCAGAGGTTCGCGCAGGAAGCCAGGCGCTTCGCGCCCGGCGATCCGCTGGCGCTGCTGCTCCACGCGCAGACCGCGCAGCTTTCGGGCGACCGCGACGCCGCCGACCAGACGTTCCGCTACATGGCGGGCCGCGCGGAGACGAAACTCCTCGGCCTGCACGGCCTGTTCATCGAGGCGCAGCGCCGCAAGGATTTCACCAGCGCGCGTCTCTGCGCCGAGGAAGCCGCGCGCGCCGCCCCGGCGCTCGCCTGGGCCGGCCAGGCGGTGCTCGAATTCCGCTGCGCGGAGGCGGACTGGACCGGCGCCCTCGAGGCGCTCGACCGCAACATGCGCAGCCATCTGGTCGGCAAGGCCGCCTATCGGCGCCAGCGCGCCGTGCTGCTCACCGCCCAGGCGCTCGCGCTCGAGGACAGCGACCGCGACGCCGCCAAGCCGCTGGTGTTCGAGGCGGCGCGCCTCGCCCCCGACCTCGTCCCGGCCGCCGCGCTCGCCGGGCGCTTCCTCGGCGAGGCCGGCGAACTGCGCAAGGCGAGCCGCATTCTCGAGGCCGCCTGGCAGTCCAATCCGCACCCGGATCTCGCCGAGGCCTACGCCTATCTGCGCATCGGCGATTCCGCGCGCGATCGGCTGTCGCGGGTCGAGAACCTGGTGCGGCTGACGCCCGGCCACCTCGAAGGCCTGCTCGCCTTCGCACGCGCGGCAATCGACGCGCGCGAGTTCGCGCTCGCCCGCAACGCGCTCGCGCCCCTGACATCGGCGCCGACGCAGCGCGTCGCCATGCTGATGGCCGAGATCGAGGAGATGGAGCACGGCGACACCGGCCGCGCCCGCGAGTGGATGGCGCGAGCGGTTCACGCCGCGCGCGACCCGGCGTGGACCGCGGATGGCCTCGTGTCCGAGCGCTGGATGCCGGTCTCGCCGGTTAGCGGGCGGCTCGATGCTTTCCAATGGAAGATTCCGCTCGCCGAATTGCCTGCGCCGGCCCCTTTCATCGAGGAGGCCCCGCGTCCGCCCGCCGTCGTGACGGCTCCGGCCGCGCTCGACAGTGGATCGCGCGAGCCGGCGGAGACTCTGATCGAAGTCCCGTCGACGCCCGAAACACCGGCGGAAGCGCCGGCCCCGGCGAGCCCCCCGCGCGAGAGCGCGAAACCGGCCGCGGCCCCGAGCGTCGAGACCGTGGTGCCGCTCGTTCACGCGCCGGATGATCCCGGGCCCGACGCCGAGCCCGAGCGTGAATTCGTGCCCGAGCCGCCGCCGCGCACAACCTGGCGACGGCTGCGGGCATGGTTCACTTGAAGGGCAAGTGAGCGCGATCCGGAAAAGCGGAAAGTGGCTCCCCATTGCGCGGAAATCGACCAATCGGACCCCGTTTCGATCCGGTCGGACCGGATCGCGGGATCGCCGGCTTAAACCGCGGCGATGCTTCCCGGACCCGGAGCCCGGGCACTTCGACGCTTCACCCCCTGGAAGGAAACCGCCCGTCCGGCGGCCGATGAAGGGGCCGGCAACGCGCTCCGGTCGCGGCTGCTGCTTGCAATAGGCCCGGGCCCTCTGTATCAGTGCCCATTCTCCGGGCCGCAATAGCTCAGCTGGTAGAGCACATCATTCGTAATGATGGGGTCGGGGGTTCGAATCCCTCTTGCGGCACCA
>CAZIGW010000028.1:0-22282 GCA_964538565.1 uncultured Hyphomicrobiales bacterium | reverse complement strand
ACAGAAGGGAGACCGCGCGTCACTCGCCTGGCACCGTTGCGTCACAGGCCTGCTCGCTGAGACCTTGCGCCAGTATGAGGCGAGCGGCACGCCAAGCCTCGAGGATGCAGTAGCCGGGTTGCGCGCTGCTGCGGACGTAGCGGAGCGAATCCCTAAGCCGCTGAATTCGTCCGCTTCATTCGCGAAATATCTGCGGCTGAGGGCAAAAACGCTCGAGCGCAACGGCTGGGTGGACAAGCGCGCGGACGACCTATGGCCGATGTGGCACGCGGCCCGGCGGAATTACCCCGAGTCCCTGATCCCGCTTGCGGTCGAAGTAGCCACGCGCGGGCTACCCCCGCGGAAGAAACGCTATAAACCGAGGCGCGGCATCACGGTGGCAGAATGGCACCGCCGCGCCCGATGGAAGTTGATCTTGGCCGCCGCGAAAATGGGGTTGCTCGGAAGCAACGCCGGTTGGACGCCTGAAAAGGCGAGCGCGAGACTAAAAGCCGAGCTGAAAGCTGGCAAAGCCAACCGATCTCGTCCGAGCGGACGATAATCCTCACCGGCTCAGAAAAAATAGCCGAATTACAAAGTCACGCCTTTTGGCTCGAGCCACAGACCGCCACGCGAGTGGCCGTCCGGCCTTCGAATGCACTCGCCCGGCCGCCCTGCTTTCGTCTCGGCTCCAGCCGAAAGGGGGACGCAAAGTGGGACTGAGAACCGAGGCTAGATCATTTTGCTTGTGCGGTCAGGGGGTTGGGTTCTTTTCCTGGCGGAAGGGGTGGGATTCGAACCCACGAGGGAGCAAGCCCCCTGCTGGTTTTCAAGACCAGTGCCTTAGACCACTCGGCCACCCTTCCAAGGCGTGGCATGGATCGGCAGAACGGGTTGTGCATATCACGTTCCGGATCCGGCTTGCCACTGCTTCGCATTGCTTCGCAATTGGCCTGGCGGGAGCGACGGCGTGCTGCTCCGTCCGGGTCGCGCAACGCGGGCGCTGAAGCATCGGCGCGCGTCCGATGAGTCGGACCGCTCGTCCGACGAGCGCGCCGATCCGGCGGTCACAGCGCCATCGCGAAGGCGCCCGGAACATCACCCGAATGGTCGGCCTGATCACGGGAGCGCCGCCTGCACCGAGCGGGCTTTGGTGATCTGCGAAATGCCGGGTTCGTCGCCGGCGCGGCTCACGGCATCGGGATCGGCCCCATGTCCTTGGGCACCTTGTAGCCGCGCTGCACGGCAGGGCGCGCGGCGATCGTCTCGTACCAGCGCTTCACGTTGGGATACTGCTTCATGTCGATCGTCTGCCACTCGAACCGCGAGATCCACGGCCAGATGGCGATGTCGGCGATCGAGTATTCGTCCGCGACGAATTCGCGACCTTCGAGACGCGTGTTGAGCACCCGATAGAGCCGGTGCGCCTCCTTCAAGTAGCGTTCCTCGGCGTAGGGCGCCTTGCCGGGATTGTACTTCACGAAATGATGGACTTGCCCGAGCATCGGCCCCGGGCCACCCATCTGCCACATCAGCCATTCGATCACGCGATAGCGCGGCTCGCCCGATTTCGGCAGCAGCTTGCCCGACTTGTCGGCGAGATAGATCAGGATCGCGCCGGATTCCATCAGCGCCATGTTGTTGTCGCGGTCGACGATTGCCGGGATGCGGTTGTTGGGCGCGATCTTCAAAAACTCGGGCGCGAACTGCTCGTCCTTGGAGATGTCGATCGGGTGCACCGTGTAGGGCATCCCGATCTCCTCGAGCATGATCGACGCCTTGCGGCCGTTCGGCGTGGTCCAGGTGTAGAGATCAATCACGTTCTACCTCGTTCTATGCTCGCCAGCAGTGGGATGATTGGAAAGGCGGGCTCCGGCGGACGCCGGACGTCCGGAAATAGCAGGGACGGAGCCTAGATGCGAACCCGCCGCGATCCAATAGCGCTCTGATCGGCATATGGCTGGTCGGCCCCGTCCGCGCCCTTGAGGGTCCGCCCGGCGGTGGTACGGTGGTGAATGGTTCATCAGAGAGCCCGGCCGCTCGCATGCCATGCGACGGGAGCGAAGCAGGGGAGGATGCCATGCGGGAGTCGGTGCACCATATCGGATCGCCCGGAAATGCGCGTTTGCTCAGGCGCGCCCGCGCCTGCGCGGGCGTCATCGCGGCCGCGCTCGGTTTCGCGCACCTGACTGCGCCCGCCATGGCCGCCGAGCCCATCGAGATCAAGGTCGGCATTTCGCAGACGGTCAATACGGTGCTGGCCCTGTGGATGGCGCAGGATGCCGGCTTCTATGCCGCGCAGGGCCTCAAGGTCGAGATCGTCAACATGAACGGCGGCAGCCGTGGCGCGCGCGAGCTGCAGGCTGGGCACATCGACGTCATGCACGTCGGCCTCTCGTCCGTGGTGCGGCTCAACCAGCAGGGCGCCGACCTGCGCACCATCGCCTCCCTGAGCAACGTCATCCGTTTCACCTTCTTCACGGCTCCGAGCGTCAGGACGGCGGCGGATCTCAGGGGCGGCGCCATCGCGGTAAGCTCGTTCGGCTCGGAGAGCGACGCCACGGTCACGCTCGCGCTCGCCCGGCTCGGGCTCACCCGCCAGGACGTCACGCTCAAGGAATACGGCGGCAGCAAGCGCCGCCTCGCCGCGGTGAAGTCCGCCGAGGTGCGTGCGACGGCCGTCAACGAGCCGGTGGCAAGCCTCGCGCGCGAGGAAGGTCTCAACCCGATGGTCAACCTCGCCGCCGAGAACATTCCATGGCTGTTCAGCGGTCTCGTGGTGAGGCGCGAAGACATCGGCCGCCGCCGCGACGCCCTGATCCGGTTTCTCAAGGCCAGCATCGAGGGCAACTACCTGGCCCTGACCGACGTGAAGCGCGCCAAGGAGGTGCTGGCGCGGGAAGCCCGGATCGGCGATCCGAAAGTCATCGACATCAGCTACCACGACTTCCAGCAGCAATCGCCGCGCGACCTGATGCCCTCGCGCGCCGGTGCGCAGAACATCATCGACCAGTTCCAGAATCTCAACAGCCGCAGCATCGACGATTTCGTCGATGCCAGCCTGCTCGACGCCATCCGCCAGGACGGGACATTCGCGACCCTCGAACAGAAATACGGAAAACGCTGAGACATCGCCGCCCGAAGGAGCGCCTGAGCGCAGGTGCGAATCGACCGCGCCCGGACCTTCGAGCCCGCTTCGATTCGCGGCCGGGCGATGCACGCATCTTTATGACTTTCTTTACCGATCCGAAGGGTAACGGGTGCTAGTCACATTTCCGCCGCCTTTTCACCCGGATATGCTGCGACTCTTCTGGGGAAGCGGACGGCGGCGCCGGGTCTGGCGTCGCTGCATGCGGTAAAAGCAGTTCTGGACGGCAGCTTTCTGCCTCGACGTCATTCCGGCGCCCGGCCGGCGGCGTGGCGGCGTCTGCCTGCAAGATGCGGGGGATCCTCAGCCAATGGGGCTGTCTGAGGCGTGGGGACGAGTAGGCCGGATCTTGCGCGTCGGCGCGGGATGCGTGCTCTGCGTCGCTCTCGCCAATTGCGCCGCCTCCGACAAGTTCGCCCGCAGGATCGATCCGAAATACGGCGTGGTCGCAAGCCCGCGCGTGGTCGAGCCCGGCGAACCGGTGCCGAAGGGCGGCGGCGTGTACCGGGTCGGCAAGCCGTATCTGGTCGGCGGCCGCATGTATGTGCCGGAAGAGGTGACCAGCTATCGGGCCGAGGGCATCGCCTCGTGGTACGGCGATGATTTCCACGGCCGGCTCACGGCCAACGGCGAGGTTTTCGACGCCAACGGCATTTCGGCGGCACACCCGACCTTGCCGATGCCCTCGTACGTGCGGGTCACCAATCTGGCCAACCGGCGGTCGCTCATCGTTCGCGTCAACGACCGCGGCCCCTATCACTCCGACCGGCTGATCGACGTTTCGGGCAAGGCCGCCGAGCTGCTCGGCTTTCACGACAACGGCGTCGCCCACGTACAGGTCGAGTATGTCGGGCGCGCCCCGCTCGAAGGCTCCGACGACCGCATGCTCATGGCCACCTTGCGCCAGGGCGAGCCGGCGCCGGCTCCGGGCGCCGTCAGGCTCGCTTCCGCCAAGCCGTTCGTGCCGGCGTCCGGCCGGAGCGCGGCCGCGATCCATCGCGAGGTGCCGCTGCCTCCGGAGCGGCCATTCACGCTCGGCGAGGAGCAGGTGGCCTCCGCGGCCGAGCCGGCAGGTGCGCAGCCGCATCCGGCCGCCGCCGCGCAGGTTCATGCCGAAGCCGATGCGGCCAGAGGCCCGGCGGCGCAGGTCTCGGCCTTTGCCCCGGCGCGTTCGGACAGGGCGCCCACGCTGATGCCGGCGGTGATGACCGGCCGCGGGCTTTATTGAGCCTTCGCCCCGGCTTACATCAACATTTCGTCAGCCAAAGCCGGTACCGTTCGTCGTTTGCGCGGCGCTCGGCATTGTTCACCGGGAACCGGGTTGCTATCAGGGGGCGGGGGAACGGAAGGAACCGTGGCATGGCCACGCTTGAGCGCACAGCGAGAGCCCTTGCGGCCCGAATCCGTTCGGCGGCGAGCCGCTGCGCCGCGGCGGTGGTATTGGCCGGCGCCCTGGTGGCGACATCCCACGCCGCCTCCGTCACCGGAACCAAGAAGGACGAATTCCAGACCGCGGCGCCGCACGCCATCCTGATCGACGCCGACAGCGACAGCGTGCTGTTCGAGAAGAACGCCGACGAGCTCATGCCGCCCTCGAGCCTCGCGAAGCTCATGACCGCCGAGGTCGTGTTCCACGAGATCAAGGAGGGCCACATCCATCTCGAGGACGAGTTCACGATCAGCGAGAACGCCTGGCGCCGCGGCGGCGCGCCCTCGCACACTTCGAGCATGTTCGCCGCCATTCACAGTCGCGTCGCCGTGCAGGACCTGCTGCAGGGCGTGATCGTCCAATCCGGAAACGACGCCTGTATCGCCCTGGCTGAGGGCATCGCCGGCAACGAGGCGGCGTTCGCCGCCATGATGACCAAGCGGGCCCGCGAGCTGGGCCTCGCCAAGTCGGTGTTCACCAACGCCACCGGGCTGCCCGATCCCAATCTCAAGGTCACGGCGCGTGAGCTCGCAAAGCTCGCGCGGCACCTCATCCTGGATTATCCGGAATTCTATCACTACTACGGCCAGCGCGAGTTCACCTGGAACAAGATCCGCCAGCAGAACCGCAATCCGCTGCTGGCGATGGGCATCGGCGCCGACGGGCTGAAGACCGGCTACACCGTCGAAGGCGGCTACGGCCTCGTCGGATCGGCGCTGCAGAACGGGCTGCGACTGATCGTGGTCGTCAACGGACTGAAGAGCGCCAAGGAGCGCGCCGAGGAAGCGCGCAAGCTGCTCGAATGGGGATTCCGCACGTTCGAGGCGCGCCTGCTGTTCGCCGAGGGGCAGACGGTGGGCGAGGCCAAGGTCTACGGCGGAGATCGCAGCTACGTGCCTCTCGTCGGATCACGGCCGATCAGCCTGATGGTGCCGCGCGGGTCGGGCGAACGGATCGTCGCCAAGGTCGTCTACCAGGGACCCGTTCCGGCGCCGGTCGAAAAGGGGCAGCCGATCGGCGTCCTGCGGGTCTTCCGCGGCGAGAACGTCGCGCTCGAAGTGCCGCTGCAGGCGGCCGACAGCGTCGGCGTCGGCACCGTGTCGCAGCGCGCCTTTGATGCGGCGACGGAGCTCGTCATCGATCTGTTCCGCGCCGGGACCGCGCGTCTGTGATGCCTGGACACGCCGAGATGCGCGGACGCTTCATCACCTTCGAGGGCGGCGAGGGCACCGGCAAGTCGACGCAGGTCGCGACCCTCGGCCGGCGCCTCGAGGCGCTCGGCCTTCCGGTCGTCCTCACGCGCGAACCCGGCGGCTCGCCGGGGGCGGAGGCGATCCGCCACGTTCTTCTGTCGGGCGCCGCAAAGCCGTTCGGCCCCGAAGCCGAGGCGATGCTGTTTGCCGCCGCGCGTGACGATCACCTGCGGCAGACCATCCGGCCGGCGCTCGAGCGCGGCGCCTGGGTGGTGAGTGACCGCTTCGCGGATTCCACGCGGGTCTATCAGGGCGCGCTCGGAAAGGTCGATCCGAAGCTGATCCGCGCCCTCGAGCGCATCACGATCGGCGGCCTCGAGCCCGATCTCACATTCATTCTTGATCTGCCGCCGAAGGTCGGACTGGCGCGCGCGGCCACACGGCGCGGCAAGCGCGCGGCGGACCGTTTCGAGACCGAGGAGCTCAGCTTTCACGATAAGCTGCGCGAGGCCTACCGCGAGCTCGCGCGCCTCGAGCCGGCACGTTGCGTTCTGATCGACGCGCAAGCCGGCAAGGACAAGGTCGCCGAGCAGATCTGGGCCGTCGTCACCAAGCGTTTCGGGCCGAGTTTTGCGCGGGCTGCGGTGGCGGACGCGGCGTCGTGAGCGCAGGGCCCGAACGAGACACGGCGGAGCCGCCGCACCCGCGCGAGACCGGCGTGCTGTTCGGGCACGCAAGTGCCGAACAGACGCTGCTCGACGCCTATCGGAGCGGCCGTATCGCCCATGCCTGGCTGATCGGCGGCCCCAAGGGCATCGGCAAGGCGACGCTCGCCTACCGGATGGCGCGTTTCGTGCTCGCCCATCCGGATCCCGCCGCCGTGCAGTCCGCACGATCGCTCGCGATCCCGCCCGATCATCCGGTGGCCCGCCGCATCGCGGCGCGCGCCCATGGCGACCTGCTCGCGCTCGAACGCACGGCGGGCGACAGCGGCCAGTTGCGCAGCGTGATCACGGTCGACGAGGTCCGCCGCACCGTCGGATTCTTCGGCGCCACGGCAGGCGAGGGGGGCTGGCGGGTCTGCGTGGTCGACAGCGCCGACGAGCTCAAATATCCGGAAGGCTCGAACGCCGTGCTCAAGGTGCTGGAAGAGCCACCGCCGCGCTCGCTCTTTCTCATCGTCAGCCACGCGCCCGGGCGCCTGCTGCCGACCATCCGCTCGCGCTGCCGCCGGCTGTCGCTGCGATCTCTCTCCGAAGCGGACATCGCCCAGGCCGTCGCAGCGGCAACCGGGGCCGATCCCGACGATGCGGAGATCCGGGCGGCGGCGGCCGCCGCCGACGGCAGCGTCGCCCGCGCGATTGCGCTGAGCGGCGGCCCGTTGCTGGCGCTGCGCGACCGCGTCATCGAGCTGCTCGACCGGCTGCCCGCGACCGACCCGCTGGCGCTGCACGCGCTCGGCGAGACGCTCGAGCGCACCGGGGAGGGGGCGTTCGAGACCTTCGTGGGCGCGACGCGCGACTGGCTTTCTGCCCGGCTTGACCGCGAACGGGACGGGGTGCGCCTTGCGCGGGTGGCGGAGGTATGGGAAAAGCTCAACCGCGCCGCCCGCGAGGTCGAGACCTTCAATCTCGAACGCAAGCCGATGGTTTTCGCCGTCTTCGGCTTCCTCGCCGAAACAGCGCGCCCATGATCCCCTCCATCACGGCCCGACAGCGACCCTCCGATGGCGACCAAGCCCCGATATTACCTCACCACGGCCATTGCGTATCCGAACGGCGCGCCGCACCTCGGCCAGGCCTACGAGGCGATCGCCACCGACGCCATCGCCCGCTTCATGCGGCTCGACGGTTACGACGTCTATTTTCTGACCGGGACCGACGAGCACGGTATCAAGATGCTGCAGACCGCCACCCGCGAGGGCGTCACGCCGCGCGAGCTGCTCGCGCGCAACGTGCCACGCTTCCAGGCCATGGTCAAAATGCTGAACTGCTCGAACGACGATTTCATTCGCACGACCGAGGCGCGCCACCACCGTTCCGCTGCCGCCATCTGGGAGCGCATGGAAAAAGCCGGCGACATCTATCTGTCGAAGTATTCCGGCTGGTACTCGGTGCGCGACGAAGCCTTCTACGCCGAGAGCGAAACGATTCTGGGCGAGGACGGCACCCGGCGCGGCCCGAGCGGCACGCCGGTCGAATGGGTCGAGGAGGAGAGCTATTTCTTCCGTCTCTCGGCCTATCAGGACAAGCTGCTCGACCTCTATGCCCGCCAGCCGGACTTCGTCCTGCCCGAGGCGCGCCTCAACGAGGTCGCGAGCTTCGTGCGCGGCGGACTGCAGGACCTCTCGATCTCGCGCACCACGTTCGAGTGGGGAATTCCTGTCCCGGGCGACGACAGGCACATCATGTATGTGTGGGTCGACGCGCTCACGAACTACATCACGGCGCTCGGGTTTCCGGACGAGCAGGATTTGAAGTTCAAGCGCTACTGGCCGGCCGACCTGCACGTGATCGGCAAGGACATCGTGCGCTTCCATGCGGTCTATTGGCCGGCCTTCCTGATGTCGGCCGGCATCGACCTGCCGCGACGCATCTTCTCGCACGGGTTTCTGTTCAACCGCGGTGAGAAGATGTCGAAGTCGGTCGGCAACGTGATCGACCCGTTCTCGCTCGCCGAAGCCTATGGGGTCGACCAGCTCCGCTACTTTTTCCTGCGCGAGGTTCCGTTCGGACAGGACGGCAACTACAGTCACGAGGCGATCGTCGCCCGGATCAACGCCGATCTTGCCAACGATCTCGGCAACCTGGCGCAACGCTCGCTCAGCATGATCGCCAAGGCGTTCGGCGGCCGTCTGCCGCATCCCGGAGCCTTCACGGCGAACGACAACACCATCCTCACCGCCGCCGACGCCATGATCGGCAAGGCGCGCGAGGCGATGAAGACGCAACAGCTCCACCAGGTGCTCAACGCGGTGTGGTCCGTGGTCGCCGACGCCAACCGCTACTTCGCCGCCGAGGCCCCGTGGGCGCTCGCAAAGACCGATCCGCAGCGGCAGGGCACCGTGCTCTACGTCACCGCCGAGGTGATCCGGCAGATCGCCATCCTGGCGCAGCCATTCATGCCGCGCTCGGCCGCGCAGCTCCTCGATCTCGTCGGCGTGCCGGGCTCGCAGCGCGACTTTGCCATGCTGGGCGCGGATCACCGGATTGCGCCGGGCACGGAACTGCCGGCGCCGCGGCCGGTGTTCCCGCGCTATGTCGAGCCCGCAGCGACCTCCTGATCCCGCTCATGCTTGTCGACAGCCATTGTCATCTGGATTTTCCCGATTTCGCCGGCGAGCTCGATGAGATCGTCGCCCGCGCGGAACGCGCCGGCATTGGACGGCTGGTGAGCATCTCGACGCGGGTGCGCCAACACGCCACGATCCTTGCGATCGCCGAGCGGTTTGCGCAGGTGTTCTGCTCGGTCGGCACGCATCCGCACAATGCCCACGAGGAACTCGACGTCAGCGTCGAGGATCTCGTCGCCATGGCCCGTCATCCCAAGGTGGTGGCGATCGGCGAAGCGGGCCTCGACCATCACTACGATCTCAGTCCGCGCGAGGCGCAGGAGCGCGGCTTCCGCACTCACGTCGCGGCGGCGCGCGAAACGGGACTGCCGCTCGTCATCCATGCGCGCGAGGCGGACGCCGACGTCGCCCGCATCCTCGAGGAGGAAATGGGGAAGGGGACGTTCAAGGCGGTGCTGCACTGCTTCACCGGCAGCCGCGAACTGGCGCAACGCGCCATCGCGCTCGGCCTGTCGATCTCCTTCACCGGCATTCTGACATTCAAGAAATCCGACGATCTGCGGGCGATTGCTGCGGAATTGCCGGCGGACCGCATCCTGGTCGAGACCGACGCTCCCTATCTCGCGCCGGGACGCTATCGCGGAAAGCGCAACGAGCCCGCCTATGTGGTGGAGACCGCGAAAGTGTTGGCCGAGGTGCGCGGTGTTTCGCGTGACGCGATCGCCCGGCAGACGACCGAGAATTTCTTCCGGCTGTTCTCCAAGGTTCCGCGTCCGGCGGCCGCCGCATGAGGCTCGAGGCCACCATTCTGGGCTGCGGTTCCTCGGGCGGCGTTCCGCGTCCGGCGCTCGGGTGGGGTGCCTGCGATCCCGGCAATCCGAAGAACCGCCGCCGGCGCTGTTCGCTGCTGGTCGAGCTGGCGTCGGGCGCGAACGCGCGCACCCGCGTGCTGATCGACGCCTCGCCCGATCTGCGCGAGCAACTCATCGACGCCGACGTCGACTGGATCGACGCGCTGATGTTCTCGCACGAGCATGCCGACCACACGCACGGCATCGACGACATCCGCTCGCTCGTGATGCACCGACGCAGGCGGATCGACGCCTACCTGGACGAGGCGACCTCGCGCGCGCTGCACGGCCGCTTCGGCTATTGCTTCATGACGCCGCCCGGCAGCAATTATCCGCCGATCCTCAACGAACATCGCATCCGGCCCGGCCAGCCCATCCCGGTCGAAGGGGCGGGCGGCACGATCACCGTGCTGCCGATCCTGCAGGATCACGGCGACATTTCCTCGATCGGCTTTCGCTTCGGCTCGATGGCATACTCGTGCGATCTCGTCGGACTGCCGGAGGAGAGCGTCGCGGCGCTCGCCGGACTGGACCTCTGGATCGTCGACTCGCTGCGCTACACGCCGCATCCGAGCCATTTCAGCGTGGCCGATGCGCTGAATTGGATCGAACGCATCGCGCCCCGACGGGCGATCCTGACCAATCTGCATGCCGATCTCGACTACGAGCAACTGCGCGCCAAGCTTCCGCCGAACGTCGAGCCGGCCTACGACCGCATGCGGGTGACGTTCGAAGGCCAGCCGTAGGCCGTGCTCTTGAGCTTTCTGCACCCGCCGGACCCGCGTTGACCCATCGTTCCGCAAGACGCCGATCTGACCCGCCGACCGACTGGCGTTCATCTCCCGCGTCGCCTTAACATCCGGGCGAGCAAAACGGGGGAAGCGCGCGATGACACAGGAAAATCCGATTTCAACGGGCGGAGGTTGCGACCAGGACCTTGCCGAGCCGCGTTGCCGCCGCTGGGAAGAGCAGCGTTGGCTGCTCGACAACGTCATCCGCGTCAACGGAGTCGAGTGGGACCAGGGGCGCCTGTCGAACCTCATCGGCGTCATCGGGCCGGAAGCCGCGGCGGACATCGCCGGCATGCGCCAGCGCATGCAGAAATTCGACGACATCACGCCGGTGTTTTCCGTCGCCGCCCAGCGCCGCCAGGCGATCGCCATGTCGGCCGAGGAGGCGGGCGATCGCGTCACCGCGCGCGAGAACTATTTCATGGCCGCGAACTACTGGGCCTCGGCGCAGTGGACGATCCTCCGGAACGATGCTCACAACCTCTCGCTCAATGCGAAAAAGCGCGACTGTTACGCGCGCTATGGCGCACTCGCGGATCATACCGTCGAGGCCGCGTGGATTCCATTTCAAGGCCGCAAGCTGCCCGGATGGCTGCATCTGCCCCCGGGCTACGACGGCGGACGACTTCCCGCCGTCATCGCGTTCTCCGGCATGGACGGGTACAAGGAGCGGGTGGTCGCAATGTACGGCGACCGCTGGCTCTCGCGCGGCATCGCGGTGCTCGTCATGGACGGGCCGGGGCAATACGAAAGCGCCGTGCTCGGCATCCGCTTCAGCGTACCGGCCTGGCTCGAAGCCGGCTGTGCCATGTATGACTGGCTCGCGGCGCGCCCGGAGATCGACCCGGCGCGCATCGGCATCACCGGACACAGCTTCGGATCGTTCTTCTCCACGATAGCCGCCGCCGGAGAGCCGCGGCTGCGCGCCTGCGCGGTCTCGGGCACGTGCCTGGAGCCCGGCGGCCATTCGATCTTCCAACAGGCGTCGCCGACGTTCAAACGCCGCTTCATGTACATGGCCGGCTACGTTGACGAAGACGCCTTCGACGAATTTCGCAGGACGATCACCTGGGAAGGTCACGCGGACCGCATCGGCATGCCGTATCTGTGCGTGACCGGCGAATTCGACGCCTACAGTCCGCTCGAGCACACGGAGCGCCTGATTGCGACGCTCAAAGGTCCGCGCACGCTCGTCGTCTACCAGGGCGCCGGACACGGCGTCTTCGGCATGCCGTCATCCGCGCTCGGGCCGTACTGGCCGAGCCTGATGGCCGACTGGATGGCGGCGCGGCTCGCCGGCCGGCCGCTGCGCAGCGAGCGCTGGTTCGTCACCGCTTCCGGACAGGTGCAGCGCACGCCGCTGTGACGCTCGGATGGACGCCGGAATGCCTGGTGGAGCCGGAAAAGCCCCGGGAGACCGCGACAATGGCAAATGTTCCATAATATGTCTTATGCGAATCACTATACGGCGCCTCGCCCGGCGCCATTGTCCGGACGCGCGGCCGAAATCGCGAGCCGCCCGCCGCGGCTTCGAACCGATCGTCGTGAGGATGCCGGGACGAGCGAGCGCGGGCGGCGAAGGCTCCGGTGAACCGGCCTGAGATCAGAAGTCGTTCCATTCCGTCCGGCCGATCGTCCGCCCACGGCTCGCGTTGGGTTCCGACGGCAGCTTGGGCGTGACATCAGTCCGCAACCAGGCCGTCCATTGCCGGGCCTCGGGTCAATCGCCGCGCGGCGTTGCGGCCGGCGGCAAGCACCGCACGTCATCGGCGGACCCACATCGCGCGGGGCTGCTTTGGGCACGTTGTTGTTCGGCCATTTCGGACAGGACGACCACGCGGCGCTGGAGGAGGCGGGGGCAAGCCCCCTCGCCCGCGGGCGTCGTCCGCCCTACCCACCAACGTTGACGAGCACCTCGATGGCGGCGCGGCCGGTCCACAGGGGTGCGAATTCGCAGCCCGGCTCACATCGGGCTCACGGCGCACTTGCGACGATCCGCTCGTATGGGACGTCACCTTTCAGGAGGCCGAGATCGCAGGCGAACCGGTTCATGCCGGCGACGAATTCGCGCGAGATCGACGTGTCGTAGTAAGGCAGGTCGCGCCGGATCAGTTCGGCGATCAGCTCGGCCTCCGACGGCGGGAACAGTTTGCGACCGATGCCGGTGGCGAGCGAGACGTCGCGCCTGAGCGCCGCGTGTGTCTTGCGGACGGCGCGAAGGGCGGCGGCTGCAATCTCCGGCGAACGGTCGAGCAATCGGTCCGCCGCCGCAATCGAGGCCATCGTGTAGTTGAAGCAGGGCTTCGGCCCGTCGCCGCGCCGCACGTCGAGCACGACCGTTCCGGCTCCGCGGCGCACGGCGACTTCGGCCCCCATGCCGTTCGCCCAGAAGCCGTCGATCTTGCCCTCCTCCAGCGCCCTCGCCGCGGTGACGCCGAAGTTCACGCCGGCGCCGACGGCGTTCGGCACCGGCGCGATCTTCACCCGGTCGCGCTCGAGATCGATTCCGGCCTCGATCAGAAGCCGGCGCAGACCCATCTCCACCCAGGGCGCCGCTCCGATGCTGCGGCCCTTCACGGCCGTCACATCGCCGCGCACGGCCCCGAGATCCTTGCGCATGACCAGGAACCAGTACATGCCCTGCGCCTGCGCGCACAAGAGCTTCACCCCGCGCCACTCGGGAAACGCTGCAAGCGCCGAGTGCGCCGACCCGCCGACGAAATCGACAGCGCCGTCGCGCAGCGCCTCGTATGCCTTGTCGACCGGGAAGATCAGTTCGAGGGCGACGTCGAGCCCCTCCTCCCTGAAGAACCCGAGCTCGATCGCGGCGATCGCCGGAAAATACGAGTTCGAGATCACATCCGGCACGGCAAGTTTCATGCAGAGCTTCCGTTCTCTTGATTTGCCTCGGCCGGTCAGCGCCAGCCGAGGCGATTCTCAGGCCCGTCAGATATTTTCTATTTTTTCGCCTGCTGCGCCGCCTCGGCGCGCACGCTGTCGTCGACAAATGACGTTAGGTCGATCGCTTTCGGGAGATTTCCGGTCTTCACCAGGAGGTCGCGCATCCAGGTGAGCTTGTTCATCGGGATCGGCATGTCAGGGTCGATCGCGGAGAGATGCTTGACCTCGTCGTAGATGTAGGCCGGCTGCGGATCGTCGGGCTTGGCCGACGTGATCTCGCGTGTCAGCGCAATGGTCTTGTCGCGGTTGGCGAGCGCGTAGCGCAGCCCGGCCATTTCGGCGGCGAGGAAGTGCGCCGCGGCGTCCTTGCGCGATGCCAGCGTCTTGCTTGTCGAATAGGTACAGAACCGCAGGTAGTTCGGCACGGCGTCATGCGCGTGGACGAGAAGCTTCACGCCGGCCTTCTCGGCCGCCGGAGCGAAGCCGGTCGAGGCCGCGGCGGCATCCACGATCCCCGCGGTGAGCGCCTTGAAGCGGTCGGCGTCGCTCCCCATGATGGCGAACTTCACCTCGGAGGGCGCGATGTTGTTCTGTTCCAATACCGCGCGGGCGACGAGATCCGGGAGCGAGCCGGGCCCGGAGATGGCGAAGCTCTTTCCCTTGAGCTCGGCAGGGCTCGCGACATCGCGTTTGGAATAGATCGCGTAGGTGAGGACCGGCCGGTAACAGCCGATCAGCTTGACGTCGGCGCCGCGCGCCGCGGCGATCATCGGGCCGCCCGGACTGCCCTCGTAGCTGTCGAGTTCGCCGGCGATGAGCGCCTTCAGCGCCAGCGAGTCGCCCTTGAACTGCACCATCTCGATCTTGATGCCCTGCTTCTCGGCAAAACCGCCGTTGCGCGCCATGAAGACGAAGCCGGCGTCGCTCTTGGCGGCCACGATTCCATGCCGCCAGACCTTCAGTTCATCCGCGCCTGCCGGCGCACAGCCGATGCCGAGGGCCAGCGCCGCCACGGCGATCAGCCGCCGGTCGAACCGGCTTCTTTTCGTCTGCATGACCACGTCTCCATTTCTGGTTGTCGAGTGGCCCTGCCGCGGGCGGCGTCTCCGCCGCGACCGATCACCCGCTCCTTGGCCTCCTCGCAAGTTCCGCGCCAGACCCGGGATTTTCCCCGTCCGCGGTGCCGGCGATCAAGACAACGCCGTTGCGCGCCATGATGAAAGAGCGCATCTGGACGCAGATGACGATCGGTGCGGTTATGCTCATGCGTGTGCGAGCGTCATGGCGGCCGCGCGGCGCTGGCTGGCGATCATCGACGTCCGCAGCAGGAACTGCCGGGCGCGCGCCGGATCGGCTGCCATCTCGCGCAGCTCGTCGAGGTTGCGCCGCCGCGTCTCCGGATCGCGCGCTTCGAGACGCTTCTTGTTGGCGATCGACTGCTCCTGCACGAACTCCACCGCCACGGTCCGACGCTGGAGGCTGTAGAGATCGAGCAGGGCATCGGACGCACCATCGAGCAGGACCGCGGTCAGCTTCTCCGCCAGATTGGCGGCGTCCTGGATTCCGCCGTTCAAGCCCATGCCGCCGATCGGGTTGTTGACGTGCGCCGCGTCGCCGGCGAGCAGCACCCGCCCTTTCCGGAACGTGGAGGCCACCCGCTGGTGCGTCACGTAGAGATTGCGGTGGACGATCTCGTAGGGCTCGGATGCGGGAAAGAACTTCTGCATGCGCGCCTGCACCGCGGCGTCGCTCATGATCTGCTCGTCCGACAGGTCGGGATGAGTGGGATACACGGTCCGCCACAGCCCGGGCGGTCCATCCGCCGAGACCTTGAAGCAGTTGCACCATTCCTCGGGATCGGCGAAGTAACTGCGCGCGCAGACGCCGCGTGCCGCCGCGAAGTCGAACGGCGTGGTGAGCACGATGAAGCGCTCGGGCCAGGTGAAGCCTTCGAAGGCGACGTCGCACTGCTTGCGCACGAGGCTGCGCCCGCCGTCGGCGCCGATCAGATAGGCCCCGGTGTGGCGCTTGACGCCGTCGGGCCCGCGCACCTCGACGGTGACGGCGCCGGCCGTCTGCTCCACGCCGACGACCTCGTGTCCGAACAGGACGTCCACGTTCGCGAGCTTGCGCGCCCGGTCGAGGATGAGCTTTGCCGTCTTGAACTGCTCGCACTGGACGACGAACGGGTGCCGGGTGTCGTCCTTGAGCACGGCGTGGTCGAACTCCGCGACCTTCTCGCCGCTCGGACGGTCCCAGAACTGGAAGATCGGCGCGACCAGCCCGACGCGCGCCATGTCGTCCGCCAGCCCGTCGTCCGCCAGCACGTCGAGCGTGGCCGGGTGGGTGGTGGCGGCCCGCGGGTCGGCCTGCAGGGTGTCGTTGAGGTCGAACAGCCGGACCGGAATGCCCCGGCGTCCCAGCAGCCACGCGCACAGCAGCCCGACGGGTCCCCCGCCTGCAATCAGCACGCGCCGGTTGTCGCTGCTCATCTGCCTTCTCTTCTCTCCGTCGCTCGTCGTGTTCCGGGCTATTTCTTGTTGCTTTCGTCGTAGTAGTGGAATTCGTACAGCAGGCAGCCGGTCTCCGACTTGAAGGGGCCGTGATAGACGCCCGGCGGCCGGCAGGCGTAGGTCGGCGCGTCGAAACGCTCCCCTCCCCGCCCCTGCGGGTCGTTGCCGACGATCAGATCGCCGGAGACGAGGTAGACCTCTTCCCAATGGTCGTGCACGAACGGCGCCGTCGTGTAGACGCCCGGGTCGAAACGCAAGAGCCGCGTCCGGCTGCCGCTCTTGCGCGCCTCGTCGAGGTCGCTGGCGAGGATCTTCTGCTTGATGCCAGCGGGATATCCGGGCGGGGTCGCCCATCCGTCGTTCATGTCGAGGCGGTGAAACTCGAGGTGCGGCTTGTTCATGGGCATTGGCGTTCTCCTCGCCTGCGGCCGATCCGGCGCGGCGTCCTGCTTCAGAGATAGCGTGCGATGGTCTTGCGGAACGACTCGATGTGAAACTGCATCGCGGCCTCCGCCGCGGCCGGGTCGCGCGCGCGGATCGCCGCCAGGATGGCCTGATGCTCTTCCTGCACGGCACCGTGATGGCCGGTGTCGGTCAGGGAAATGAACCAGAACCGCAACGAGCGCTCGTGCAGCCGGCGCAGGACGTCGGCGAAGACGTCGTTGCGGGCGGCACGGGCGAGCACGTGATGGAATTCGCGGTCGAGCAGCATCATCTGCTCGACGTTGCGCACCGCCGTCCATTGCTGCGCGCGGGCCAGGATGTCGCCGAGTGCCGTGATGTCCGTTTCGTCGGCGCGCTGCGCGGTGAGACGGACGCCGGCCGGTTCGACGATCAGCCGCGCCTCGATGATCTGCATCACCTCGTTGAGGCTGACCGGCTTGACGATGACCCCCTTGCGCGGGATCACCTCGACCATGCCCTCGAGCATCAGGCGATCGATCGCATGGTGCACCGGGGTGCGCCCGAGCCCGAGCAGCGCGGAGACGCGCGCCTCGTTGACGTACTCGCCGGGTTTGAACGCGCAGGTGATAATCCGGTACTTGATCGCCTCATAGGCGATGTCGCGCAGCGACTGCGGCGCGGGATGCCGTTCGGCGATGGAGGCCGCCTGGCGCCGCCGCTGCATCGACACACGCCTGGGCTTCGGACGAATCCGCAACTGTTCGCTCATTCCGCCCCCCTGCTCAGCCGAGAACCGGCAGCTCGATGACGCGGTAGGCATGGGCAATCCTGCGTCCGAGGACCGGGTCTTCGATCTCGAAGGCGAAGGCATCGGTCGCGCGCACGCCGCCGTGTGCGGCGAGCGTTCCGCCGAACATCAGCGTCGATTCTTCGAGCTCGCCCCGGGGGGCGTACCCCCTGATCAAGCTGAGAGGATCGAGCATCGCGGCGACCGTCCCCTCCTGATAGAGCTTGCGCGCGCCATTCTCCATCACGAAGGAGCGCAGAATCAACCGATCCCAGTGCGGGGCGACGTCCTCGTAGGCCCAGAACTGCGGCGCGACGGGCTTGTCGCACATCTGTTTGGAGACGGTGACGCCGTATTTTTCGACCTCGCGATCGGTGTGATCGGAACCGACGCCGACCCAGAGACGGCCGGCATGGCGCAGCAGCAGGAATTCGACCTCGCCGCCCGAATGCGTCCCCGTCGCCTCGATCGCCGGCTGCGTCGTCAGCCGCGCGGCGGACACGCGATAGAAGATCGGCGTCGACGCGGGGCGCTTCACCCCGAGCGCCTCGAGTTCGGCGATGTGCTTCTCGACCGCCGCCGTGTCACGGCCCGTCCACCCCGCGACGACCGCGTGCGCCACCGGAACCGGCCGCGGCTGCGTCAGCGAACCGTCTTGCAGCGTCAGGTTCAACACGTGCGGCAACGGCGGGTCCCGGGTCGACGAAATTCCAGCGGGGCACGGGCGCGCCCCTGGATGATCGAATTGTGATATTTCACAGCTCGCGCTTTCGAGTCAATCGAATTGGCTTGCGCATCGCCTTGGTGCTGTTTGTAAAATATCAGCGTGCCGACGGCGGGTCGGGACGCGAGGCAAGGCCCGCCCGGCCCGGGACGAGCCCGTGCCGGTCTCCCCTCGGCCAGGTCCACGCCCGCGCAGGCGATCCGTGGTTTGCGGAATGGGAGATACCGAGTGCCGACACTTGACGAATTGGCGATCGCACTGGCCGCCGGCAAGCCGAGCCGCGAACTGGTCGACGAATGTCTCGCGCGCATCGCCGATCCGCAGGGGGAAGGCGGCCGCACGTTCCTCAAGGTCCACGCCGAGCAGGCGCGGGCCGCGGCCGACTATCATGATCGCATGCGGCGCGCCGGTGTACCGGCTTCGCGGTTCGCCGGCATCCCGGTCTCGATCAAGGACCTGTTCGACATCGCCGGCGACGTGACGACGGCCGGCTCGATTGCCCTGCGCGATGCGCCGCCGGCGAAGCGCGACGCCCCGGCGGTGGCGCGCCTGCGCGTCGCCGGCTTCATCCCGATCGGCCGCACCAATATGACGGAGTTCGCCTTCTCGGGGCTCGGCATCAATCCGCACTACGGCACGCCGCTCAATCCCTTCGACCGCGCGGCCGGCCGGATTCCGGGCGGATCGTCCTCGGGCGCGGCCGTATCGGTGACCGATGGCATGGCGTTCGCCGGTCTCGGAACCGATACGGGCGGCTCGTGCCGCATCCCGGCGGCGCTCTGCGGTCTCGTCGGCTACAAGCCGACCGCCCGGCGGGTGCCGACCGAGGGCGCGTATCCCTTGTCCACCACCCTCGACTCGATCGGTCCGATCGCCTGGAGCGTGCAGTGCTGTGCGACCGTCGACGCGGTCCTCGCCGGCGAGGAGCCGTCGGAACTGCCGTCCTTTCCGCTCGACGGGCTGCGACTCGCCATTCCGGACACGATGGCGCTCGACGACCTCGACGAGCACGTCGCCGGCGCCTTCGAGCGAAGCGTGACAAAGCTCAGCCGCGCCGGGGTCCGCTGCGCCCACATCCCGTTGCGCGAGTTCGCCGACCTGCCGCGCATCAATGCCAAGGCGGGCTTCAGCGCCGCGCAATCCTATGCGATTCATCGCCCGCTGCTTGCGACGAAGCGCGAGCTCTACGATCCGCGCGTGCTCATTCGTATCCTGCGCGGAGCCGAGCAGGACGCGGCCGACTACGTCGATCTGATCCGTGAGCGCGCGGACTTCATCCGCCGTGTCGATGCCGTTACGGCCCCGTATGACGCGCTGCTGATGCCGACAGTCGCGCGCATCGCGCCGCCGGTGCGCGACCTTGCCTCGGACGAGGCCTACCACAAGGCGAATTTCCTCATGCTGCGCAACCCTGCCGTCGTGAACTTTCTCGACCGCTGCGCGATATCGATTCCCTGTCATCAGGCCGGCGACGCCCCGGTTGGCCTGATGCTGGTCGGCCAGCATGGGGACGACCGGCGCCTGCTGACGATCGCCGCCGCGGTGGAGGCGCTGATCGCGCCCAAGACGTGAGTTGAGCGAGCGAAGAAGGCGCAAACTCGCCGGCGAAATTCCGCCGCCCGCAATTTCGTGTCGGCACATCGTCTCGATCGCTGAATTCGGACGGGCGATGGTCCACCCGAAGTTGCGCGTTGCCTGAACCCGGACGGTCGCGTGGCCGATCGATGGCTCCGCGCAAGCGCCCGCCTCGCCGACAATGAAAACAAATTGGGCTGCGGTGGCGGTTTTCGCGTCATCGTCGTGCAGCTCGCTTCGCCGGACAGGCCGGCCTCCGGGCCTGAGATTGCAGGCAGATTGTGCGTTTCGCGCTCCTGGCACAGCGCTTGCTTAGCCGTAATACGCATTTCGCGTTTCGTATTACGACACTCAGGAGATCGCGATGACTTGCAGGGGACGCATCGGCACATGCCTCACGCTCTTGTTGTTGGCCTTGTTCAGTGCACAGCCGGTTTCCGCCGCGCCTCTGACGGTTGGTTACAGCGACTGGCCGGGCTGGGTCGCCTGGCAGGTCGCGATCGACAAGGGCTGGCTGAAGGAGGCGGGCGTCGACGTGACGTTCCAGTGGTTCGACTACTCCGCCTCGATGGATGCGTTCTCGGCCGGCAAGATCGACGCCGTCCTCATGACCAATGGCGACACGCTCGTCACCGGCGCCGGGGGCGGCAAGGGCGTCATGGTCATGCTGACCGACTATTCGAACGGCAACGACATGATCGTCGGCAAGCCCGACATCAAGAGCCTGAAGGACCTCAAGGGCAAGAAGATCGGCATCGAGGTCGGCCTGGTCGAGCATCTGCTGCTGCTGCACGGGCTCGAAGGCGCGAAGATGAGCGAGAAGGACGTCACGCTGGTCAATTCGAAGACCAACGAGACCCCGCAGGTCCTTGCCTCGGGCCAGGTCGACGCCATCGGCGCATGGCAGCCGGTTTCCGGGCAGGCCATGAAGGCGCTGCCGGGCTCCCGCCCGGTGTACACGTCGGCGCAGGCGCCCGGGCTCATCTACGACGTGCTCACCGTCAGCCCCGCGAGCCTCGCCAGCCGCCGCGCCGACTGGGTCAAGCTGATCGGGCTGTGGGACCGCGTGGTGCACTACATCGAGGATGCGAAGACGCAGGATGACGCGGTCAAGATCATGTCGGCGCGCGTCGGCCTGTCGCCGGACGCCTACAGACCTCTCCTGAAGGGCACGAAGCTGCTCGACCTCGCGGCGGCCCGAAAGATCTTCAAGAAGGCGGACGGCCTCGCATCGCTCTACGGCTCCTCGAGAATCGTCGACGACTTCAACGTCAGGAATGAGGTCTACAAGGAACACCAGGACATCGCCGCCTACATCGACCCGTCACTGACGGAAGCCGCGAAATAGGCGTTTCCCACGGACGGGAGTGCTCGACGATGAAGCGGACACGATGGTTCCAGGTTCTCCGGCCCATCTCGCCGCGCGCCAAGCTCCTGTTCGGCAGCCTGTCGTTCGTGCTGCCGATCCTGGTGTGGAGCATCGTCAGCTATGTCCCGTCCGTGTGGCACCCGCAGGTTCTCATCACCGACCCTGGTTCGGTCGACTATCTTCAGGTCGGCATGCGGATGTACGGTGCCGCATTCGCCGACGCGGCAGCCGAAGCGCGCGCCGAGAACAAGAAGCCGCCGGTCGGCATTCCGGCCAACCCGATCTACTTGCCGGCGCCGCACGAAGTGGCGCTGGCGCTCTACACCTCGTTCACCACTCCGCCCGCCACGCAGGACGGACAGTGGCTGCACCAGAGCCTGTGGCACAGCATTCAGATCATCTTCTGGGGTTACGTGATCTCCTCGCTGATCGGCGTTCCGCTCGGCATTCTCTGCGGGACCTACGCGGTGGTCGCCCGCCTCAACGAACCCTTCATCGAATTCTTCCGCTACCTGCCGGCGCCCGCCTTCGGCGCCCTCGCGGTCGCCATCCTCGGCATCTACGACGGGCCGAAGATCACCATCATCGTCATCGGCACGTTCTTCCAGCAGGTGCTCATCATCGCCAACACCACGCGCAAGCTCGACATCGCGCTGGTCGAGGCCGCCCTCACCCTCGGCACCAGGAAGCTCAAGCTGCTCACGCGCGTCGTCATCCCGGGCATCCTGCCCGACCTCTACCGCGACCAGCGCATCCTGCTCGGCTGGGCCTGGACCTACCTGATCGTCGCCGAGCTGATCGGCACCACCTCGGGCATCACCTGGTTCATCACCCAGCAGGCGCGCTACCAGCACTTCGCCAACGTGTATGCCGCAATCATCATCATCGGCATCATCGGGCTCGGTACCGACATGATGCTGGCGATCGTCGGGCGACGGGTCTTCCCGTGGGACCGCTCGCTCGCCAAGAGCGCGTGAGGCACGCCCGCATGAACCAGATCATCGCGCCCGCCTCGCTTCCCTCCTATCGCGACCAGTCGCCCGAGGTGCGCGCGCGCTTCGAACGCCTGAGGGCGCGCGAAGTCATCCTTCGCGTCGATCATCTCTGCAAGGCGTTCACCGCCGGCCGCCAGTCGACGCTCGCGCTGAGCGACGTCAGTTTCACCACGCACCGACGCGAGTTCCTCTGCGTCGTCGGCCCCTCGGGCTGCGGCAAGACCACGCTCTTGCGCTGCATCGCCGGCCTCGCGGCGCTGACCTCGGGCACGCTCCTCGTCGAAGGCAGGCCCGTCGCCGGGCCGCCCGAGGGCGTCGCCATGGTGTTCC
>CAZIGW010000027.1:0-41970 GCA_964538565.1 uncultured Hyphomicrobiales bacterium | reverse complement strand
GCCTCGTAGATCGCGCCGTGAATGAAGCGCTCGAGGTAGGGCTTGCGTCCGCGCGCGTCGATCGGCTCGCCTTCGAGCGTGAACTCCATGATGTCGTCGGCTTCGATGCGCTCGGGGGCCCGCGCGCGGGAGAGCAGGTAGCGGTTCGGGTTTTCCGGATGGCGGGCGCTCACGTGCCCGAACGAATCGACGATTCCCTCGCGCGCGAGAATCCGGTTCGCGGTGACCACTTCCTCAATCACATAGGCGAGCTTCGACATGTCTGCGTCCTTGGGTCAGAGTGAGGCATCATTTCTTGCGCCGGGCGTTCTCGGATGCCCGCGTTGAACCGCGAAGCGGGCCCCCGGCGGCCCCGCCTTGGCGCCGGTGGATGTTCGAACGGTTGACCGCCGTTTTGGCATCGCTTGCCGGGTTTCAGAACCGCATCCTAGTGGCCGGTCGCCATGGCGGCGAGGACCTCGGGCCGCTCGGGCAGGCGGTTGCCGCGCCAAACCACGTGCATGTCGGGCCGCAGCAGCAGGAGATCGTAGCCATAGATCTCGCGCGCGTGCGGGTCGTCGAGGTGGAGCGTGCCGAACGGCGCGCCAAGCTCGGCGAACGCCTTCTGCAGCGGCGCGCTCCGGTCGTCCCGGCCAAATTGCAGCAGCATGTAGCCGTGCCCGTAGCCGATCCGGTCCTGCATAGCCGTGCCGTCCTTGAGCCAGACGTGCGGCAGGCGGCAGCCGGGCCAGGTCGAGGGCACGTATTCCATGAAGTTGTGTTCGGGACCCTCGCCCTCTTCCTTCGCGATCAGCGGTGAATCGACATAGCGGTAGCCGAGCTCGGCGCCGATCATCTCGTTGGTCTTGCGCTGCTCGACGTTGGCGATGCGTGCGAGATTGCTGCGCGCTTCTTCGCCGGCCGGCGTGTCGTCGCGAATTTCGGGGCGCCAGGCCGCTCGCCATTTGCGCCGCCCGAGCGAGGCGAAACGCGATGCCTGCACGTTGCGGTCGCCCACCTGGCGCCTTTCGATCTCGTAGGAGGGGAGTAGGTTCGGCCCGCCCCAGCCCTGCAGCGTGCCGGCAAGCTTCCAGGAAAGGTCGATCGCGTCGCCGGCGCCGGTGTTCATGCCGAGACCGCCGGTCGGAATCACCAGATGGACGGCGTCTCCGGCGAGAAAGATGCGACGGCCGCTGCCGTAGCGGTCGGCGAGCAGCAGGTTCTGCCGCCATTGGCCGACATAGAGCATCTCGTACTTCACCGGCATCGCGACGGTCTTCTCGAACTGCGTCGCCATGTCCGCGTCGGTGTCGACCACCGAATGCAGGGTGAAGTGCTTGGTCGAGTCCTGCACGATCAGGAACGTCGCGCGGTTGTCGGCGACGTGATAGTGGCGGCCCTTGCCGATCGGAATGCGCTGGTAGAGGTCCTCGCAGTAGTAGAGCGCCTGGCGAAGCTGGAGAAGATTGCCTTCGCCCTGCAGCTTGATCCCGAGCTCTCGCCGCACCAGGCTGTTGCCGCCGTCGCAGCCGACCATGTACTGCGCGGTGATGTCCGACAGGCGTCCGTCGCGGTTCTTCACCCGCGCGGTCACCGATCCGGCGTCTTCCTTGAACGAGACAAGCTCGTGGCCGTAGCGCACGTCGACGCTCGGGAGCTGATCGGCGACGGATTTCAGCAGCGGCTCGAGCGTGTATTGCGAAATGAGCTGATAGGGCTCGAGCGGCTGACTCCCGTCGTTGACGGCGGCGATCTGCTTGCGTGCTTCGGCCACCGACGGGTAGGGCAGGTGGAGCAGCGGCGGCTCGACCAGCGACAGCACGATGAAGACGTCCATGGGGCACTCGGCCGGCAGCCCGGCGGCGCGGATCTTGTCGGCGAGCCCCATGCGGCGGAAGATTTCCATCGTCCGCGCGTTGCAACGCTCCATCTTGGGCAGGAACTGCGGCTCGTCCTTCTGTTCGACGAGGATGCAGCGGACGCCGCGCTTGCCGAGATCGACCGCCAGGGTCAGGCCGGTCGGGCCCGCGCCGACGATCAGCACGTCTGTATTCATCGCGTCAATCCGAACAGCTTCTGGGCGTTGCGGTAGCTGATCTTCTCGCGGTCGGCCTGCGACATCTCGATCGACTCGAGAACCTTGATGGTGTCGCGGATGTAGCCGGGCCCGCGTTCCGGATCGAACGGGCTGTCGGAGGCGAACAGCACCTTGTCGGCGCCGTAGAACTCGAGCCCGCACACCGTCGCCGGGCGTGAGCCGAACACGGCCGTGTCGGCGTAGAAGTCCTTGAAGTAGTCGAACGGCCGCTTCTTCAGCCGCTTGAGCACTTCGCCCAGGTCCTCGTCCGAGGTGCGCTTGCCGAGCTGGTCCCATCCCGGGCCGACGCGGCCCTCGAAATACGGCACCATGGCGCCGAGGTGGTGCGCCAGGACCTTGAGGTCGGGCAGGCGGTCCATCATGCCGGAGAAGACGAGGCGGGCCATCGCGGTGCTGGTCTCGTAGGGCCAGCCGAACGTCCACCAGATTTCGTACTTCGACTTCTTCTCCGTCTTGTAGTCGGGCATGTCGGCGCCGCGCGAGGGGTGCAGCAGCACGGGCTTGCCGTACTTGGCCGCCATCTCGAAGATCGGCAGGAACTGCGGCTCGTCGAGCGGGGCGCCGTTGACGTTGGTGTGGATCTGCAATCCGTTGGCGCCCAGTTGGGTGAAGGCGCGCTCGGCTTCCTTGACGGCCGCGTCCGGCGCGTTCATCGGCAGGGACGCGACGTATCCGGCGAAGCGATCCGGATATTTCTCGACGAGCTCCGCCATGCCGTCGTTGCCGAGCCGCGCGTACTCCGTCGTCTGCTCCGGCGTGCCGAGCGCCTCGAGCGGCGGCATGCCGAGCGAAATGATCTGGGTGTAGTCGTGGAACATGTCCATGACCCGGAAGCGTTCATCGAGGTCGTAGATGCACGGGATGCCGCGCATGCGCTTGCCGATGTCGCGCGCCGCACCCTCGGAGGCGAGCATCCTGTCCCACAGGCGCTTGGGGAAAAAGTGATTGAACGCATCGATGTAGCGCATGAACCCGACCTTTCTTCATCGGCGCGGAAAGGGGTGGAGAGCGCCGCGCGACCCCGACCCCCGTGCCGGCGCGCCCTACATCAATCCCACATGATGGGATTTGTCAAACATCGGGTCGCCGCAAGGCGGCCCGTCAGCCCTGCGGCCGCGCGATGGCATTGGTGACGATGCGGGCGCAGAAGACGACCCGCTCGGCGATCGCCTCGCCGCGCGCTCCCTCGGCGTCCTTTTCCGCCACCGTGATGCTGAGGCTGCCCAGGACGTTCTCCCGGTTGTCGAAGATCGGCGCCGCGATCCCAGTCACGCCGGGCGTGACCTGGCCGCTCGAGCGGTCCCAGCCGCGCTGGCGGATGAGCTTCAACCGTTCGCGCACGTCTGGCAGGGTCTTTCCGAGCCCGGCGGCGGCGAATTCGGCCGGCTGCTCCTGCAGCAGACGGGCGATCTTCTGCGGCGGCAGATGGGCAAGAATGATGCGCGAGGCGGCGCCGCGCAGGAGCGGCCGCGCCCGCCCGCGCTCGTAGGTGCTGTGGATCGCCGCCGTGCTGCTCTCCTGATGCACGCACAGCACCTTGTCGCGATAGCGACGGCAGAGCAGGGCGATTCCCTGCACGTCCTGCACCAGCTCGGCCATCACCGGGCGGCCGGCGAGGACGAGCGGGTCGTGGCGGCGGATCTCGTAGTCGAGCTCGATGACCCGCGGCCCGAGCGTATAACCGACCTCCGGCAGGGAGGTGAGCAGTTCGGCGTCGGTGAGCACTTTCAGATAGCGATAGAGCGTCGAGCGCGTATAGCCGAGCCGCTGGTGCATCTGCTCGAATGTCCAGCGCAAGGACCGCCCTTCGAACAGATCGAGAATGCCGATCATCCGTTCGAGGCTGTTGCCGCGGGCGGCTGCGCTCGGGTCGTTCGACTGGCGCTGATGACGCAAATGACCATCCTCTTTGCCGATGCGCGGGCCGGTCCACTCCGGCTCGCCGTCCGTCCCCCTCGGCCGGCCGGATCTTTGCGGCAAGACGCCCGCGGCGGCAATCCCAAATGGCGGGACAGGTCAGCGCCCCGGTGGGGATCTCCGGGCGGCCCGCGGGGTCAAAGGACGGGGCACTTGGTCGGGGACGGAACCGCGCCAGTCCTCCCCCGTTATCGCGGCGGGCTCCTCTGACCTGCCGGACCGACGTGGAAATCATCCTGTCCCTCGGCTGGAGCGTCCTTGTCGCGTACCTCATCCTGCGCGCGGCGCGCCAGGAGAGGGCGTTCGTGCGCCTTTCGCCAATGGGGACGTGGTCACCGGTTCCGGCCCCCAGGGTCGCGGTGATCATCCCGGCGCGCGACGAGGCCGCCAACATCGGCACCTGCCTGTCGCGGTTGCTGCGCCAGACCTATCCGGCCGAGCGCCTGCGCATCATCGTCGTCGACGACCATTCGACCGACAGCACGAGAGAAATCGTCCGGGGGCTGGCCGCGCTGCATGCGCGCGTCACGCTTGTTGCGAGCCCAGCGTTGCCGACGGGGTGGACGGGGAAGTCGCACGCCTGCTGGATCGGCGCGCAGACGGCCGGTGATGCCGAGCGGCTGTGCTTCGTCGACGCGGACGTCCGCGCCGAGCCGATGCTGCTCGCCACCGCCGTACAGAAGATGGATGCCTCGCAGCTCGATTTGCTCTCGCTCAGCCCGCGCCAGGAGCTTGGCAGTTTCGCCGAGCGCTTGATCATGCCGTGCGGATTCTATCTTCTGGCGTTCAGCCGGACCGTCGACCGCAGGCACGGCACGAGCGGATGTGACGTAACGGCAAGCGGCCAGTTCATGCTGCTGTCCCGCGACCGCTACATGAAGATCGGCGGCCATGCGGCGGTGCGCGCAGATATTTGCGAAGATCTCGAGCTGGCGCGTCTGGTCAAGAGGCACGGCGGGCAGGTGGCGCTCTACGGTGGCCGCGACCTGCTGTCGGCGCGCATGTACACCGGCTGGCGAACGCTCTGGATCGGGCTTTCCAAGAACCTGGTCGACACGCTCGGTGGCGCGCGCGCCACGATTCTCACATCGCTCCTCGTCGTCGTGCTCGCCTGGACGGCGCCGCTCCTGCCGCTTGCCGAGGGACTGGCATGCCAGGCGGGCGAGGATCACGCCTGCGTGGCGTTCGCAGTTGCCTTCGTCGCGTCGCTCGCGGCCTTCGCGTTCCATGTGGCCGGCGCGCGCGTCTTCGCGGTGCCCTTCTGGTACGGTTTGCTCTTTCCCCTCGGCTACACGGCGGGCGCTCTGCTGGCGCTCGACAGCGTGCGCCGTCGCCGGACGGGTCGGGTGATCTGGAAAGGGCGCACGTATTCATGACCATGACTCCGGCGCCGTTGGGCAACGCTCCCGGCCGGAAGTCGCCGGATGCCGACTCGACGCGCCTGACGTTTGCGGTCCTGCTGATCGTCGTTGGCTTCCTGTACGCCGTTCAATGGATCCTGCTGCCATTCGTGGTCGCCGGCGTCGTCGCCTACCTCTGCACGCCGGTGGTGGATTGGCTGAGGACCAAGGGCCGCCTGCCGCGGTGGCTCGGATCGCTCGTCGTGCTGGCGGCGTTGGGGTCACTCGTCGCGCTCGTGTTCCATCTCGGGCTCCCGCCGCTGCTGCGGCAGCTCGGCGAGGTCGTGAAGGATCTGAAGGGTACGCTGGAAGCGCTCGTACGGGTGGTGATCGGCGATCGCACCGTGCAACTGTTCGGACAGCAGATGACCGCCGCGGATCTCGCCCAGCGCGGGGCCGACAACGTGCAGCAATGGCTTGGCCAGCCGGGGAGGATCGCGGTCCTTGCCGCAGCGGGTATCAGCACGGTGTTCTCGGCCATTTTGACCGCCGTTCTCGTCTTCTATTTCCTGCTGGACGGCGGCCGCATCGTCGCCGGGCTCATCCGGCTCGCGCCGCCGCGGCGGCGCCCGCTGCTGGAACGGCTCCGGCGCAACATCGACCCGGTTCTCAAGCGCTATTTTCTCGGCGTCGCCGTCGTTGTCGTCTACACTTGGATTGCCGCCTACGTCGGTCTCGGAATCGTTCTCGGGCTGCACCACGCACTGCTGCTGGCGTTGCTCACCGGCTTTCTGGAATTGATCCCGGTGGTGGGGCCGGGCGCCTCGGCGGTGATTGCCGGCATGGTCGCGGTCCACGCGGCCAACAACCTGTGGAGCATCGTCGCCTACACGATCTACGCGATCCTGCTGCGCATTTCGATCGACCAATTGCTCGGCCCCTACGTGCTCGGACGCGCGGCGCGCGTGCATCCGACACTGGTGATGTTCGGATTTCTCTCGGGCGGCCTTTTGTTTGGCGTCCCGGGAGTGATCCTGGCGGTGCCGGGCATTCTGGCGTTCAAGATCGGATTGGCGACGATTTATGGCGAAGCCGAATCGACCGAGTCGGTGCCCGCCGGCGTTCCGCCCGACAACAAAAAACCGCCCTCAGAATAAGGCAACTTTCCGGGAGGCGAATCGTTGTCGTGGGGGCGACTTGCTGTTTCGAGACTGACGCATGGACGGACAGGTTTCCTTCCCGCAATATGCTCATCCTCGTCTTGCCGACCTGATCTTTGCCGTCGACCGCTGGCTGCAGCGGCGCAACGCGATCTTCGAGTTCACGGACGATCCCCTGTGCGTATTCCGTCTGCAACTCTGCGTTGCGGAGCACGACATCGCCTTGGTCGACGGCACGCGCCTGCGGCCCGGCGACCGGACCATCAAGCTGCATTTCTGGAACGAGCACATCCCGATGGTCCCACCGTGCGGCGCGTCGATCGGGTGGGCGCGCCAGATGTACCGAGCGACCGCGTTCTCACTGCGCGAGATCGCGTCGTTCCTGGCCCGAAACCCAGATCTCGACGACATCGCGGTGCTTTGGGCCAACATGTCGTGGGGGACGGCGGATCAGCGTCAACAATTGTCCCGCGTGACCCAACGTCTGGGGTTCGAGGTTTTTCCCCAGGTCACGACCGTCGATCCGATGGAGCGCCTCCACCGTTTCGGCGAGAACATCCTCGTATCCCTCATGGTTCTCGCGCAGAATACACCGGCGCTGCGACGTGATAGTCTCTGGCGTGACCGGACCGCGATCTTTCTCTCGCGGAGAATTCTCGATCGCGTCTATGGTGGCGGTCCGGCGACCAAGGGGACATGAGCCGACCGGCTCATCGGGCGGGTGGTGAATGGAACTGAGTTTCGCAACTTCGGCCGCAGCCTGGATCGGGCACGTTTGCCTTGCGGCCGCAACTATAGGTTGTATCTACCTCACGGGTGCGTGCGTTCTCGCCTGGCGTTTCGGCCGGCAGCGTCAGCGCGTGACGATTCAGCATGTGCCGGTGACGGTGCTCAAGCCGCTGCACGGCGCGGAGCCGGATCTGTTGCCGCGGCTCGCCTCCTTGTGCCGGCAGAATTACACCGCTCCCGTCCAGATCATCTTCGGCACCCAGGATCGCAGCGATCCGGCCATCGAGGTGGTCAAGCAGCTGCAGGCCAATTTCCCCAACGTCAATATTGAACTCCACGTCGACCAGCGCGCTCACGGTTCGAACCGAAAGATTTCCAATCTCGCCAACATGGCGGCGCATGCGCGCCATCCGTTCATCGTCATGGCCGACAGCGACATCGAGGTCGGGCCGGATTATCTGTCGGACATCGTCAGCGAATTGCAGCGGCCGGGGGTCGGCGCGGTGACGTGCCTCTATCACGGCGTCCCCGCCAGCGGCGCATCCTCGCATCTCGCCGCGCTCGCGGTGCACACCCATTTTCTCCCCAACGTCATCGTGGCGATGGGTCTCGGTCTCGCCCGCCCGTGCTTCGGCGCGACCATCGCGCTAAGGCGCGAGACGCTGGACAGGATCGGCGGATTGGCCTCGTTCGCCGATTGCCTGGCGGACGATTACGCCATCGGCGAAGCCGTGCGCGCGGAATCCGGAGAGGTGGTGTTCGCTCCCTTCTCGGTGGGGCATGTGTGTGCGCAGCAAGACGTGCGGGACCTGCTCGCCGACGAGATCCGGCAGGCGCGGACCATCAAGACCATCGATCCGATCGGGCATCTCGGCTCCGTGATCAGCCATCCGCTGCCGCTGGCGCTCCTCGCCTGGCTGCTCGGCAGCGAGACGGCTCCGCTGCTCGCCGTGCTCGCGGTCGGCATCCGCGTCGCACTGTGTCTGAGCGTCGAGCACCGCTTCCGGCTGTTGCCGCAGCCCTACTGGCTGTTGCCGGTGCGCGACTTGATTTCCTTCGCGGTTTTCGTATCGAGTTTCTTCGGCGCCGCGGTGAGCTGGCGCGGGCACCGGTATCACGCGCTGTCCGACGGCACACTGATCCAGGATCCGAGCTGAGTGCGATCATGATGAGGACCTTGTTTCTGCAGGCCCCGTCCTTCGACGGCTTCGACGGCGGCGCCGGATCGCGGTACCAGGCGCGGCGGGAAATCTGCTCGTTCTGGTATCCGACCTGGCTCGCCCAGGTGGCGGCGCTCGTGCCGAACAGCAAGCTGATCGATGCGCCGCCGCATCGCATCCGGCTGCCCGAGGTCGTCGGCCAGGCGAGGGATTTCGATCTCGCGGTGCTGCACACGTCGACGCCGTCGTTCGCCTCGGATCTCAAGGCGGTCGCGGCGCTCAAGAACGCAAACCCGGGCCTGAAGGTCGGGCTTGTCGGCGCGAAGGTCGCCGTCGAGCCCGGCGCGAGCCTCGCAGCGTCCGACCTCGTCGACTTCGTGGCGCGCAACGAGTTCGATTTCACCATCAAGGAAGTGGCGGAGGGGCGCGACTGGAACACGATCGCGGGTCTCACCTACCGCGACGCGGACGGGCGCATCCGCCACAACGAGGAGCGCGCGCTGCTGCACGACATGGACCAGCTTCCGTTCGTCAGCCCGGTGTATAAACGCGATCTCGACATCGAGAATTACTTCATCGGCTATCTCAAGCACCCCTATCTCTCGCTCTATACCGGCCGCGGCTGCAAATCGCGCTGCACCTTCTGCCTCTGGCCGCAGACGGTCGGCGGGCATCGCTATCGCACCCGCAGCGTCGGCCACGTGATCGAGGAGATCCGCTGGGCGCGCGAGGCCTTCCCGCAGGTCAAGGAATTCTTCTTCGACGACGACACTTTCACGGACGACGCGCCGCGCGCCGAGGCGATCGCGCGCGAGCTCGGCCGTCTCGGCGTCACTTGGTCGTGCAACGCCAAGGCCAACGTGCCGCGCAAGACGCTCGAGGTCATGCGCGACAACGGCCTGCGGCTCCTGCTCGTCGGCTACGAAAGCGGCAATCAGCAGATCCTGCACAACATCAAGAAGGGCATGCTGGTCGACGTGGCGCGGCGCTTCACCAAGGATTGCCACGAGCTCGGCATCGTCATCCACGGGACGTTCATCCTCGGACTGCCGGGCGAGACGAAGGAGACGATCGCCGAGACCATCCGTTTCGCCACCGAGATCAACCCGCACACGATCCAGGTGTCGCTCGCCGCGCCCTATCCCGGGACCTATCTCTACAAGCAGGCGCTCGAGAACGGCTGGCTCGACGCCGCGCACGCCGAGCTCGTCGACGACAAGGGCGTGCAGCTTGCGCCGCTGCACTATCCGCACCTCAGCCACACCGAGATCTATCACTCGGTCGAGGCGTTCTACCGCGCGTTCTATTTCCGCATCCCCAAGATCGCGTCGATCGTCGGCGAGATGGTGAGAAGCCCGGAGATGATGAAACGGCGGCTGCGCGAGGGCCTCGAATTCTTCGCCTTCCTGCGCGAGCGCCGGGAGGCGGTTCACTGAATCACCTGGTCGTCACCGCGGACGACTTCGGGCTCGCCCGCGAGGTGAACGAAGCGGTCGAACTCGCGCACCGGTCCGGCATCCTGAGCGCGGCGAGCCTGATGGTCGCCGGCGCGGCGGCGGCCGACGCGGTGGCACGCGCGCGACAATTGCCGCGGCTGCGCGTTGGGCTGCATCTGGTGCTGCTCGAAGGCCGGCCGGCGTGCCCGCCGGAACAGATTCCCGACCTCGTCGACGTCCAGGGCCTGTTGCGCACCGACATGGTGCGACTTGCGTTCGACCTCGCCCGGCGTCCCGAGGTGCGGCGGCAGAGCCTGCGCGAGATTTCCGCCCAGTTCGAAGCCTACCGGGCGACCGGACTTTCGCTCGATCACGTCAACACGCACAAGCACTTCCATATGCACCCGGTAATCGCCGCGCAAATCCTCGCGGTCGGACGCGCCTACGGCATGAGGAGCCTGCGCGTTCCCCTCGAGCCACGCGGAATTATCGCGCGCGCCGAGCCCGGCGCGCGGCGCGAGTTGACGAAGCCGTGGGCGTCTCTCCTGCGCGCCCGCGCGCGGCGGGCGGGGCTTGCGACCGCCGACGCCGTGTTCGGGCTGCGCTGGTCGGGCACGTTCACGGCCGAACGGATGCGCGCGCTGCTGCGCGTGCTGCCTGCCGGTTTCAACGAGATCTATCTGCATCCGGCGACCGCCGGCGGCTTTCCCGGCAGCGCGCCAGGCTACCGATATGCGGAGGAGCTCGCCGCGCTGTGCGATCCCGAGGCTCGCGCGTTCGTGCGCGACTCCGGTATCGCGGTGGGCGGCTACGCGGATCGTCGATGAGACCTACGATTTGACTCCGCGGCGCAGCATGCCGGCGCCCGCGAACCATTCGATGGCATCCTCGAGCCCCTTTACGTAGGGGCGGGCCGCAAATCCGAGCTCGCGCTCCGCCTTCGCCGAACTGAAGAACATCCGGTATTTCGCCATCCGCAGCCCGTCGATGGTGACGAATGGTTCGCGACCGGTGATGCGCGCGGCCGCCTCGGCCGCGAGCGCGATCGGCATGATCATGTGGCGATGCAGCCGCAGGCGCGGCGGGCGGCGGCCGACCAGGCGGGCGATGTCGGCCAGCATGTCCGCGAGCAGTACGTTCTGGCCGCCGAGAATGTAGCGTTCGCCGATCCGGCCGCGCTCGAGCGCGGCGAGATGGCCGGCCGCGACGTCGTCGACGTGCACGAGATTGAGCCCGGTGTCGACGAATCCGGGCATGCGCCCGGCGGCGGCTTCGACGATGATCCGGCCGGTCGGGGTCGGCTTCACGTCGCGCGGTCCGATCGGCGTCGAGGGGTTGACGATCACGGCCGGAAGGCCTTCCGCGATCATGCGCTCGACCAGGCGCTCGGCCATCACCTTGCTGCGCTTGTAGGCGCCGATGGCGTGTTCCTCGGAAAGCGGCATGGTCTCGTCGGCGATGCGGTCCTTGACCCGCAACGACAGCGTCGCGACGCTGCTGGTGTAGACGATCCGCTCGACGCCGGCTCGCCGCGCTTCTTCCATCAGCAGGCGGGTGCCGGTCACATTGGTCTCGACGATTTCCGAGCGGTCGCGGGCCCACAGGCGGTAGTCCGCAGCGACATGGAACAGGTAGCGAACGCCCGCCATGGCCCGGCGCAGTGATTCCCGGTCGCGCAGGTCGCCGACGGCGTATTCGAGTTCCACGTCCTGGAGATGCGCGCGGGGGCTCGCAGGCCGGACGAGGGCGCGGACGGAAAACCCGGCCTCCACCAGCCTGCGGGCGACGGCCGAACCGACGAAGCCGCTCGCGCCGGTGACCAGGACCGTATCGTCGGATGACACCATGACAGCCGAATATTCCTCGTTCGTCGATTTTTCCTCGTTTATCGATTTTTCCTCGTTTATCATGTGATTCCGCGTTGGGGGCGCTGTTGCAGATTCGAAAGTTTCGATCCGCGCCCCTTTATTGTATCAAACTTCGGCCGGGCTTCCCGGGCCGAGGCCGCCGTCGTGCGTTGTTGTTCCGGGCGACCCGCGCACGGCCTGGCGCAAGTGTGGATGTAGGCATTGCTGCGGAATCATTTCGTCACGGTCGTGGTCGGGTTGTCCTTCGAAGCACGGATCGCGGCCGGTCCCGGCGTGCGCATCCTGCGCCGCGGGCGGAATGGCGCACTCGCTGAAGGACTGGATCGCGGCGCCGTCGGACATTGCCTGGGCGTCATCAGCTTCGGCATCGCCGCCGGGGTCGCCTCGCACCTGCGGCCCGGCGCCGTCGTGGTCGCCTCGGCGGTCGCGGATTCAACCACGCGGCATGCGACCGATCCTGTCTGGTCCAAGATGCTGCTCGAGGCCATTCCGGACGCCAGTCATGCCCTGGTTGCCGGCGTCGATGCGCCGGTCGCCACCGCGTCCGACAAGCGCCTGATCCATCGGGAGACCGGCGCGGCCTCCGTCGACATGGAGTCGCACCTGGCCGCGCGTCTGGCGGCGGACCATGGATTGCCGTTCGCGGTGCTGCGGGTGGTCGCCGACCCGGCGCACCGCGACCTGCCGGACGCGGCGCTGGCCGGGATGCGCCCCGACGGGACCACCGATGTGCCGGGCGTCCTGCGCGCGCTCGCCGGCTCGCCCTCGCAAGTCTCGCCGCTCATGCGCGTCGCCATCGATGTCGCGCTGGCGCGCTCGGCCCTGGTTCGCAGCCGGCAGTTGCTGGGGCGACGCTTTGGCGCGGTGCTCGGGCAGCCACAGCTTCGTTCCACCGGGACACTGGTCGAACTCGGCGAAGCCCTGGAACCGGTCGGCGCCGCCGCGCCGGCTCAATAGGCCTTCCGCAAACCACGCGGAGCGGGCGGGGAGAGGCGAGGCGCTTTCCACCGGTTGATGGAAATCAAGGCATCCTGGACCCCGGGATGGCTTCTTTCCGCCGTGACGCCGCAGCGAAACGGCCCATGACGCGAGTCGCGGCGGTGAACAACATCACTACCGTTGCCTGCTGAGGGGCGGTAGAAAAGGCGCGTTTCGTGGCCGAGCGCACGGAACGCGCTTTTTTGATGAGCCTGCGGTCTGGTGATCGTTGCACGCCCGTTGATTCTCATGCCCGACAATCATTCCCAGAAGAATTCGCCCGCCTATCGGCTTCCCGCTCTCGATCGCGATTTCATCCTCGGCGATTCGATGCGCGGAATTCGTTTCCAGCTCGAGTTCGCCAAGGCCGAGGAGCGGCTGCGCGCGTGGGGCATCCGCTCGACCGTCGTGGTGTTCGGCAGCGCGCGGCAGGTGCCCGTGCCCGCCGACCGGAGCGCCGCCGCGACCCGGGCGGCGTCTTGGTACGAAGAGGCGCGCCGCTTCGGCCGCATCGTGTCGGAGCGCGGAGGCGCGCTCACGCCGAGCGACGGCGTGCGCGAAAACGTCATCGCGACCGGCGGAGGTCCGGGCCTGATGGAAGCGGCCAACCGCGGGGCGTTCGAGGTGGGCGCGCCCTCGATCGGCTTCAACATCGAGCTGCCGCACGAGCAGGAGCCGAACCCATACACGACACCCGATCTGACGTTTCAGTTTCACTACTTCGCCATGCGCAAGATGCATCTGGCGATGCGCGCGGCGGCGCTCGCGGTGTTTCCCGGCGGGTTCGGCACCTTCGACGAGATGTTCGAGATCCTCACGCTGGTGCAGACGCGCAAGGCGCCCCGGATTCCGATCGTGGTGTTCGACCGCTCCTACTGGACCCGCATGATCAACTTCGAGGCCCTCGTCGAAGAAGGCATGATCGCGCCCGAGGACCTGGCGCTTTTTTCGTTCGTGAAGGACGCCGAGGAGGCGTGGTCCGTCTTGGTGGCTACCGGCCTGCGCGTGCCCGCCGTTCGCTGAGGTGATCTCCGCGCGGCATCGGCCGGATCGGGCGCGGACTGGTTGACCTTCCTCGAGGCGCTTCGCATCCGCTGAGGCGATGGTCGAGCAAAGCAAGGCTCGCCGGGCTCCGTTCGCCGGCGGGAGAATTCCGCGCCGGCCGGCTACGCCCAGCCGCCATGCCTGCCGAAATCCGGCGACAGGTCGGTGGCGATTGCGAGGCCTGCTCGACGCGATCGCGGATCGGACTGGAAAACGAGAAACGGACACGGCCGCCGACGCCGGTCCCGGAGAGCGCGCCGAGAGGCCCGGCGCATGGCGCTCGCAAACGCCTGGACGGTCGACCTGCCGGGACCTGTTGCCTTCAGGTGGTCACCGGGCTCTACAAGGAACCGCATTACGGTGGGACTTTCGTCGCGCCCAGCCGGCCGTCGAGCTACATGTGGTGCGCTGCCGGGTCGGCGGATGCTTGGAGTCGAAGGCCCGGGATGACAAAGTAACCGCCGGTCGCGCCGGCGCCGAGACCGAACGAAATCCCGGCTACGACCGTCGAGGTTCGCCATGCCGTACGAACTCTATTATTGGCCGGGCATCCAGGGGCGCGGCGAGTTTGTTCGCCTCGCGCTCGAGGAGGCCGGCGCCCGCTACGCCGACGTGGCGCGCGAGAAGGGCGGCGTTTCCGCCCTGATGGAATTTCTCGACGGTGAGGCGCATCCTCCGTTCGCGCCGCCGTTTCTCAAGTCCGGCAAACGGCTGATCGGGCAGACCGCCAACATCCTGCTCTATCTCGGTGCGCGTCACGACCTCGCGCCGGCGGCCGAGGCCGGGCGGCTGTGGACCCATCAACTTCAGCTCACGATCGCGGATTTCGTCGACGAGATCCACGACACCCATCATCCGATCGCCGGCGGCCTCTACTACGAGGACCAGCGCAAGGAGGCGAAGCGCCGCGCGGCCGATTTCATCGACAATCGCGCGCCGAAATATCTCGGCTATTTCGAGCAGGTGATCGAGGGCAATGACGGCCGGCATCTCGTCGGCCGGCGCTGCACCTACGTCGACCTCTCCCTGTTCCAGGTGGTCGAGGGCCTGCGCTACGCCTTTCCCCGGATGATGGCGCGGCTCGAAAAGACGCACCCGCGGGTGGTGGCCCTGCGCGACGCCGTGGCCAAGCGCCCGCGCATCGCCGCCTATCTGGCTTCCGATCGGCGCATTCCCTTCAACCAGGAGGGAATCTTCCGCCATTACCGTGAGCTCGACGGATAGGTTCGCACGGCGGTTGCGGCATCGGCGTGTCCCGGAAACCCCGGACCCTGGTGTTTTGGCGGGGCCGCCGACCGCATTCGAGGCAGGCGGTACCATCGTCGGACCGCCGGTCCGCGCCGGCCGTGTCCGCGGCGGCCCGTTCGTGCCATTGCCACAGATCAAAGCATAGGCCGCGGATTCGCCTCACTTGTTCAAACGACCGCGTCCCGGCCGGGCTGCGGACGGGCGGGCGTTTGCGGGAGGTCGTCTTGCTGCGAGTGGGATCGTGCGGCGCGCGACGCTTGGGAGGTCGATGATGATCGACGGACGCCGCGTGCGGCTGGGCCTGATCGTCATTGCGCTCACCGCGCTCCTCGCCGGCATCGCGGCGTATTTCGCCGGCAAGGACGCGCTCGCGCACGGGCTGTGGGCCGCCGGCACCGTGCCGGTGGTGATCGCGCTCGCGGTTTCGATCGTGCGCGAATTCCTCGCCGGCCGGGTGGGGGTCGACGCGGTGGCGTTCCTGTCGATGAGCGCCGCGCTCGCGCTCGGCCAGCCCCTCGCCGGCAGCGTCGTCGCCGGGCTGTATTCCGGCGGCAACGTGCTCGAGGATTTTGCCGTCACGCGCGCCGAGCGCGACCTGCGATCGCTCATCGACCGCGCACCGCGCATCGCGCACCGGCGCGTCGACGACACGGTCGAGGACGTCGCCATCGACAGCGTGGCGGTCGGCGACGTGATCCTGGTGCGCGCCGGCGAGATCATCCCGGTCGACGGCGTCATCACCGGCGCGGGTGCGACCATCGACGAGTCGGCGCTCACCGGCGAGCCGATTCCGGTCGAGCACGCGAGTGGGAGCACCGTGCGCAGCGGCACGCTCAACGCCGGCCAGAGTTTCGAAATGCAGGCGAGCGTGACGGCGGGCGAGAGCACCTACGCCGGCATCGTGCGCCTCGTCACCGCGGCGCAGACCGCCAAGGCGCCGTTCATTCGGCTCGCCGACCGCTTCGCGATCCTGCTGCTGCCGGTGACGGTCGCGGTCGCCGCGGCGGCGTGGGTCGCCTCGGGCGACCCCATCCGGGCGCTCGCCGTGCTCGTGGCGGCGACACCCTGTCCACTCATTCTCGCGGCGCCGGTCGCTTTCGTCGCCGGCGTGTCGCAGGCGGCGCGGCGCGGAATTCTGGTCAAGGGCGGCGGCGCGCTCGAAGCGCTGGCGCGCGCCCACACGGTGCTGTTCGACAAGACCGGGACGCTGACGGTCGGCGGTGCGCGGCTCGTCGCGGTCGAAACCGCTCCGGGCGAGAGCGCCGATGCCATCCTGCGGCTCGTCGCTTCACTCGAGCAGGGCTCGCAGCACGTCGTCGCCGCCGCCATCGTCGAGGCCGCGGCCGCCAGGGGCCTGCGGCTGCAGATGCCGACGCGGCTGCACGAGGTGATGGGCGCCGGGCTCGAGGGACTCGTCGGCGGCCATGCGGTTCGCGTCGGCTCGGCAAACCTCGTGTTCGGACCGGGCCGGCCGGACGACTGGGCGCTGCGGGCGCTGCGCCGCGCCTCGTGGCGCTCGGCGCTCGCGGTCTTCGCGTCGGTCGACGGCCGGCCGGTCGGCGCGCTGCTGCTCGCCGACGAGTTGCGCCGCGAGACGCCGCGCGCCGTCCAGTCGTTGCGCGCGGCCGGCATCCGCCGCATCGTGATGGTGACCGGCGACCGGACCGACGCGGCCGAGACAATCGGGGCCGCGCTCGACCTCGACGCCGTGCTTGCCGACCGCGTGCCCTCCGACAAGGTCGACGCGGTCGCCACCGAGCGGCGCCTGCACCCGACCCTGATGGTGGGTGACGGGATCAACGACGCCCCGGCGCTCGCCGCCGCCGACGTCGGCATCGCCATGGGCGCACGTGGCGCATCCGCCTCCTCGTTGGCCGCCGACGTCGTCATCCTGATCGACCGCCTCGACCGCGTCTCCGAAGCCGTGACGATCGCGCGCCGCACGCGCGGCATCGCGCTGCAGAGCATCGTGGTCGGCATGGCGCTGTCGGGGATCGCCATGGCGGCGGCGGCCGTCGGCTGGCTCGCCCCGGTTGCCGGCGCCCTGACCCAGGAGGCGATCGACGTCGCCGTCATCCTCAACGCGCTGCGCGCGCTCCGGGCGCCGCGCCGGCTCAGAGGCCGGGCATTGCCCTCCGCCACCGTCCGCGCCCTCGACCTCGACCACAAGTTGCTCGAGCAAAATCTCGACCGACTGCGCGCCATCGCCGACGCGCTCGACGACGCCGAGCCGACGGAGGCGGCGGCCCTGATCGTCGAAGCCAACAGGATCGTTGCCGACAAGGTGGTGGCGCACGAGCGCGACGACGAAACCTCGGTCTATCCGCGGCTCGCCAAGATGTTCGCCGAGCATCACGGTCTCACCGCCATGAGCCGCGCGCACCGCGAGATCCTGCATCTTGCCCGCCTGCTCGCGCTCGTTGCCGACGGGCTGCGGCCGCAGGACGCCGACAGGTATCTCGTGCGCGACGCGCAGCGCGTCATCGAGGCGATCGAGGCCCTGGTGCGCATGCACAATGCGCAGGAGGAAGACATCTACGGGCACGCGGAAGCGGCGTGAGCCGCGGCGGGCTTCGCGCCGGCTGCGGGGTCGCGCGGAGCGGCCGGCCGGTCGGCGGGCTCAACGGAAGCGCGCGATGTAGTAGGCGAGGTCGGCGATCTGCGCGTCGTCGATCGGGGCGAGCACCTCGGCCATCGTCGCGTCGTAGCCGTGCCGCGTGTTGTTCTTGTATTCGCGCAAGGTCTTCACCAGGTAGTCCTCGCGCTGGTCGGCAATGCGGGGAATGTTGTCGCGGCCGGCGAGGTCGAGGTTGTGGCAACTGTTGCAGCGGTTCTGCGTGATGAGGGCGCGACCGCGCTCCATGCGCGCGGCATCGGGCGCCTCCACCGGAGGTTTCGGTGCTGCAAGCTTCGAGAGGTAGTCCGAGAATGCCCGCAGGTCGTCGTCGGTGAAGTCCCTGGTGACGTCGTTCATGATCTCGATGACGCGCTGCTTCTCGCGGAACAGATAGAGCTGGATCAGCAGATAGGGCGCGGTCTGGGCGCCGAGGGAGGGGACTTCCGGGTTTTCCGACTGGCCGTTCTCGCCGTGGCAGGCGAGGCAGGGCGCGACCCGTTCGGCGAAGGTCTCGGCCGATGTCGGCCGGCCTGCGAGACAGCAGAGCGCGAAAGCGAGCGCCGCACCGCATGCGGACCTTACGAAAGTCATGACGCACCTCGATACAAAGCGGCCGGGGAGGTCCCCGGCCGCGTGATCATCTCGGCGAATGCTAGCGGTTGGCGGTGTGCGCCTTGCCGTAGGTGATGTGGTAGATCGCGCCGTTCCAGTCGTCGGACAGCAGCATCGAGCCGTCGCGCAGGAATTCGACATCCACCGGACGGCCGATGTAGTTGTTGTTGTCGACGAATCCCGAGAGGAACACCTCCGACGAGCGCACCGTGCCGTCGCGGTTGAGGAAGATGGCAAGGACGTCGCCGCCGAACTTCTTCGAGCGGTTCCACGAGCCGTGGCGGGCGAGGAAGATGGCGTTCCTGTATTTTCTCGGGAACATGTTGCCGGTGTAGAAGCGCAGGCCGAGCCCGGCCGCGTGCGGACCGGTCAGCATGACGGGGGGGACGAACTCGCTGCACGAGTGGCCCCAGCCGAATTCCGGATCCGGCAGGTTGCCCTGGTAGCAGTAGGGCGCGCCGAAGTCCTGACCGTCCTTGGTCACGCGGTTGAGCTCGTCCTGCGGCGCGTCCTCCGACAGCCAGTCGCGGCCGTTGTCGGAGAAGTAGAGCTGCTTGTTCACCGGATTCCAGTCGAAGCCGACCGAGTTGCGAACGCCGAGCGCGACGGTTTCTCGGCCGGTGCCGTCGAGGTTGATGCGCCGGATCTGGCCGTGGTCCTTGTCGTGCAGCACGTTGTTTCCGGGCTGGCCGACCGGAATGTAGAGCTTGTTGTCGGGCCCGATGGCGATGAACTTCCAGCCGTGCGCTTCGTCCTTCGGCAGGTCGGAGTAGATCACCGTCGGCTTGGGCGGATTGTCGAGATGGTTCTCGACGTCGTCGATCTTCGAGATCTGCGACAGCTCGGCGATGTAGAGCGTGCCGTTGTGGTAGGCGAGACCGTTCGGACGATAGAGGCCCGACGCGATCGTCTTGAGCTCGGTCTTGCCGTCCTTCTTGACGACGGCCGTGACCTTGTTGCCGAGGCGCGTGCCGACGAACACGGTGCCCTTGTTGCCGACGCGCAGCGAGCGCGCGTTCGGAATGCCGCTGGCGTAGACCTCGACGTGGAAGCCGGGCGGCAGCTTCAGCTTCGCCGTCGGCAGCTTGTCGGCGGCGGTCGGAATCGGCGGCGGAGCGACCGGGGCGAGCTTGGCGGCCGCCTCGTTGCCTTGCGGCCGGCCGATCAGGGGCGAGCCCGGCGGAAGCGCGGGCTGCGCGTCCGTGGTCTTGGTCGGTGCGGACGGCGCGGCGGCAGGCGCTGCCGCGGCTTTCGGCGCGGGCGCCGGAGCAGGAGCCTCCGCGGCCTTGGGCGCGGGTGCCGGAGCCGGTGCTTCTGCGGCCTTGGGCGCAGGCGGCGCGGCGGCCGGTGTCTCGGCGGCTTTCGCGGCCGGGGTTGACGGCGCAGCCGCAGGAGCCTCCGCAGCCTTGGGGGCTGGAGCCGGGGCTTCCGCTGCCTTGGGGGCTGCCGGTGCCGGCATCGGCGCTTCTGTGGCTTTCGGCGCAGGCGCGGCCGGCGCAGCCGGTGCTTCCGCGGCTTTGGGTTCCGCGGGGGCCGCCGCCGGCGCGTCGGCCGCCTTCGGGGCGGTCATCGCGGGCGGGGCCGCAGGAGCTTCCGCGGCTTTGGCCGCCGGTTCGGAGCGGGCGGCGGCCGGCGTCTCCGCGGCCTTCGCAGCGGGCGGCGAAGACGCGGCGGGCGTATCGGCCGGCTTCGACTCCGATTCCGCCGGCGCGGCGGGAGTCGATTGTGCGGGCGACGCGGAATTTTCGGCAGCGGGCGACTGCTGGGCAAGAGCCGGACCGGCCGCCAGAAGGCCGCCCATCGTTCCGGCGAGCAGAATGCATCGCCAGGCGGTGAGACGCGGAATCATCGAAGTCCTCCCCTGATGCGGGGGCACATTTCGTCCGCGGCTGGTTGGAAGAGGCCGGCCTGGAGATCACCCCCGTCGCCCGCAAGTCTCCATCATTTGCCCCGGCGGTTGCAATCCGGGACGCTGAAATTTGTCGCCATCCAGGCCACATTCGATCGGCGTGCGGTGGCCGTCCGCGAGGGCCCGTGGTCAGTCTGATGGGCGATCAGGTTCTGTGATCGCGTCGAGCGGCGGGGCGAAGCGATTGCGCCGACGCGCCGATCCGGCAGATCGAGAGTGGAAACGAGCGGGCCCCCGCCTGCCCCGCGCTATGGCGCTCAGGTCATCTGCGCCGCAGTGACGCGGCGGAAGCGTCGAAGTGCCGCGACGAGAAACAGGGCGGCGATCAAGGCCATGGCCACGAAATTCGGCCAGACCACGTCGAACCCGGCACCGCGATAGAGAACGGCCTGGGAGAACGAGACGAAGTGCGTCGATGGAGAGATCTGCATCACGTTGCGCAGGAACGGCGGCATGCTTTCGAGCGGCGTATTGCCGCCCGACAGCATGTTCATCGGGACGGCGACCAGGATGTAGAGGAGCCCGAGCTGGGGCATGGAGCGCGCGACGGTGCCGAGGAAGATGCCGATCGCCGTGGCGAAGAACAGGTAGATGACCACGCCGAGGATGAACAGCGGAATCGATCCGGCGATCGGCACCCGAAGCAGTCCCTGAATGATCACGGTTAGGCACGACGCGGTTGCGACGGTGATCACGAGAGCGTTCGACCAGATCTTCGACATGGCGATCTCGAACGGTCGCAGCGGCATGACGAGGAGGTGGTCCAGCGTGCCGTGCTCGCGTTCGCGCACGATGGCCGCGCCCGCCAGAATGATGGCGAGCATCGTCACGTTGTTGATCAGGCCCATCACGCTGGTGAACCAGGCGGTCGTCAGGTTGGGGTTGAACGCGACCACGACGTCGAGGCTGACGGGGGTCTGCGGCGCGCCTTCGCTGCGGGAGAGGAAGTTCGCGACCTCGGTCGTGATGATCTGGTAGGCGTAGCCCGATCCGATCCCCGCCTGCATCATCGCGGTGGCGTCGACGTTGAGCTGGATTTCGGGCCGCCGCCCGCGCAGCACGTCGCGCTCGAAATTGGGCGGGATGTCGAGCACGAACGTCAGCTTCCCCGAATTCATCAGCGGCTCGACATCGCGCTCCGAAATGGGCTGCGGCGGCCGGAAATAGGGCGGCTGGAACGCCTGGACGATCCGGCGCGAGAGTTGCGAACGGTCTTCGTCGACGACGCCGATGGACGCGTCGTGGAAGTCCTGGAAGCTGCTCTGCGCCATGCTGACGATGGCGAAGGAGAACGCCCAGATCACGAGCCCGACCAGCACCACGTCGTGGGAGAACGCCCGCAGCTCCTTGGTGCCGAGCCAGAAGATGTTGGCGATCATCCTCATGCGGACGGCCCGCTCCGAAGTTCTGATTTGAGCATGAACTGTTCCGAAGACCGGCCTCCACTTTTCGGGATCATGTCTAGCGCTCCTGTTTGCGCAGGAGCAGAAGGCTCGCGGTCAACAGGACCGGAATGATGACCGCGAGCGCGAGAAGATCCGGGCCGAGATCGGCGAAGCCGAGCCCCTTGGTGAACGTGCCGATGGAGATCTTCAGAAAATAGGTCATGGGAAACGTGTGGCCGATGACCGCGCCCATGCCGGTGAGCGAGGAGACCGGCGTCAGCATGCCGGAAAACTGCGTGGCCGGGAGCACCGTCAGGATCGCGGTGCCGAACAGGGCGGCGATCTGCGTGCGGGTGAACGCGGAGATCAGCATGCCATAACCGGTCGTCGTCACCACGTAGAGGAGGGTGCCGGCCAGGAGCGCGAGAAAGCTGCCCCGGAGCGGAACGCCGAACACGAACAGCGCCATGAGAAACATGACGCAGAAATTCACCATCGCCACCGCCACGTAGGGGATCTGCTTGCCGATCAGGAATTCGAGGCGAGTGACGGGCGTGACGTAGAAATTGGTGATGCTTCCGAGCTCCTTCTCGCGCACCACCGCGAGCGCCATCAGGATCGCCGGGATGAGCACGAGCAGCATCGCCATGGTGGAGGGAACCATGGCGTAGACGCTGTCGAAGTTCTGGTTGTAGCGGAACCGGACCTCGACGGTGGCGGGGGTCGGCCTGGCCGACGGGTTGGTGCGAACGGCGGGATCCGACTGGTAGTACTGGTGCAGCCCGAGCAGATAGCCCCGAATGGTCTCGGCGCGAAACGGCATCGAGCCGTCCACCCAGGCGCCGACCGTGACCGGGCGGCCGCGCATGATGTCGCGGCCGAAGCCCGGCGGGATTTCGATCGCCGCCTTGATGTCGCCGCTGCGCAGGCGCCGGTCGAGGTCGGCGTGATCCGCGATGGGCGCCTTCTCGACGAAGTAGCGCGATCCCCGCAGCTCGGCCAGATAGGCGCGGCTCTCGGGCGAATGGTCGCGGTCGAGCGCGGCGAACGACAGGCTGTCCACGTCCGTGGTGATGCCGAACCCGAAAATCAGCATCAGGAACGCGGTTCCGAACAGCGCGAACGAAATACGGACCGGATCGCGCAGAAGCTCGAGCGACTCGCGGATCGTGTAGGCGAAGAGCCGCCGCAGGCCGAAGCGCAGGCCGCTCTGCGGCGGCGCCCGGAGCGCTTCGGTCGCGGTCGCCCGGGCAACCTGCCGTGCGGGCTCGGTCGACGCCTCCTCGGCGGGCCCGCTCGCGGCGCCGCTCGCCTCCTCGAGGTAGCTGATGAACGCCTCGTCGAGATCGGCGGCGCCGCGCGAGGCGACGAGCGCGCCCGGCGTCTCGGTCGCGAGCACGCGCCCGGCATCCATCAGCGAAACGCGGTCGCAACGCGCCGCCTCGTTCATGAAATGCGTCGAGATGAAGATCGTGACGTTCTGGCTGCGCGAGAGCTCGACGAGCAGCTCCCAGAACTGGTCGCGCGCCAGCGGATCGACGCCCGACGTCGGCTCGTCGAGAATGAGCATCTCCGGCTCGTGCACGATGGCGACCGCAAGCGACAGCCGTTGGCGGATTCCGAGCGGCAGATCGGAGGCGCGCTGGTCGAAATAGGGGCCGAGGCCGAAGCGCTCGACCAGTTCGGTGATCCGCGCGCGCGCCTTTCCGTTCGGCAGATGAAAGAGCCGCGCGTGCAGCGTCAGGTTCTGCTGCACCGTGAGTTCGGTGTAGAGCGAGAAGGATTGCGACATGTAGCCGACGCGGTCGCGCGAGGCGATGTCGGCGGCGTCGATGGGCTGGCCGAGCAGGCAGGCCTCGCCGGACGTCGCTGGCAGAAGGCCGGTGAGCATCTTCATGGTGGTGGTCTTGCCGCAGCCGTTCGGTCCGAGAAACCCGAAGATCTCGCCGCGCTCGATCGTGAAGCTCACACGGTCGACGGCAGTGAAATCGCCGAACCGGCAGGTGAGCTCGCGCGCCTCGATCGCCACCCGGTGGTCCTCGGCGCGGCGCGGCGGAATTTCGAGCGTCCTGCGGTCGCGGCGCTTGTCCTCGGGCAGGACGGCGACGAAGGCCTCCTCGATGCTGGCCGTTCCGGTGCGGGCCTTGAACTCGGCCGGCGGCCCGCTCGCCAGCACGCGGCCGGCGTCCATCGCGACCAGCCAGTCGAAGCGCTCCGCTTCCTCCATGTAGGCGGTGGCGATGAGCACGCTCATGCCCGGCCGCCGGCGCCGCATGCGGTCGATCAGGTCCCAGAACTGCCGCCGCGACAGCGGATCGACGCCGGTCGTCGGCTCGTCGAGGATCAGGAGATCCGGGTCGTGGACCAGCGCGCAGCACAGGCCGAGCTTCTGGCGCATGCCGCCCGAGAGCTTGCGCGCCGCGCGATCGGGAAACGGCGCAAGGCCGGTGCTCTCGAGCAACTCGGCGATGCGGGCCTCGCGCTCGGCGCGCGACTGGCCGAACAGGCGGGCGAAGAACTCGATGTTCTCGCGCACGCTGAGGTCGGGATAGAGGTTCTTGCCGAGCCCCTGCGGCATGTAGGCGATGCGGGTGCACACCGCGTCGCGATGGCGCGCATCCGCCATGTCGCCGTCGAGCACCCGGACCGTGCCCGACTGGATGCGGCGGGCGCCGGAGACGAGTGCGAGCAGCGACGACTTGCCGACGCCGTCAGGCCCGATCACTCCCACCATGCAGCCGGCCGGAAGATCGAGCGTCACCGCGTCGAGCGCGCGGGCGGCGCCGTACCGAAGGGTCACGCCGGCGAGAGCGGCGACCGGGCCGGCCTGCCCGTTCATCGCCCAAGCGTCCCTTGCAGGCGCGCCGGCCATTCGACCTTCGGGTCGATCTTGACGTAGGTGACGCCGGGAAGGCCGCTGCGCACCGCGTCCGCATGCGCGCGCAACAGGTCGGGCGGCACCCGAACCCTCACCCGGAACATCAGCCGGTCGCGCTCGGTCCGTGTCTCGACCGTCTTCGGCGTGAATTGCGACTGGTCCGCCACGAAGGAGACCTTCGCGGGGATCGGCAAATTGGGATAGGCGTCGAGGACGATGCGCGCGTCGGCGCCGACCTTGACGCGTCCGGCGTCGAGGGTGGGCAGGTAGACGTCCATGTAGACGTAGCCGAGATCGAGGATGGTGACGACCTTGCCGCCCGCCGGCAGCACTTCGCCGACGTTGGCCACCCGGTACTGGACGCGGCCGTCGCGCGGGGCGCGCAGCGTGTTGTCGGCGATGTTGACGCGGTAGAGATCGGCGTCGTGCTGGGCGGCGATCAAGGCATGCTGCGCCTGCGACACGCGGGCATTGGCGGCGTTGAGCAGGGCGTTCGCCGAGGCGAGCTGCTGCTGCCTCTGGTCGAGCAGCTCTTTGGTGGCGTTGCCCCGCTGCACCAGATACTGCGTGCGCTCGAGCTCCTGCTGCGCGAGCTTCACCTGCGCCTGCTGCTGGGCGACCGCGGCATTCGCCTCGTCGATCACCTTGTGCGCCTGCTGCGCCTGCGCCTCGGCGCGCCGCAACGAGGTTTCGAGATCCTGGGTGTCCATGCGGGCGACGACTTCGCCGGCCTTGACCATGTCGCCCTCGTCGACCAGGAGCTGCGCGAGCCGTCCGGCGAACTTGGTGTCGATGTCGATCTGGTCGGCTTCGATGCGCCCGTTGCTCCAGACGATGCCGGCCGGAAGCTGGTCGCGCGTCTGCAACCACCAATAGGCGCCGCCGCCGGCGGCAAGCCCCAGGACGGCGAGGACGAGAAGGGCCCGGACCCATCGTCGCCGTTTGACCGGGGCGGGTCCGACCGGGACCGGAAGCCGCCCCTCCGGCCCCTTCGTGTCGACCTGCGCGGACGTGCCCGGCACGACCGCGCCCGCGCCTTCCGGCGGCGCGGACGGTATCCGATGCTCCTCCTTGGTCGGGTCGGCCACGATCGTCTCCGCACGCCTGCGTGCCAGGCACCTCCTTAGCAAACGCACGAAGTTTGGAGTTGATCGGGGTCAAGTGGAGGCTGCGCGTCGCACGCGACGTCCACGCCGGCCGAATGAGGCGGAAAAGGGCTCGCGCGTGATCTCAGACTACGCGTTCGCCGGCAACCAGCGGAACCGCCAGCGCGGAGAGGCGCGCGCGCGTCGCCGCCATCGAGCCGTCGACGTCGATGCCGCGGCAGGCGTCCTCGATCACCACGACCGAAAATCCGGCGTGATGGGCATCCTCCGCCGAGTAGCGCACGCAGAAGTCGAAGGCGAGACCGGCAAGGAACACGCGCGAGAGCCCGCGTTCGCGCATATAGCCGATGAGGCCGGTCGGGGTACGGTGGTCGTTCTCGTAGAAGGCCGAATAGGAATCGATTTCGCGCCGGTAGCCCTTGCGCAGGATCAGTTCGGCGTGCGGGACGTGCAGGTCCGGGTGAAACGCCGCGCCGGGCGTTCCCTGTACACAATGGTCGGGCCACAGGATCTGCGTCCCGTACGACACCTCGATGGTGTCGAACGGCTGCCGGCCGGGATGCGCCGAGGCGAACGATCCGTGCCCGGGCGGATGCCAGTCCTGCGTCAGCACGACGTGACGGAATTTCCGCGCCAGTGCGTTCACGGGGGCGACAACCTCGTCGCCGCGCGGCACGTCGAGCCGCCCGCCGGGACAGAAGTCGTTCTGGATGTCGACGACCAGCAGGACGTCGCCGTCGCCGATCTTCAAGTCGGTCATGCCGGCATGCCTTGATGAAATCGCAGGCGGCGGTCGACCTGCTCGGCGAGCCTGACCAAGGCGTCGGCCACCTCGACCGGGTAGGGCGGGCCCGGCTCAAGCTGCCGCAGGGATGGCGGCAGAGACTTGAGCTCGCGCGCCGCGCGCGCCCGGATGTCGTCGAGCGAGGGGGGCGGGGCGACGCGCCGGCCGTTCCGCATCACCTGTCGCAGCAACGGTTCGCCCGGCTGCGTGTCGCTCTCGAGCGAGAGCGTGTCGCCCGTCATCCGGCCGTCACGGTAGCGGCGCCAGACCTGCTTGCGGCCGGGCCAGGTCGCCTTGCCGGTCGACCGCTTGCGGCGCGCCAGCCCGGCGTATTCCTGCAGCTTGTACACGCAGTCGAGCGAGGGAACGTCGGAGGAGGTCGTCAGGCTGGTGCCGATGCCGAAGCCGTCGATCGGCGCGCCCGCGCGCATCATCGTGTCGATCGACGTCTCGTCGAGGCCGCCGCTGGCGAAGATCGTGACGTCCGTGAGCCCGCCGGCGTCGAGAATGCGGCGCACGCTGCGCGAGAGAGCGAGGAGGTCGCCGCTGTCGAGCCGCACCGAACGGATCGTGATGCCGGCCTCGCGCAGGCGTGGCGCGAGCGCCACCACCTTGTGGGCCGCCGCCTCGGTATCATAGGTGTCGATGAGCAGGGTGAGATCGTCGGTCCGGGCGCGGGCGAAATTCTCGAACGCCGCGCTCTCGTCGTCGTGCGCCTCGATGTAGGAATGCGCCATCGTGCCGAAGACCGGGATGCCGAACAGCTCGCCGGCGAGCACCGTGGCGGTCCCGGCGAAGCCCGCGAGATAGCACGCGCGCGCCGCCATCACGCCGGCTTCCGCCCCGTGCGCGCGGCGCAGGCCGAAATCGACCAGAAGCTTGCCGGGCGCGAGCAGCATCATGCGCGCCGCCTTGGTGGCGATCAGGCACTGGAAGTTGAGGATGTTGATGAGACGCGTCTCGACGAGCTGCGCCTCCGGCAGCGGCGCGGTGACGCGCAGGATCGGCTCGTTGGCGAAGAACGCCGTGCCTTCCTCCATGGCGTGCACGTCGCCGGTGAAGCGCAGCCCCGCCATGTAGTCGAGGAAATTTTGCCGGAACCGGCCGGTCGAGGCGAGCCAGTCGAGCTCCGAGGGCGAGACCCGCAGGCTTTCCAGATAGTGCAGCGCCTGTTCCAGTCCCGCGGCCAGGAGGAAGCTGCGCTGGCGCGGCAGCTTGCGCACAAAGAACTCGAACACGGCGGTCCTGGTCTCGCCGCGATCCAGGTAGGCCTGGATCATGTTGAGCTGATAGAGGTCGGTCAGCAGCGGGCTGACGGTCAGGTCCATCGCGACACACGCCTCGGCGCTGAGGGTCCCGGCCAGGATCCTCCGTCATTGGACACAGAACATTGGCAAAGATCAACGCGTGCGCCGGGCGATTGTCTCCCCGGCAGAATGGTCGGGGCCGCCGCCGCGCGCCGGCCGCTACAGACGCCGCACCAGCGCGAGCAGCGTCCCGGCGTACTCGGAGGTCATGGCCGGCGACAGGCCGGCGGCGTTGGTCATGAACTTCTTGATCGTCTCGAGATTGAGCCGCGGCTTGTCGGCCAGATCGGCGACGAAGCGGTCGAAATCGGCCGCGAACGTGGCGTCCGGAAAGACTCGGCTCGCAAGCCCGATCTGCACCGCCTCCTGCGCGCTGACGTCCTGGCCGGAGTAGATCAGGTAGGCGAGCGCCTTGGCCGGCACCTTGCGGATCACCGCCGAGATCGCGAGCGTCGGCGGAATGTTGTGCTTGATCTCGGGAAAGGCGAACCGCGCGGTGTCGGCGGCGAGCGTGAGGTCGCAGCAGCCGGCGAGCGCCGCGCCGAAGCCGAGCGCCGATCCGTGCACGCGCGCGACGACCGGGATCGGCGCCTCGGCGATCGCGTCGTAGACGCCGAGCACCGCGCCCATCACCTGCATGCGCATCTCGTGCGGCGTGAGGTGCTCGGTGCTGTCGCCGCGTCCGTCGCGCCCGCGGCAGAAATGCTCGCCGCGCGCTTCGATGACGATGACGTTCGTGTCCGGGGAGGCGGCGAGCTCGCGGACGAGCGCGGAAAGCCGGCCCATCATCGGGCGTGTCACCGCGTTGCCTTCCTCGGGACGGTTGAGGTCGATGCGCGCGACGGCGCCGTGCTTCTTCACAGCCAATTCGGTCGATGTCATCGCGTTCTCCCCCGGCTCATGCATCGCGGATCGGGCAAGCCATGCCCGGCGCCCCGTGCCGTCCAGGCACGCGCGCGGCGCAGTAAACGGTGGCAGGCGGGCGCGCGCAAGCGGGTCCGCGCGGGACCTTACAGCCCCAGGTAGGCCTGGCGGATCACCGGCTTGGCGGCGACGTCGGCGCACAGGCCTTCGATGAAGGGGCGGCCCTCGGCGATCACATAGGCGTAGTCGCACAGCGACAGCGCCAGATGCGCGTTCTGCTCGACCAGCATGATGGTCACGCCCGATTCCTTCAGCGCCTTGAGGGTCGCGGCGAGCTGCTGCACGACGACCGGCGCGAGGCCGAGCGAGAGCTCGTCGATGATCAGCACGACCGGATCGGACATGAGGCCGCGGCCGATGGCGAGCATCTGCTGCTCGCCGCCCGAGAAGGTGCCGGCCTTCTGCCGACGGCGCTCCTTGAGGCGCGGAAAGAGCGTGTAGACCTGCTCCAGCCGGTCGGCGTAGCGGCGGCGGGCGCGCGCCGTGAAGGCGCCCATCTCGAGGTTTTCCTCGACCGTCATGTCGTTGAACAACTGCCGCCCTTCCGGCACCAGCACGAGACCGCGGGCAGCCTTCGCGTGCGCCGACAGCCAGGTGACGTCGTCGCCCTCGAACAGGACGCGGCCGCGGAACGGCCTGAGCGAGCCGACGATGGCGCGCAGGCTCGTGGTCTTGCCGGCGCCGTTGGCGCCGAGCAGCGTCGTCATGGCGCCGCGTTCGGCCGACAGGGAGATCCCCCAGAGCACCTGGACCTGGTCGTAGCCGGCCTCGAGGCCCTCGACGCGCAGAACCGGATCGCTCATCTCATGCACTCCCGTCCGCGCGCGCGAGGATCTTCTCGTCGCCGAGGTAGGCGGCGATCACCAGCGGATCGTTGACGACCTGCTGCGGCGAGCCTTCCGCCAGCTTGCGGCCGAGATTGATCACGACGATCCGGTCCGACAGGCTCATGATCGCCCGCATCACGTGCTCGATCATCAGAATGGCGATGCCGCGCTTGCGAATGGCGCGGATGACCTCGATCATGCGCTCGACCTCGGTCGGATTGAGCCCGGCGAGCACCTCGTCGAGGAGCAGCAGGCGAGGGCGGGCGCACAGTGCGCGCGCGAGCTCGAGCCGCTTCTTGCCGGCGGTGGTGAGCTGGCTGGCGAGGTCGTCGAGCCGGTCGGAGAGCCCGACGAGTTCGGCGACCTCGTAGACGACCTCGCGGGCGCGGCCGAGCGAGAGGTTCTCGCGGCCGAAGCAGGCGCCGACGGTGCAGTTTTCGAACACGGTCATGCCGGCGAGCGGCTGCACGACCTGGTGGGCGCGCGCGAGCCCGTAGCGCGCGATGCGGTAGGGCGGCAGGCCGGTCAGGTCCGTGCCGTCGAAGATCACGCGGCCCTGGTCGGGCGGAAACACGCCGTTGATCAGATTGAAGACGGTCGACTTGCCGGCGCCGTTCGGCCCGATCAGGCCGAGGATCTCGCCGTCCTCGACCGTGAAGCTCAGGTCCTCGACCGCCCGCACGCCGCCGAAGCGCTTGCTCAGCCCGCTCACCTCGAGCAGCGTCATGCGAGGTACCTCCGCAGGCGCGGAAACGTCCGGTAGATGAATCCCATCAGGCCGCCGGGCGTGAACAGCACGATGGCGAGCAGCAGCACGCCGGCGATCACGAGCTGGAAATGCGAGAACGTCTCGGCGGTGAGCAGCCAGCTGCGCAACTCCTCGTAGAGGAACGCGCCGAGCGCCGCGCCGGTCACGGTGCCGAAGCCGCCGAGCATCACCATCACGATCGCTTCGATCGACAGGGTCAGGTCGAAGGCGGCCTGCGGTTCGATGATGCCGCTCTTGAAGAAGTAGAGGCCGCCGGCCATCGCCGGCAGGAAGGCCGAGGCGCTGTAGGCGAGCGCCTTGTAGAACGGGGTCGGCACGCCGAGCACGGCGGCGGCGTCCTCGTTGTGTCCGATGGCGAGAAGGCCGAGGCCGAACTTCGAGGTCTTGATGCCGTAGCTGAGGAACAGCGAGGCCCCCATCACGGCGACGATGAGGAAATAGACGGTCCACAGCGCCTGGCCGGGCCCGCCGAGCTGCGCGTAGGCGTCGAGCGACAGATAGATCCCGGTCGCGCCGCCCCACGGCTCGAAGTTCGCGACGAACGCCTGGACCGCCTCGTTGATGCCGATGGTGGCGAGCGCGAAGAAGGCGCCGCGCAGCCGCAGGATGCCGAGGCCGAGCAGGAGCGCCAACAGGCTGACGACGACGCCTGCGACGAGCACCGCGGCGACGAACGGCCAGTGCCATTCGGTCACGAGAAACACGCAGAAGTAGCCGCCCAGCCCGAAGAACACGATATTGCCGAAATTCACGTAGCCGGCGTAGCCGATCATCAGATTGAGGTTGGTGGCGAGCGTGACGTAGACGGCGGCGAGCAGAAGTCCCTCGCGCAGCTCGACGTTCCCGCCCCACCAGGGCAGCAGCGCGAACACCGCGACGACGAGCACGATGAGCCACGGAAAAGGATGGCGGAAGGGCTGGTGCAGGCTCATGGCACTCTTCTCAGGCGACCGAGGCGAGGACATTCCGCCGGCCGAAGGGACGGCAGCCCGTTCCGTTGGCCGACATCGTCACAGCCTCGAAAACGCGAAGATGCCGCGCGGAAACAGCAGCAGCACCAGCACGAACAGCACGAACTCGATGATCGGCGTCCAGCTCACCGGCATGAACGGCGTCGCCAGACCTTCGACCAGGCCGAGCGCCAGTCCGCCGGCCAGCGCGCCGGCCGGGTTGCCGAGCCCGCCAAGCACGGTGACGACGAAGCTCTTGAGCTGGTAGGCCTCCCCGGAGAGCACCGTGAACGGAAAGAGGGTGGCGATCAGCGTCCCGGAGACGGCGGCGAGCGCGACTCCGAGGCCGAAGGCCATCGCCAGCACCTGCGTGGTCGGAATGCCGTTGAGCTCGGCGGCCTCGCGGTTGCTGGCGACGGCGCGGATCGCCTTGCCGACCCGCGTGTGGTGCAGCAGCAGATAGAGCAGCCCGGCGATCACGAAGGCGAGCACCGCCGCCATGATGTGCGTGCCGGTGAATGTGTAGCCGTCCCAGGTGAAGCCGGGCAGCGAGACCGGCACGTTGTAGGGGCTCGTCGTCCACAGCGCCGTGCCGAGTCCGATCAGCACCATGTTCATCGCGAAGGTCGAGAGCAGGCTCATCAGGTGAGCCCGACCGATCACCCGGTGGACGGCGATCCAATAGAGCACGATGCCGACCGCGAAGCCGGCCACGATCGTGAGCGGGACGGCGCCGTAGGGCGGCAGGCCGGCGGCGCCGACCAGAAAATACAGGGCGAACATGCCGAGCACGATGATCGCCCCGTGCGTCAGGTTGATCACGTTCATGACGCCCCAGATGAGCGTAAGCCCCATGGCGGCGAGGCCGTAGACCGCGCCGACCAGCACGCCGTCGATCACAGAAGCAATGACGCCGATCATCCCGGACCCCTGACGCGGACGGAGGGCCGGGAGGCCCCCGTCGTTTCGCGTACTCCGTCCTCAGTAGAGGATTTCGGCCGTCTTGGCCTGCTTCGGCCAAATGACTTCTTTCACGAGCTTGCCGTCCTTCTTCTGCCACTGGGCAAGCACCATCTCGTGACCAAGCTGCAGACCGTGCTGCTTGGGGTCGGTCGAGAACTTGGTGTGTCCGAACATCGTCGTGACGTCCATCTTGTTGAGGGCGTCGGCGACCTTGGCGGGTTCGACCGAGCCTGCCTGTTCGATCGCGTGCTGCAGGATCATGCCGGCCGCGTAGCCGCCGGCGGCGTGGTAGCCGGGCGCGATCTTGAACTTGTCGGTGAACGTCTTGGTGAACTGCGGCGCTGTCGGACCGAAATCCGGCTTGAAGCTGACCTGCGGCTCCCACTGCGAGGGGACCGAGACGCCGACCGCCGCGTCGCCCAGGGTGGCGAAGTTCGGGCTGTCCGGGGCGACAAGCAGCGTCACCCACTTGAGACCGGCCTTCTGGTCGTGCAGCTGGCGCGCGAGCGTGGCGCCGTCGGCGTAGTGCCCGCCGCCCAGGAGGGCGGTCGCCTTGGACGAGACGATCTTGTTGATGATCGGTCCGAAGTCGGTCGTGCTGCCGGCGTAACGTTCGTCGAGCGCGACCTTGAGGCCCTGGCTCTCTGCCTGCTTGCGCGCGGACGCCAGCACCGCCTTGGAGAACGGGTCGTCCTCGTACACGAACGCGACCGTCGAATTGGGATTGAGCTCCTTGAGCGCCTTCACGGCGCCGGCCAGATATTCGCCCGCCGGGGAATAGAGCTGGAACAGGTTCTTGTTGCCGAGCTGGTAGGTCTTTTCCTCGGCGGCTCCGGTGGTGATCATCACCTTGCCGTACTGCTCCGAGATGATGGCGGCCGTCGCGGTCAGGCCCGAGGAATAGGGGCTGAACAGGAACTGGGCCTTGTCCTGCGTGATGATCCGCGTGTAGAGCTGCTGGACACGCGAGTTCTGCGACTCGTCGTCATAGCTCACGAACTTGATCATGTATTCCTTGCCGCCGGCCTTGATGCCGCCCTTGGCGTTCACCTCGTCGCGCCACAGCTCGAAGCCGCGCATCTGGGCGGTCGAGTCGTTGTTCAGCTTGCCGGTCTGCGAAACGGTGAAACCGATCGTCAGGGTCTCGGCGGCGAGCGCCGGGGCTGTGCCGACCAGCACGGCCGCGAGCGCAAGCCCAAGGGTTCTGGACTTCATGGTTTCCTCCTGCCTTTGCCGAGCGAATGCGCCATGCCGGCCGCCGTCGCCCGCGCAATTGATCTCATGGACCGGGGGCCGCCGACGCGCAAGTCGAAGCCGCCCCCTTGGTTTCTCCCGCGCCCCGCGTCGACCTGACGTTTTGAGCAGGTTGTAGGACAATTTCACAATGTGACAAGCGGTCTCGATCGATCCGGCGCGCCCGAATGGCCGCTCCGCCGGGCGATTTGTCCCGTATGGGCAAGGCGGCGGCCTGGAGCATGTTCGAGCGCGGGGCGTGTCGGTTCGCGTGAAGAAAACGCGTCAAGGCAGGAACCTGGCGCCTCGGCTTCGATCCATCAAAGCTCTGGTGGCAGCGCAAGACCGGTCCGACCACCAAGCCCTGCTTCAAGTGGATCGCGCGCGGGCGATGTGGGACCGACGCCCGCGACGGCGAGCGGACGTTGACCCGCCCGAGCGAAACCCGCCGGGGGGATTGCCCGGCTTGCCGAAAAGGTTAACTCTGCCCCCGCTTCCGGCTTGCAATCGGCGCCTTGTCGGACCATATAGGCGGTGCGCCGGATCATGTGACTCAACGGGCCGCGTGCACGAATTCCCCTAAACGCGGTTTTCGGCCCGATTTTCCAGGCGCCTTAGCAGCCGACAGCCCAGACCACGCGGGGTGTCCAGAACCCCCGCCGCAGGCCGACCGCTCTCGCGCGGCCGGTGAGCCGCCGGCCATACAACACAGAAAAGAGACCCTTTTGACTTCATTTCAGGAATTCGGCCTTGCCGAACCGATCCTTCGTGCTTTGCGCGACGAGAAATACGTAGCCCCCACACCCATCCAGGCCCAGACGCTTCCGGCCGCGATGAGCGGTCGCGATGTCATCGGCATCGCGCAGACCGGAACCGGCAAGACCGCGGCCTTCGCGCTGCCGATCCTGCACCGGCTCGCCGGCAACCGGCCGCGTCCGGACCGCAAGACCTGCCGGGTGCTGGTGCTCAGCCCGACGCGCGAACTGTCCGGGCAGATCCTCGACAGCTTCCGCGCCTACGGCCGCCACATGCGGGTCAGCGCCACGCTGGCCATCGGCGGCGTGTCGATGGGACGACAGGTGAATGCCCTGATGCAGGGCGTCGAGGTGCTGGTCGCCACGCCGGGCCGCCTGCTCGACCTCGTGCGGGGCAATGCGCTCAAGCTCGATCATGTCGAATACCTCGTGCTCGACGAGGCCGACCGCATGCTCGACATGGGCTTCATCAACGACATCCGGAAGATCCTCGCCAAGCTGCCGGCAGCACGGCAGACGTTGTTCTTCTCGGCCACGATGCCGAAGGCGATCGCCGAACTCGCCGGGCAGATGCTGCGCGATCCCGTCCGCGTGGCGGTGACGCCGGTCGCCTCGACCGCCGAGCGCGTCGCCCAGCAGATCATCCACGTCGACCGGGCGGCCAAGCCCTCGGTGCTCGCCGAACTGCTCAGGCGCGAACCGATCGACCGGGCGCTGATCTTCACCCGCACCAAGCACGGCGCCGACAAGGTCGCGCGCCATCTGGAGAAGGCGGGCATCAGCGCGCAGGCCATCCACGGCAACAAATCGCAGAATCAGCGCGACCGCGTTCTCACCGCCTTCCGGGACGGACGGGTGCGCACCCTGGTTGCGACCGACATCGCCGCCCGCGGCATCGATGTCGAGGGCATCAGCCACGTGGTCAACTACGATCTGCCGAACGTGCCCGAGAGCTACGTTCACCGCATCGGCCGCACGGCGCGCGCCGGAGCGAGCGGATCTGCGATCTCGTTCTGCGATGCCGAGGAGATTCCGTATCTGCGGGCGATCGAGAAGCTGATCCGCATGGCGATTCCGGCGACGGATCGTCGGACCGGCAGGCGGGCGCCGCACTCCGGCGGCAAGGAGCGGGGGGCAAACCCGGCCGCACCGAACAAGTTCAAGAAGCGCCGCGGCGGCCGGCATCCCGAAGGCCAGGCCCCGCGCCAGGCCGGCGGGAACGCTCGGGACGGACTTGCCTCCGTCGCATTCCTGCATCGCGGGCGCACCGACGGCGCGCGGCCGCCGCGCTGAACAGAACCAGGAGAGAATGCATGGCGAAGGAAGAGTTGATTCAATTCGACGGCCTGGTGACCGAGGTCCTGCCGGACGCGCGCTTTCGCGTTCAGCTCGATGCCGGGCATGAGATCGTGGCCTACACGGCGGGAAAGATGCGCAAGAACCGCATCAAGACGCTGGCGGGCGACCGGGTGACGGTCGAGATGTCGCCCTACGACCTGGAAAAGGGCCGCCTCGTCTTCCGGCACAAGGAAGAGCGGAGCCCCTCGGCGACCCGGCGGCCGCCGGTGCGCAACCAGTTCCGGCGCCGGTGATCGGGGGCTTGCGCGCGGGACCCGTGGCGGCCCCGGCGGGCGGCCCTGCGATGGCGGTCCGACGCGCCTCTGTCCCGGTTGTCCAATCTGTCCGGCCTATGCCATGCCGGTCGCGCGCGCCGCTCTCTTCGAATTGATCGACGGCATGTGCCCGGAATACCGATGGATCTTCGGATCGCTGCGACAACGGGCTTTGATCGAGGTTGAGGACTCGCGCGCTCGCAGGCAATATGACATGAACGGAATGTAATGTGATGAAACGCGCGCAACTCAGCAGACGGATCGCATATGGGCCGAGGTAAGGATTTTCGTGATCGCCGGCGTAACAGCTATGGCGATGAGCCGGCAGACCCGCAATCGTTCGGGTGGTCACCGCCGCAGCGTTCTTTTGATCGGCCGCGGGCCGGCGGAGGGGACCGTGCGATCCCGTCGGGGCCCGAGCGGCCGGCGCGGGTCAAATGGTTCAATGCCGAGAAGGGCTTTGGCTTTGTTGAACTGACCGATGGGTCGGGCGAAGCCTTCCTGCACATCAGCGTGGTCGAGGCGGCCGGGCACACGACGCTCGAGCCGGGCACGACGCTGAACACCCGGGTGGGGCAGGGGGCCAAGGGGCCGCAGATCACCGAGATCCTGTCGGTCGACGCCAGCACCGCCGAACCCGCGCGGTCGAAGCCCCGGCCCGCCCGCTCGTTCGAGCGGCCGAGCGGCCCGGCCCAGGAAGTCGATGGGCAGGTGAAGTGGTACAACCCGGAAAAAGGCTTCGGGTTCGTCGCGGTCGAGGGCAGCAAGGACGTCTTCATCCACCGCTCGGTGGTGTCGCGCGTGGGCCTGTCCGAGCTGCCCGAGGGCCAACGGCTGCGCATGCGCGTGGTGCAGGGAGTGAAGGGCCTCGAGGCCACCTCGATCGAGATCGCCGACTGATTCGAACGGGACGAGCGAGGGCGCGCAGGCACGGTGCGGTGCGCGCATGATCACCAAGGGGCGACCATCTTCTCCATAGACCGGGCACGGAGCCAAAGGCCGCGCGGATGCGTGCGGCCTCGCGCCGCCATGCCTTGCTTCATGGTTTGCCTTTGTTTTGTCAGTCAGGGAGTCCAAAGAACGAGAATGCACACCACCGGGACAACGGCACTCAGATGACCACCACCACCACCACGAAGGCCACCGACACCCCCTTCCAAGACGATCTTCCTCCGAGCGGCGACGGCCGGAACGCACGCCAGCACGAGCCGAGCAAGGACGTTCGCACCTGGGCGCGCGTTCTCGCCACCTACCGCGAACCCAATTCCGGCCGCGGCATCTTCGAACTCGGCGTGACCCTCGTCCCGTTCGTCGCCCTCTGGCTGCTGACGTGGCTCGGCGTGAGCTTCGGCTACTGGGCGAGCCTCCTGCTCGTCATCCCGGCGGCCGGATTTCTGGTTCGCCTGTTCATGATCCAACACGATTGCGGCCACGGCGCGTTCTTCCCGCATCGGCTTGCCAACGAGTGGGTCGGGCGCTGCATCGGCATCCTGACACTGACGCCCTTCAGCTACTGGCGGCGCACGCACGCGATCCATCACGCCACCGCCGGAAACCTGGCGCGGCGCGGGATTGGCGACATCGAAACGCTGACCGTGCGGGAATATCTCGCGCTCTCGCGCTGGGGGCGGCTGAAATACCGCGTCTACCGCAATCCGCTCGTCATGTTCGGGCTCGGTCCGGTCTATCTGTTCCTGCTGCAGCACCGCGTGCCGGCCGGATTGATGCGCACGGGATGGCAGCCCTGGCTCAGCACGATGTCGACCAATCTCGTCATCGCAGTCGCCGCCGCCGCGGCGATCGCGCTGGTGGGCGCGCAGTCGTTCCTTCTGGTGCATCTGCCGATCGTACTGCTCGCCGGCTCGGCCGGGGTGTGGCTGTTCTACGTGCAGCACCAGTTCGAGGACACCGTCTGGGCCGAGGAGGGCACCTGGAACATGCAGGACGCGGCGCTCTACGGCAGCTCGCACTACGATCTGCCCGGCGTGCTGCGGTGGTTCACCGCGAACATCGGCGTGCACCACGTGCATCACCTGTGCAGCCGCATTCCCTTCTACCGCCTGCGCCGGGTGCTGAAGCACCATCCCGAGCTCGGCGAAGTCGGGCGCCTCACCCTGTGGCAGAGCTTCCGCTGCGTTCGACTGTCGCTGTGGGACGAGACGCGGCGCAAGCTGGTGTCCTTCGCCGACGTTCGTTAAGACGTCGCTCGGCCGGCCGCAGGCGCGGCTTGCGCGGAGGCCGAAACACGGAAGCCGACATGCTGCTGCAATGCGACGGACGGCGATTGTACTACGATCTCGTCGGCGAGCCGAGGCGCGGCATCGTCTGTTGCCTTCACGCGCTCGCCGCCGACATGGGCATGTGGGCCGAACAGGTGCCGGCGCTGCTCGATCGCGGCCTGCAGGTGTTGCGGATCGACATGCGCGGGCACGGCGGCAGTTCTGCGACCGATGCGGACTGCACGCTGTTCGACCTTGCCGCCGACGTGGTGACGGTGCTCGACATGTTGGCGATCGAGCGGGTTCACCTTCTCGGCCTGTCGATCGGCGGCATGATCGGCGAGGCGCTGGCGTTGCGCCACGCCGGCAGGCTCGGATCGATGATTCTGTGCGAGGCCCCGCCGGCGTCGCTGCCCAACGCGGACGCCCTGTGGGCGCCGCGCATCGCCGCCGCCGAAGCGGCCAATTCGCTCGAGCCGGTCGCAGATGCCACGATGGAACGCTGGCTGACGCCGGCGTTCAAGGCGTGCCGTCCGACACGCTGGCGCGAGATCCGCAACACGGTCGCGGCGACGAGCGTGGCGGGCTACCGCGCCTGCGCGGCGGCGCTGCGGGCCTTCGACTTCACCCGCGACCTGCCCGCGGTTCGCACCCCGACCCTGGTGCTCTATGGCGAGGACGACGTTGCCTCCTCGGCGGAGGAGGCCGGCCGACTCGCGAAGCTGATCCCGGGCGCGCGTTTCGTGCTCTTTCCCGGCGCGCGGCACCTGCCCAACGTGGAAGCGCCCGAGCGGTTCAATCCGATCCTGGTCGACTGGGTCGAAAGCCTCGTCGGCAAGCCCGCGCGCTGACAGTCAGGCGGCGGCCGGCGTGCCCGGAACCGGCAATCCCAGGATGGCACGCGCCTCGTCCGGCGTCGCGGGTTCGCGGCCGAGTTCGCGGACGATGCGCACGGTCCGCTCGACCAGCATCTCGTTCGTGGCCAGGACGCCCCGGCTGTAGTAGTTGTTGTCCTCCAGTCCGACCCGCACATGCCCGCCGAGCAGGATGGCCTGCGTGGTCGCCGGCAATTGCGCCGGCCCGATGGCCGAGACGCAGAAGATCGAGTGCGGAGGCAGCAGGCCGACCATCATCTTCAGAATGTCGTCGCTGTAGGGCATGCCTCCCTGGAAGCCGCGGTCGGTGCCGAGCACGATGTTGATGTAGTAGGGCGGCCGGTCATACCCCTTGGCGATCAGGCGGCTCACGTCCTGGATGATGTGGGCGGGGTTGAATACTTCCCACTCCGGCTTGATTCTCTTTTCCTGAAACCGCTTCGCCAGGCGTTCGCATCGCGAAGGCGTGGTGATGACCAGAATCTCCCGCCCGCCGTGCACGTCGACGGCCGTGAAACCGTCGAACGTCGCCATCTCGGCGCCTGCCTCCAGGCCCTTGAGCCGCTCCTCGAAGTTCGACTCGTACATGCCGTCGGGTCGCTCGACCAGCATGTCGCCCGAGGAGCCGCCTCCGGTCGAATTATTGATGATGATGTCGCACCGTTCGCGTACGAGCCGGTTGATTCGGCGATAGATCTCCGCATTGCAGGTGGCCTGATCGTCCGGACGCCGTGCGTGCAGCGCCGCGATGGCGGCGCCGGCTTTCCATGAGCGATGAACGGACTCGGCGATTTCTTCCGGCTGCGTCGGCAGGTTGGGATTCCGCGCCTTCGATGCCATGCCGCCGGTCGGGGCGACGGTCACGATGACCTTCTCGTTTGCCACGTTCGGTTCCCTTTCAGATAGCGAAATGATTGTGGCACGATCCCGGAACAGGTTCACCGACGCAGCGTTACTGCCATCGAGCGACTGTCTGTCCGGTCCGGTGCGGTTGCGGGGCGGAAATGGATCATAAACGAACGCCGACGGGGAACGTCGACGTTTCGATCGATCTTGAAACGGCCGGGATGCGGAACGCGGTGACGCGAGGGGAATCGAAAGATTTCCACTGTTTCGTTTGCTGTTTGTTCGGAAACATGCAAGTGGCTTGCCGGGCACGACCAGAGATACGCCACAGAACGCGACTCAACTGCCCGGCCGGGGCAAAATGCCGAACGTTCGGGCGAATTTTTGAAAAAAGCCCGCAATGGACGGCGGAATCCTCTTCAAACAAGCAGTTTCTGTTTCCCGGGAGGTTCAAATCGCGTTCTCACGTTGACAAATATCAATTCTCTGCAAGTGAGAGGTTGAGAAGAGCATCCTTTCTCTGCTAGAGAGCGCGACGCGACACCAACATTTGGAGGCGATAGTGGCAAAGAGACCGGCAAAGCGCCGTGAGTGGACCGCCAGCGATGTTCGTGCGTTGAAATCGATGGCGAAGCAGAAAACGCCTGCGGCGAAGATTGCACGCTTGCTGAAGCGGACCGAAAGCGCGACGCGCCAGAAGGCATTCGCTCTGGGTATTTCGCTGAGCTCGCGGCGGGCCGCGCGCAAGCGGGCGAAGTGATTTCGACCGCGTTTCGCTGACCAGCGGCGCCCGACGGCAGGGCGCCGATCGTCTGCCTCCTGTCGCTTCGGCGATTTTCGAAAGATCCGGAATCAAGCGAGACGCCCGTTGCGGCGCGCTTCAGGCGTTCCGCGGCGGGCGTGTCGCTTTGGCGCGTCCGCGATGGTAAAGCATGCGGGGCGTGCATGATCCGCGGCGTCCGCCGGGCATTTCGCGACACGGAGGGGCCGGCGAGCGCGTTTGTCGTTCGTCAACAGGGGGAGCATGTCCGAGATACCAAAATACTTCATGTATTTCCCGGGCAACTACCGCTGGTCGGCGGCCTTCGCGAACATGCTCGGCCGCGGCAGCTATGGCGGTGCCGACATCAGTGAGCTGCACAAGATCGGCCGATCGTTGCACGGCAAGCGGCCCGACGACGACGAAGCCTGGTTCGAAGCCTGCGTGCGCGTCGCCGACGAGGTGCGCGGCCATGCGGAGCGGTTCCGCGCCGCCGGACATCGGGTTTCGGCCGCCTCCTTCCATCTGCGCGCCTGCCAGTACTATCAGATGGGCGAGCGGTTCCGCACTCCGAAGGACGCCAAGGCGCTCGACGCCTTTCGCACGGGCGTCGACTGCTTCCACCGGTTCGTTTCCTCGACCGATCTGCGGATCGAGATCGTCGACGTGCCGTTCGAAGGCGGCAGCCTGCCGGGCTACTTCGTCCATGCGCAGAACACGACCGCAGAAAGGAAGCCGTGCGTCGTCTTCTTCGACGGTCTCGACGTGACCAAAGAGATCCAGTTCGTGTGCGGCGTGCCGGACCTGATCAAGCGCGGCATTTCCGTCCTGGTGATGGACGGTCCCGGCACCGGCGAAGCGATCCGCTTCCGCGGGTTCCATCTTCGGCACGACTACGAAGTCGCCGGCAGCGCCTGTGTCGACTTTCTCGAGCGCCGGGAGGACGTCGATCCCGCCCGCATCGGCATCGTGGCGATCAGTCTCGGCGGCTATTACGCACCGCGCTGCGCCTCGCTCGAGCCGCGCTTTGCCGCCTGCGTCGCCTGGGGGGCGATCTGGGATTACCACGCGGTCTGGAAGCGGCGGATCGAGGCGCAGTTCAAGGCGTCGATGTCGGTGCCCGGCCATCACATCATGTGGATTCTCGGCGCCGACAGCCTCGAGGACGCGCTGCGGCGGCTCGAACCGTTCCGGCTCGACGGCGTGGTGCAGAAGATGCGCTGTCCGTTCCTGGTGGTGCATGGCGCCGATGACGAGCAGGTGCCGCTCGCGGACGCGCAGGCGCTCTACGAGGCCAGCGGATCGTCTGACAAGACGCTGCGCGTGTTCACCGGCGAGGAGGGCGGCGCGCAGCACTGCCAGCGCGACTATCTCACCCTCGGCTGCTCGACCATGTGGAACTGGTTCGAGGACAAGCTGAAGCCCCGGGCGTGAGGAGGGCGGCGGGCTTCGCGGCGCTCGTTCCTGGAACGCCTCCTCGCGGTCCTTGCGGATCTTCGGCGGAAGCACGGCGATCAGCAGCACCGCGCGCCCAGCGCAAGGCGGCGCTGATCGGCCGTTCGAGAAACACGAGCGGACCGCCGCGCGAGCCGCATGGCGGTACGCAAGCGTTCCTCGCATCGGTCCGAGGACGAATCCGAGCGGGGCGGGCTCGCAGCGGGCTTGTGGAAGACGTCCGTCG
>CAZIGW010000026.1:0-2657 GCA_964538565.1 uncultured Hyphomicrobiales bacterium | reverse complement strand
TGTGCCGTCGAGTTTCTGGGTCACCGTCAGCCATGTGTCGTCTGGGATCGAGTCTGCCAGGCGGTACCACTGGGCCGTGTCCGGATGCTCCGGCAGGGCCGCGTGACGCGTCTTGGCCGTACTCGGTGCCGTGAACGCTGAACCTTTGACAGGCAGTTCATACTTCTGACTGATCTGGACCCCATCAACGGTGTCGAACACCGTACCGACTGGAACGTCCCAGGCAAGAGCGAGGGCGTTGGAGACCTGACCGCGTAGGCGAATTGCGCGCACACGTCGGTTGTCTTCGAGGTAGCCGACCTGGGTGGGGTCGTCGTTGCGTTCCGGGTGCCGGTATAAGTTCCGTGAGGCAGCAAAGCGCTCACTCAACTGGCACTCAGCCGGAAAGACCACAAGCGTGTCTCCGATCTTGACGTCACGCGAGACCAGTGCCGTGTATCCAAAGGCGTTCACACCAACGAGGTTGTCGAGTCCGGGCAGTTCGATCAGTGCCTTGACCTCGATGGCTTGGGCTGCATAGGCGGGGTCTCCGCACACCTCGTATTTAGTCATGCTAGTATCACAAACCCATCGTTGAGGTAAACCTCATTCAGAGGCAAATAATCACACCAGTCATAGTCATAACGCACCGCCTCGATGTCAGGGTCATACACCCGTAGTATTTCGATCAGTTCACCGACCGTCATGACAGCACCACCGGAGTAAACAGCGTGCCCCAACCGTCATCAACAACGATGTCGTTGTCGGCATAGGTCAGCGACCTCAACGACCAACCTTCTGCCTGGAAATACACCTTGTCCTCGGCGTCGAAATGCTCAAGTGCCTCGCGTAGTTCTCCCACAGTCATCGTGGGTGCATCTGTTGCCATCAGGCGTGTCATCCGAACGACTCCTTTCTACCTCGACGTTGCTCGACTAGGCTCTCGAAATACCTGTCGTCATCAGTATCCGTTGCCAGAATCTTGATACTCTGTACCGGGAACTTCTGACCCGTGCGGTTCAGGCGACCCTCCACCTGTTCGTTCAGTACACCGTTCAGCGACTCGGACAGCCAGATCATTTTGTGACACACGTTCTGCAAGCCGTCAAGTCCTTCGGCTACTGACTCGATAGTCGCCACCAGGTACTTGTACTTGCCGCCAAAATCCTTCATGATCTGCTCGCGCGCCGCGTGCGTGACCTTACCGGACCACTCTACTGCTTCGTTCCCCAGTCGCGCAAGTATCACCTTGATGAACTTCTGCGCACCCGCCACGACGATCAGCGTGGGCTCATCGTCTAGCAGTTCAACGAGCGTGTCCACCTTCGCGCTCTTGGCGTTCGGGGCGAAGTCCACCTCACCTGCCTCGTTGAACGTCACCTCACCGAGTGCAACTTGACGCATCCGAAGACGCTGTGTAATCGGCAAATCTGCCACCAGTGCATTGTTCTCGTCCAGCCACGCGAGAGCATCAGTTGCTAGTGAGTCGAACAACTTGCGCTGGCGTGGAGTCAGGTCCGTGTAGACAATCTCGTGCTCTAGTTTGCCAATCTTGGCCTCGCGCCTGATGTAGCACGGAAGTTGTGCAACCCACGCACCCGGAACCTTTTCGCCTGTCGGCTTTCGGTGGTCGAACGTCCAGGGATCGTACGTGATTTCGCACCACTGTGCAATCCAGCGGTGCTTCGACGTATCGACAAGCAAACCTGAAGGACTGTCGCCCTCCACATGGGGCCAAAGCCACCGGCATGTGCTCCAAATCCCATCAAAGCGGTTACCTGCCGGGGTGGCTGACATAGCAATACGGAATCCACGGGCGGGCAACTTCTTGATCACCTTGAACAACTGTGAGTTTCGATTCTGAATCGCGTGCGACTCGTCAAGGATCACCACGTCGGGGTCCACCTCTGACCAGGACCACCGTGAGCCCTGGGAGCGAACCATGAACTCCCGACCGACGTGGTATACACCCGGTACACCCCGGCGTAGCGCGTCATACGCAGCCAGACCATCCTTGGTCGAACTGATGACCTTGAAAGTACACTGTGGTGCTTGTAGCGCAAAGTGCCGACGCCAGTTAGGCATGACGTTCTTCGGACTGATGATGAGAACCGTGTTTGCACCGAGGCGTAGCGCGGCTTCAGTGGCTACCAGGGACTTGCCGACGCCCACATCGCTGGCGACGAGGGCACCCCGCGTAGGTTCATGGACAATACGCTCGATGTCGGCTTCTTGTTCGTCAGTCGGTGTCAGTCGCAACGCCCAGAACCTCCCAAACATCAGGCGGCGCCATTCTTCGCGCCACACTACTTAAGTCTTGCGGTAGTTTCGTGTTGACCACCGCCCAACCTCTACGGTAGCAATCCTCACACGTGTCCGTCAACGCTTTCGACACAGTCTTAGGCCAGGTTGCCACGAGCGCATCTCGCGGTCGCATCCGTCGCCCGCAGGTCTTACAGCGTGGCAGCGGGTAGCATTCCGCACAGCGCAAGGGCGCTTTACGTCGGGGTGCGTGCGTTCCGTACGCCTGGCGGACCTTGTGCAGGTTCTCCGGACAGTTGCAGACCTCGCACACGGGCGTAACTTGCGGTGGTACGAGCATCTGACCTCCTCAGGCAACTTGCACATCGCGGCGGTTTCATGTTGCCTCGTGCGACCGTGTTAGGCCAGTCCGCCGC
>CAZIGW010000025.1:0-3553 GCA_964538565.1 uncultured Hyphomicrobiales bacterium | reverse complement strand
TTGCCGCTACTGCCATTCTTCCGTCGAAACGTCCGCGTTTGCTGGCATTCCATCGGTCGCGACCTGCCGCACCTGCCACTCGCAACTCTTCACCGATGCGCCGGTGCTCGCGCCGCTTTTCGACACGACATCGCGACGTGCCGCACCTGCCACTCGCAGCTCTTCACCGATGCGCCGCTTCTCGCGCCGCTGTTCGACACGAGATCGCGACGCGCGCCGGTCTATTGGAATCGCATTCATCAGTTGCCGGACTTCGTCTACTTCAACCACAGCATTCACGTCGCGAAGGGCGTCGGCTGCTCGACATGTCACGGCAGAGTGGACCAGATGCCGCTCACGTGGCGCGTGGCGTCGCTCGAGATGCAGTGGTGCCTCGGATGTCATCGCGCCCCCGAGCGCTACGTCCGTCCGCGCGAGCGGGTGTTCGACATGAGCTGGCAGCCGCCTGCGAATCAATTGGAGCTCGGGCGGCAGCTCGTAGCTGCGTATCACATCCGCAGCACACGCGCGCTCACCGACTGTTCGACCTGTCATCGGTGATCGTGCAATGAGCCCCCGGCAGCCGCGGCGTCAGTTCGACTTCTCGGGTGTGCCGGAGCGCAGCCGGCGTGAATTCCTGAAGCTGATGGGGGCGTCGATTGCGCTGGCGAGTGGATGCTCGCGCGAGCTGCCGGAGAAGATCGTTCCGTACGAAGACATGCCCGAGCAGCTTGCCGCGACGAAGTCCTTGTACTTCGCCACGGCGTTGAGCCTCGACGGATATGCCTCCGGCGTTCTCGTGGAAAGCGCGATGGGCCGGCCCATCAAGGTGGAAGGAAATCCGCATCATCCCGCGAGTCTCGGCGCAACGGACATCTTCTCGCAGGCCGCCGTGCTCACCCTGTGGGATCCGGATCGCTCGCAAGCCGTGCTGCGACAAGGTGTGCTGAGCACATGGGATGCGTTTCGTGGGGCGCTCACCGCGCGCCGCGGCCGGTTCGAGAGCCAAGGCGGCGCGGGCCTGCACATCCTCACGGGCTCCGTCACGTCGCCAACGCTGGCCGCGCAGATGCGCCGCTTACTGGAGAAGTATCCGCAGGCACGCTGGCATCAATACCAGCCGATCAACCGCGATCACGTCTACGCGGGTACGCGACTCGCGTTCGGTGAGACTCGCGAGCCGCGCTACGACTTCACGCGCGCCCGGACGATGCTGTCACTCGACGCGGACTTCCTACGCTCCATCCCGGGACACGTGCGCTATGCGCGGGATTTCAACGGCGCGCGGCGCCCGGGCGCAACGCCGAGCGCGAACAATCGGCTCTACGCCATCGAAAGCTCGCCGACGCTCACGGGCGCGAAAGCCGATCATTGCAGGCGGTTGCGGGCGTCTCAGATCGACGGCGTCGCGCGCGCCCTCGCGCAGCGCCTGGGTATCGGGATTGAGCCTCCAAGCTCGGTGCCGATCGAGGCCCGCTGGCTCGACGCGTGCGCCTTCGATCTGCTCACGCGGCATGGGGAATCGCTGATCATCGTGGGCGAGCGGCAGCCCGCGCACGTGCACGCGCTCGCGCATTTCGCGAACGAGCGGCTGGGCAACGTCGGGACCACGGTCGAGTACACGTATCCCGTGCTCGCCGAGCCGGTCGATCAGCTCGATTCGCTGCGACAGCTCACCGCGGCGATGGCGGCGGGCGAAGTGCAGGAGTTGCTGATTCTCGGCGTGAACCCCGCGTACGCCACACCGGCGGATCTCGAGTTCGCCCGTCATCTGCAGCGTGTTCCGTTCTCTGTGCATCTCGGCCTCTATCGCGACGAGACGGCCATGCGCTCGCTCTGGCACATCCCGGCGGCACATGAGCTCGAAGCGTGGAGCGACACCCGCGCGTACGACGGCTCGGCCACGATTCAGCAGCCTTTGATTGCGCCGCTCTACGGCGGTCACTCCCCCCATGAGGTTCTCGCAGTGCTGGCCGGCGAGTTCGAGCAGGACGGCCACGCAATCGTGCGTGCGTTCTGGCAAGGCGAGATCGGCGGCGATGATTTCGAGCAGACATGGAGAACAGCCCTGCATGACGGCGTGGTTCCCGATTCTGAGTTCACACCCGAGCAAGTCACTGCGCGAATGCCTGCTCTGCCGCCACTGCGCGACGCTGACTCCGCGGAGCTGGAGATCGTGTTCAGCCCGGACCCGCACGTACACGATGGCGTGTACACCAACAACGCGTGGCTGCGCGAGCTACCCAAACCGCTGACCGAGCTGACGTGGGACAACGCGGTCCTCATGAGCCCGGCAAGCGCGCGCCGCCGCGGCCTCGCAAACGAGGACGTCATCGAGATCGAGTATCGCGGTCGCCGCGTGCGCGCGCCCGTATGGCTGCTGCCCGGCCACCCAGATGAGTCGCTCACGCTGCAGTTCGGCTATGGGCGAACCGCAGGGGGCCGCATCGCCTCCGGCGCCGGATTCAATGCTTACGCGCTACAGACCTCCGCGGCTCCGGCGTTTGACGGCGGTGCACGTCTTCGCCCGCTCGGTTCGCGCTACCCGCTTGCCAGCGCCCAGATGCACAACCGCATGGAAGGGCGCGATCTCGCGCGCACGCTCCCGTTGAGCGCCGTGATCACGCAAACGGCACGAGGCGTCGATCCCTCAAAGCACGAGCGGAGCCTGCTCTATCCGCCGTTTGCCTCGCCGACGTACGCATGGGGCATGTCCATAAATCTCGACGCGTGCATCGGCTGCAAGGCGTGCACGATCGCGTGCCAGGCCGAGAACAACATCCCGGTCGTGGGCAAGGATCAGGTGCAACGCGGCCGCGAGATGCACTGGATCCGCGTCGATCGCTACATCGAGGGCAGCGAAGTCCGCCCGCGGGTGCATTTCCAACCCGTGCCGTGCATGCATTGCGAGCGCGCGCCGTGCGAAGTGGTGTGCCCCGTCGAGGCCTCGGTCCACGACTCGGAAGGTCTGAACGTGCAGGTGTACAACCGCTGCGTCGGCACGCGGTTCTGCTCGAACAACTGTCCGTACAAGGTGCGACGCTTCAACTTCCTGCAGTACTCGCAGGATGTGCCGAGCCTCGACGCCCAGCGCAATCCGGACGTGACGGTGCGCATGCGCGGCGTCATGGAAAAGTGCTCGTACTGCCTGCAGCGCATCGCCGCCGCGAAGATCGCGTCGGAGAAGGAGGGCCGGCGCATTCGCGACGGCGAGGTGTTGACGGCGTGCCAGGCCGCATGCCCGACCGAGGCCATCGTCTTCGGCGACCTGAACGACCCTTCGAGCCGCGTGCGGACCGCGAAGAGTTCCCCGCTCGACTACGTGCTGCTGGAAGAGCTGAACACGCTGCCGCGCACGAGCTACCTGCCCGCGGTGGAGAACCCGCATCCCGATCTGCGGGAGACTTGAGTGGCAGGTCAGGAGCAGGCTCTTGGCGCCCCTGCCTCGCAGCCCGTACTGCGCGGCGGCTACACGTACGCGTCGATCACGGACAAGATCGCCGACACCGTGCTCGAGCGGCCGACGCACTGGGCATGGGCCGTCGGCTTCGCGGTCTCCGCCTCGCTCACCGTG
>CAZIGW010000024.1:0-2557 GCA_964538565.1 uncultured Hyphomicrobiales bacterium | reverse complement strand
CAGTCGAAGTCGCCATCGTGTCTTCTCCCCGTGTCCCCGTACAAAGAGCGCGCCGACTTCAATCAATGTGGTGCTATCTTGATGAGGAATGTGACCTGACAGAGATCGTGTTTGCCCGAAGGTTGATCTTAGCGGGGCAATTTGAAGGCACCTGATCTCATTGCCGAGCGGAGTGACCAAACGTAACACGCGTGTCGCGCTTGCGTTCCTTGCTGAAAAATTCCGATTCGAAAATTTGTCGCGCATGTCCGCATCTCGTCGCAATCTCGCCGAACTGCTGAAGTCCCATCCACACGCTTTCATTTGGTTCATTCTCGATCGGGGGACATCGCCGGATTTCTGAAAGTGCAATGTCCTCGCGGAGAGGCGGAAGTCGACCGAACGCCGCCTGGCCGCGAACGCTTGCATTCGAGGAATCCGATCGGCGGGTGGAGATGTTGAGGCTCGAGTCGGACGACCCCGTGACGCTCGGGCTGCGCGCCAGCGTGCGCCGGCTCGCCGGGATCGCAGTGTTCAGCGGCGTCATCAACCTGCTGACGCTGTCGGGCTCGCTTTACATGCTGCAGGTTTACGACCGGGTGATCCCGAGCCGCAGCGTCGCCACCCTGCTCGGCCTGTCGCTGATCGTCCTTTTCGCCTACGTGCTGCAGGGCTATTTCGACGCCCTGCGCATGCGCATGCTCACCCGTGTCGGCGCCCTGTTCGACGCCGGCCTGCAGGAACCGATCCACCTGGCGCTGGCGAGCCTGCCGCTGCGCGGGGCGTCATCGACCCTGGTGCAGCAGCCCCTGCGCGACCTCGACCAGATCCGCGTCTTCCTGTCCGGCATGGGGCCGACCGCATTCCTCGACATGCCGTGGATTCCGATCTTCCTGATCGCGCTGTTTCTCTTTCACCCAGTCATCGGCATCGCCGCGACGCTTGGCGCCACCGCCATCGTCGCCATGACGATGGCGACCGAACGGCGCTCGGCCGGACCCGCCAATGTCGCCATGCAGGGCGCGATCGAGCGCCAGACGCTGGCGGATGCCACCCGGCAGAACGCCGACGTGGTTCGCGCGCTCGGCATGACCGGCCGCTTCACAGCGCGCTGGGCCGGCGCCAACGAGCGCTTCCTGCGCGAGAACGTGCGCGCCATGGAGATTCACGCCAACCTGGGAGCCGCCGCCAAGGTCCTGCGCTACATCCTGCAGTCGGCGATGCTCGGCATCGGCGCCTACCTGGTGGTCATCGAGCAGGCCTCGGGCGGAATCATGATCGCCTCCTCGATCATGATGGGACGCGCGCTTGCGCCGATCGAAGTCGCGCTCAGCACCTGGAAGCAGCTCGTCGCGGCGCGTCAGGGAATCGTGCGGCTGCGCGAGATCCTCAAGGTCGCTGCGGTCTCGGGCAAGCCGGGGGTCGTCCTTCCGCGTCCACGCCGCGAATTGTCGGTGCAGAATCTCGCCGTGGCGCCTCCCGGCTCGGGCCGCGCGATCGTCAACAACGCGACCTTCACGCTCACGGCCGGCACCGGCCTCGCCCTGCTCGGGCCGAGCGCCTCGGGAAAATCGACTCTCACCAAGGCGCTCGTCGGCGTATGGCCGGCCGCGCGTGGCGTGGTGCGGCTCGACGGCGCCGCGCTCGATCAGTGGCATCACGACGAGCTCGGACGATATCTCGGCTATCTGCCCCAGCACGTGGCGCTGTTCGACGGCACCGTGGCGGAGAACATCGCCCGCTTCGACGATGCGGCGTCATCGGAAGCGATTCTCGACGCCGCGCAGACCGCCGGCGTGCACGACATGATTCTCCGCCTGCCGAACGGCTATGACACGCGCATCGGCGAATCCGGAATGGCGCTGTCCGCCGGCCAGCGGCAGCGTATCGGGCTGGCCCGCGCGGTGTTCGGAAATCCGTTCCTGGTCGTTCTCGACGAGCCGAACGCCAACCTCGACTCCGAAGGCGAGGCCGCGCTGACGCAGGCGATCGCCAAGCTGCGCACAGCGGGCCGCATCGTCATCGTGGTGTCGCACCGGCCGAGCGCGCTGGTCGCGTTGAACATGGCGATGGTGCTGTACGAAGGCCGCATCGTCGCGTTCGGACCGCGCGAAGAGGTCTTCTCGCGCGGCGCCAATCCGTTGAACCGCGGACCGGCGACGCCCCCCGTGGCCGCGCCGGCGGCTCCGCCTCTTGCGGCCGCGAGGTCCAAGCCTTCCCGCGTTGCGGAGAGGGCGCACCCATGACGGCACACCGCGACCGCGACGTGGCGGCGGCCTGGCGCACCGCCGGCGAGGATCGCGAACTGCTGCCGCGCGGTCGCGCGCGGCCGATGCAATACGGAGCGCACCGCAGGGCGTTGATCGAAGGCCTGGCGCGCGTGTCGCAGGTGGTCGAGGAGACCCGCGCCCGCCTCCCCGCCGTGCTCGACATCGAACCGGAAGCGACCCCCGGCCGCGACGGCGGGTCGCGCGCCCTGGTGCGTCGCGGAATGGGCGCGCTCGTCGAGCAGGTGCGCTCGGGCTACGAGGCCGTTCTCGCACCCGGCGAATTCGCACCGCCCGAATCGGACGACACG
>CAZIGW010000023.1:0-8831 GCA_964538565.1 uncultured Hyphomicrobiales bacterium | reverse complement strand
GCGCGCTTCGTTCCGGGCGTGGCGGTACATCAGGGCGAAGGAAATCGCGACGAGCTCGTCATCCGCGGCGTCGACTCGAGCGCGAACTTCTTCGTCAACGGGTTCCGTGACGACGTTCAGATATTCCGTGACCTCTACAATACGCAGAGCATCGAAGTGCTGAGAGGGCCGAGCGCGCTGACGTTCGGCCGCGGCGCCGGCGGCGGCCTCCTCAACCGGACGCTCAAGGAAGCCGACGGCACGCGGATCTACGAGGTGACCGGACAGACCGGTTCCTACGCAGACCGGCGCTTCACCCTCGACGCCGGCCAGGCGATCAACGAAAACGTCGCCGCACGCCTCAACCTGATGTACGAGGGAAGCGACACATTCCGCGATTTCGGCAAGCTCGAACGCTACGGGATCAATCCGACCGTCACCCTCGCGCCGAGCGACACGACAAAGGTCAAGCTCAGCTACGAATATTTCCACGATGAGAGGACCGCCGATCGCGGCAACCCATCGCAGGCGACCGTGCCGGGTGCGACGCGGTTCAATCCGACCGAGCCGTTCGCTCCCGGAGGCGATCTCACCGCATTCTTCGGCAGTCCCGACCTGAATGTCGCCCGGGCGACCGTGCAGTCGGTCATGTCCGTCATCGAGCACGACTTCCAGAACGGACTGACCGTGAAGAATTCGACGCGCTATGCGGATTATCAGAAGTTCTACCAGAACGTCTATCCGGGCAACGGACCGTTGTCCGGCGCAGTCGATCCGAGCGACACGTCATTCAACCGTGCTGCCTATCAGCACACGACCAACCGTGAAAACATCTTCAACCAGACGGATTTCGTCTACAAGACGTTCACGGGGCCGCTGTTCCACACGTTCGCCTTCGGCACCGAGTTCGGTCGCCAGACCGGTATCGACCTGCGCAATACCGGCATCTTTCCGAACGGCACCAACACGATCGTGGGCGATCCGTTCGATCCAACCTATTTCGGGCCGGTGACCTTCATCCATCACTTCACGGGCAATAACCCCGATGGGGTCGTGAACGCTGACTCGAACAGCAGGTATCACGCGAACATTCAGTCCGCGTATGCGCGCGATACGATCGACGTCGCGCCCTGGCTGCAACTGATCGGCGGCGCGCGTCTCGACCGCTTCGATCTCTCGGCCTTGGATGCGAACACCAATACGGACCGTTCGCGCGTCGACACCAAGGTCTCGCCCCAGGGTGCGGTGATCGTGAAGCCGGTCGACACGATGTCGATCTACGGCGCCTACAGCGTGTCCTATCTGCCGGCCTCCGGCGACCAGTTCAGCTCGCTCAACAACAACACCGTGATTCTCGACCCACAGAAGTTCGAGAACAAGGAAGTCGGCGTGAAGTGGAACATCTTCCCGCGGCTGCTCTTCGATGCGGCGGTCTATCAGCTCGACCGCACGGGCGTTCCGGTCACGGACCCCAACAATCCGCAGTTCCAGATCCCCGGCGGCAAGCACAGGATCAAGGGCGTCGAGACCGAGCTCACCGGCTTCATAACCGACGCCTGGCAGTCCAAGCTCGGTTACGCCTACACCGACGCCAAGATCGCGAACGATCTGTCCGCGACCATCGTGGCGGGAAACCGCGTGCAGCTCGTGCCGTTCCACCAATTCTCCTGGTGGAACAAGTATCAGTTCACCCCGATCTGGGCCGCGTCGGTCGGCGTCATCTACTTCTCCGACTCGTTCGCGTCGTCCGACGACACGGTCAGGCTGCCGGGATTCGTCCGGGTGGATGCGGGACTGTTCGCGAAGATCAACGAGAACTGGAGACTGCAATTCAACATCGAGAACATCTTCAACAAGGGCTACTGGGCCTCGGCGGATGGCAACAACAACATCTCGCCCGGAGAGCCGCGTACGTTCCGCGTGACGGCAATCGCCCGGTTCTAGAGCAGATCAGATCCCGGGAAGAGCATGATTCCGAAGAAGCGGACTCCGGTTTCCGGACGGGTCATGCTCGGATCGGAGATGGAGCAGGACGACGACTCGATGAGAAATCGTCCTGCTCTCGCCGCGCGCGGAGCGTGATCGCGTGACGCGGACACCGGTTTCCGAAGGGGGACCTTGCTCCCACCGAAGATGGAGCGGTATGGCGATTCAGCAGATACCGTCCGGCTCCGCATCCGGTCGGTGTTTTCGTCGCATCCAGGCGCGCCTCGGTGCGACTGTCTCGAGTTCCCCGTGCGTCGCGTCGAGCGCACGACGCGCTTCCGAGACGAACTGCCGTCGCCACAGCACGATCACGACCGCGAGCGTGCTCGCCCCCAGCACCCAGGGTCCGACGAACCAGCCCAGATAGCCGAGCGCGAAGAACAGCGCGCGCTGGCCACGGTTGAAGTGGCGCCCGGCGGAGCGAAACAGCTTGGTGGCGCGGCGGACGTGGGCCTGCGCCTCGGGCGTGTCGCGCTCGGCGGCGGGCGGCGTGCCGCCGAGCCGGATCGCGACATAGTTGAACAGCCGGTACGACCAGGCGAACATGAAGAACGCATAGACGAAGATGACGACAAGGCCCATCGTCTTCGCCTCCCACAAGCCGCGCGAGGCCTGCAACCCGAACGGAAGCGCGGCGATCACGCTGAGGATCTCGTCGGTCGAGCGCAACAACGACAGCGCGCCGCCCACCGCGATCAGCGAGGTCGAGGCGAAGAAGGCCGTGCCGTTCTGCAGCGAGCTCATCACCTGCATGTCGACCATGCGCATGTCGCGCGCGAGCATCTGCCGCATCCACACTTCGCGATAGCGGTCCATGCCGCCGCTGAGCCCGCCGCGGCCGTGCGGCGTCCATTCGACGGTGAGCGCATAGCCGGCCCAGGCCGCGACGAAGAAGGCAAGTGCAAGGAGATCGGGCGTGGAGAAGGGCTGCATCGCGCGCTCGCGAACGTCCGGACCGGTCCGTCGACAGGTATGAAATCGCCCGACCACGGTAGCCCGTCGGGCTGGCGCGGTCACGCCGATTGGCGCCTCAGACGCTGTGGGAAGCGATCAACGCCTCGCCCATGCGGACGAAGCGGCAGCAGGGGCCTTCCTGCCCGATGCTCTGCGCGCACACGCGCGCGCCCTCGAACAACAGGAAGAGTTGATCGGCCAGGAGCTCGGGCTGCGAAAGCTCGGCCGCGCGGCAGAGCGCCACCAGCCGGTCGCGCTGCGCGCGCTTGAAGGCCTCGACCACGCGGCGGGCCGGATGGTCCTTCTCGGGCAGTTCGACCGCCGCGTTGATGAGGGCGCAGCCGCGGTTCGCCGGATCGGAAATCAAGTGCGCCGCGAGCTCGAGCCAGGCCCGAAGCTGGGCGCGCGCGTCGCCCGGATGCGCCGCCGCGATCCCGTCCCACGCGGCCTCTGCGCGGGTCGCGAGCTGGCGCAGGCACTCGGCGACGAGCTCGTCCTTCGACGGGAAGTGCCGGTAGAGGGTCATCTTGTTGGTGCCGGCCGCGTCGGCAATCGCCTCGACCCCGACCGCCCGAATGCCGTGCCGGTAAAACAGCTCCGCGGCCGTCGCGAGGATGCGTTCGCGCGGAGGAAGCGCCTTGTCGGCGCCGGGGGCTTTTTCGACGGTGGGCGTCGCCATGGGTTCGCCGGTCCGGCCTCTTGACACGGGTGTTACCGGTCAGTAACTTCTGCCAGTGTTACCGGTCAGTACCATAGCTCAGATGGGAAGTCACGCGGCCGGTGCAAGTGCTTCAAATCAGGATAAGAAATCATGACCATCCAACAATCAGCGGCCCTGTCCGGGGCGACTCAGGCGGTTACCCCCGAACAGCCTGACCTCTTTTCGCCCTATCGGCTGGGGGATCTGGCGCTCGCCAACCGCATGGTCATGTCGCCCATGACCCGCAGCCGGGCGGTGGAGGGCAACGTCCCGCATCCCCTGGCGGCGACCTATTACGTCCAGCGCGCCTCCGCCGGTCTGATCATCAGCGAGGCCACCCAGGTCAGCCCCCAGGGCGTCGGGTACGTCCGTACCCCCGGCATACACTCGGCCGAGCAGGTCGCCGGGTGGAGGGCCGTCACCGACGCGGTTCACCGGGCCGGGGGCAGGATCTTCGCCCAGCTCTGGCATGTGGGACGGGTCTCCCATCCGGACTTCCACGGCGGCGCCTTGCCGGTCGCTCCCTCGGCGATCGCGCCCGAGGGCGAGGTCTTCACCGGCAAGGGCAGGGTGCCGATGGTCACCCCGCGCGCGCTCGAGACCGGCGAGATCGCCGGCATCGTGGCGCAGTTCCGCCGCGCGGCCGAGAACGCCAAGGAGGCGGGCTTCGACGGCGTGGAACTGCACGGCGCCAACGGCTATCTGCTCGACCAGTTTCTGCGCGACGGCGCCAACCGGCGCACCGACGCTTACGGCGGCAGCGTCGTCAACCGCGCGCGCTTTCCGCTCGAGGTGGTCGATGCGGTGCTCGATATCTGGCGGCCGCAGCGGGTCGGCTACAAGGTCGCGCCGAACTTTTCGATGCTGTCGATGTCGGACAGCAACCCGGTCGAAACGTTCTCCTATCTGACCGAGCAACTGAGCCGGCGCGGGCTCGCCTACCTGTGCGTGGCCGAACCGATCGCCGGGCCGGCGGTGGTGCCGGCGGACAAACGCATCACGCCGCTGTTGCGCCGCGCGTTCCGCGGAGCGTTCGTCGTCAACGGCGGCTACGACGCGCAGTCCGGAAATGCGGCCATCGCCCGCGGCGAAGCCGACCTCGTGGCGTTCGGCGTGCCGTTCCTGGCCAACCCGGATCTTCCGGCGCGGTTCAAGACGGGCGCGTCGCTCAACACGCCGGATCCGGCGACGTTCTACGCCGGGGAGGAGAAGGGTTACCTTGACTATCCGGCCCTGGGGTGAGCGTCGAGGCCACTACGCATGAATTGAAATCTGGGAGTCCATCCATGAACGGATCCTGTCGCGAACTGACGCTGTCGAACGTCCTGTCGGACCCGATCGTGCGCGCCGCGATGGCGGCGGACGGCGTCGACCCCCGGCAATTCGCCGCCATGCTGGGCGATATCGCCCGCAAGCTCGAAGCGCGGGAGAAGCACTGATCTTGCCCGATGACGTGGCGTGTCCCCCTCGCGCCACGCCGGTGCCGGGCGGCTTTCATGGCTCTCCGGTGGAAGCCGCCCGGCGCACCCTTTGCGAACCGCCGCCAGCCTGTCCCGACGTCCCGCCATTCGCCGTGTTGATCGGTCCGATCAGCAGAATCCGCTTGCCCGCTCGGGCCGCCGTTCCGATGCTGCGCCGTCGCTTGCGGAGAGGACAACATGGCGTTGCATCTCGTCATCGGTAACAAGAACTATTCGTCGTGGTCGCTGCGGCCGTGGATCGCCCTGAAGGTCGCCGGAATTCCGTTCGACGAGACCGTCATCCCGCTCTACGAGGCGGGCAGCCGGGAGCGCATCCTGGCGTTCTCTCCGACCGGCAAGGTGCCGGTGCTCATCGACGGCAGCGTTCATGTCTGGGAATCGCTTGCGATCCTCGAATATCTGGCCGAGCGGTTTCCCGCCGGCCGGTTCTGGCCCGAGGACCGCACGGCGCGCGCGCACGCGCGATCGGTCGCCAGCGAGATGCACGCGGGCTTCGCGCCGCTGCGCCGCCATTGCCCGATGAACATGTGGCGCCCGGCGAAGCCGTATCCGCTGACGCCGGAGGCTGCGGCCGATGTCGCGCGCATCGACGCGCTGTGGACCGATTGCCGCCGCCGCTTCGGCGCCGCCGGGCCGTTCCTCTTCGGCCATTTCACGGCGGCCGACGCGATGTACGCGCCGATCGTCTCGCGTTTCCACACGTACGGGGTCGAGGTCGGCGCCGCCGCGCGCGCCTACATGAACGCCGTCATGGCGTTGCCCGCCTGGAGCGAATGGCGCGCCGCCGCGCTTCGCGAGCCGTGGGTGATGAAGGGCAACGAGGTCGACTGGCCGAACGTCGTGAAGGAGTGAGGTCGGTGCGATCAGAAGCGAACGCGGATACGGACCGACCGCCAAAGTCCGATCAGCGGGCGCATCTTCACCTCTCCGGGCGAGAGTGCGGCTGCACTTTTGCTTCCTTTGCTCGGCCCGACCAAGTGCACGTCAGCAATCACGATGCATCTGCATCAGTGATCGTGGCTCACGCCACCGCGATCGGCGCCAGCACCTCGATGTCGGTGACGACGTCGACGACGACCGGGCGGTCGGCGGCAAGCGCCTTGGCGATCGCCGGGCCGATGTCGGCGGGCTTTTCGACCCGGATGCCGACCGCGCCCATGTCGGTCGCGATGCGCGCGAAGTCGACCTGGTTGAACGTCCACAGCTCGCGTCCGCGCGCCGTCTGCTCGCCGCCGTAGGCGCGGTCGAAGCCGCGCTTCGACTGATTGCCGCCGCCGTTGTTGTTGACGACCGTGACGGTGTTGATGTTCCAGCGAACCGCGGTCTCGATCTCACCGATGTGATACCAGAAGCCGGCGTCGCCGGTGAACACGACGACGGGCCGCTCGGGCGCCGCGCATTTTGCGCCGAGCCCGGCCGAGAACGCCCAGCCGAGGTGGCCGGCGCTGCGCATGTAGCTCTGGCGCGGGCTCGTGAGGTCGTACATGCCGCCCATCCACATGCCGGCGTGCCCGGTGTCGACCACCACGATGCCGTCGTCCGGCACGTGCTTGGTCAATTCGGCGCAGATGCGCTCGGGCCGGATCGGCACGGCGTCGGAAGAAAGCACCGGCTGGTACTTCGCGTACCATTCGGTGCGGATCGCCTGCGCCTCCGTCACCCAGGCGGCGCGCCGCGCGGCGCTCGCGCGGTCGGCTTGCGCGAGCAGACGGGCGAGCGTCACCTTGGCATCGCCGTTGACGGCCGCCTGCAGCGGATAGTTGCGGCCGAGCGCCTCCGCGTCGATGTCGATCTGGATCGCCGGCGTGCCGATCTTCGGCACCGCCCAGAAATGCGTGGTCATGCCGCCGGTCTCGGTTCCGACGAAGCACACGAGATCGGCGCGGTTGACGACGCGGTTGGCGCTCTCGCGCGAGTAGGTGCCGACGACGCCGACGGAAAGGGGATGGTTGCCCGGGATCGTGTCCTTGCCGTTGAGCGAGGTGGCGACGGGAATCTGCAGCGCCTCGGCGAGCGCGACGAGCTCGGCCGCCGCGCCCGAGGCGCGCACGCCGCCGCCCGCCACGATCACCGGGCGCTCGGCCTTGGCCAGCAAGGAGCCGGCCGCGCGCACGCTCGCCGCGTCGGGTTCCGGCCGGAACGGCGGCACGCGGGCGAACTGCGCTTCCGTGAGCGGCTCCATCTCCGCCTCCTCGGCGTCGATCTGGCCCTCGTTGCCGCGGAACTGCAGATGGACCGGACCCGGGCAGCCGGTCACGGCGACGCGAAACGCCTGCCGCACCATGTCGGGGAAGCGCGCGACGTCGTCGATCGTGGCGTTGAACTTCGTCACCGGCTCGAATGCCGGCACGTCGTCGACCTCCTGGTAGACCTTGCGGAATTTCGTCGCCGGATCGCGCCCGCCCGTGAAGGCGATGACCGGCGAATGGGCGAGCCAGGCGTCGCGCAGGCCGGCGGCGAGATTGAGCGCGCCGATCACCTGCGCCATGCAGATGCCGGGCTTTCCGGAAGCGCGCGCGTAACCGTCCGCCATGTAGGCGGCCGACTTTTCGCCGTGCGTGTGGATGCGCTTGATCGCGGTGCGCTTCTCCATCTCGGCGAACGTGCGGCGCAGCACCGCCGGCACCATGAACACGTGGGTGACGCCGTAGCCGGCGAGCATGTCGGCGAGCAGCTGCGCGCCGGTCATCTTGGTGCGATTGTGTCCGAGCATCGGTGCGGTCTTTTCTCTCGATTGTCCTTCGCGGCGGCGAGTCGGAGGATCACTTGATCGCCAGCGGATTGGTGGGCGAGCCGACCGCGCCGGTGATCGGGATCGCCGGTGCGACGAACATGAATTCGTAGATCTTGTCCTTCGCGCAGTCGGCGGCGAGGTCGCCGAGAAAGAAGATCTCGCCCATGGTGAGGCCCATGATCGGAATCGTGATCCAGTGCCACGGCTGGTTGATGCCGGGCTCGGATTCGTTCGGGCGCACCTCGCAGCCCCAGGTGTCGGTGGCGATCGCCGCGATCTCGTTGCGGTGGATCCATTCGAGCGTCTCGAATGCGAAGCCCGGCGCGTCGCCGCCCGGATAGCCGTCCCAGTTTCCCTCGGCGAGCTTCGCTTCCATCTGCCCGGTGCGCACGATCACGTAGTCGCCGCGCCGCACCGTGACGCCGTGCGCCTTGGCCGCACGGTCCAGGTCCTCGCAGGTGATGCCGTAGCCGTCGTCAAGCACGTCCTTGCCGTGCACGCGCGCGACGTCGAGAAACACGCCGCGTCCGACCATCTTGTTCTTGGTCTTCTCGATCCCGCACTTCTGCGCGCCGAACGAGGTCACCTCGCGGCAGTCGTAGCCGTTCCACATCGAGTTCTCGTAGAACACGTGGCCGAGTCCGTCCCACTGGGTGCCGCATTGCAGCGGCATCACCACCATGTCGTCGGCGGCGCGGATGCCGCGATGGTCGAGCACGCCCGAGTAGGCGTCGGTGCCGGTGCGCAGCATCACGTGCAACGGATTGATGCGGCCGAGCGAGGGATACTTGCTCTTCGCGCCCTGCGGGCCGTGCTGGTCGAAGTTGAGCGCGAGCGAGATCACCTTGCCCTGGCGCACGAGTTGCGCGGCCGCGACGATGTCTTCCGGGCGCGTGTAGTTGAGGGTGCCGATCTCGTCGTCCTTTCCCCATTTGCCCCAGTTCTTGTATTTCTCGGCGGCGTCGGCGAGGTCCTGTCGCGTGTACTTGCGGGCCAT
>CAZIGW010000022.1:0-6381 GCA_964538565.1 uncultured Hyphomicrobiales bacterium | reverse complement strand
CACGTCCGACGGTGTCACAAAGTCTTGTCACGCCGGCATGGCTGCATACCTATAGCGACGCGAACGTCGGGATCCGCCAGCTCCGCCCCCCAACCTCTGACTTAAATCGTCGCCTGCCCGATCAGCTCCCGGGCGCGATCGGTCGAGCGCTCCGGGCGAGGCGCATCTCAGGGCCCGGCCGCTGACGCGGATACGGCGCGAGGGCGCTGAGGCGCAGCCACTGCGGCAGCTTCCTCGTCAGCGCGCGCGCGCCAATGAGCTCGATGCGGCCCGCCTGAATTTCGCTGCGCAGATCCCGAAAGCCCCGCCACGCCTCGACGAACAGGCGCAGATCGGCGCGGACCCGCACGTCGACCTCGTGGCCGGGATCCTTCAGACACATATCGACGCCGCTGTCGTCCTTCACGAGCCAGAAGCGCCAGCAGTCCCGCGGCGCGCCCGTGAACTCGAATGCGAGCACGACGCGCCCCGGCGGCATGCTGGCGATATCCAGACGCGTGTGCATGCTCCACGCCAGAAACGCGGGATCGAGATCGTCTGCTTTCATGTCCCGCGCCCACCGCTGGCCCCAAATCGCGAGGTTGTCCACGATAGGGACCAACTCGCGACCCGCCTCGCTGAGTGCGTACGTGGAAACGCCGCGACTCGCCGGCGCCTTCGTGACGATCCCCGCGTGCTCGAGTTGTCGCAACCTCTGAGAGAGCATGGAGGGCGTGATGCGCGGAATGCCACGTTGGATGGCATTGAAGTGCGAGCAGCCGTCGATGAGACGGCTGACCACCAGCAGAGTCCATCGCTCGCAGAGGAGTTCTGCGGCGAGCGCCAGAGGACAGTATTGTCCGTATCCGCGCCTCATTACGGGATTCTTGCAAGCGGGCCGGCCGCTGACTACTACGGAAAGCGCACTGTGGCGCCATCACGCCGCCGGTTTGATGTTCGCGTTCAGTCTGAACAGATTCGTCGGGTCGTAGCGCTGCTTGAGCGCGGCCAGCCGGTCGAGGTTGCCGCCATAGGCAGCCCGGATGCGGCGCTCGGTGTCATCCGCGGCCATCAGGTTGACATAGAACCCGTCGGTCATCGGTTCGAGCCGCGCCCAGCCCTCCCGCGTCCAGCGGCGCGCGCGGTCCGCAACGCTGGGGTCATCCCAGAAGGACGCCAGGAGAACGCCATACCGCGCTGCGCGGTGCCAATACGCGGTGGCGTTCGGCTTCACGCGCGCGACGGCTCCGCCGAGCTGAATGAAAGACGCCACGCCGTTCCGTGACGGGGCGGATTCCAGATAATCGACAAACGCGTCGATCAACGTCGGTGTGATCTCTGGCACGAACCCAGACTTCAGGTAATAGCTGCGGCCGGCCGGATAGTCCTTATCGATCCGGCTCTGCAGAGTGAGATACGTCGTGCGCGAGACGTTGTCCTGCATGGCCTTGCCGATCTTTCGCAAGCTGGCGACCTCGCGCTCGGCCGCCGCGGGCGTCCCGCAGTGACACACTTCGATGATCACAGCGCGCTGGCCCTCTGGCGTGGGTACCACGTCGAGCATTGTGAAGAGATCGTCAGACGCGCTGGCGGTGACCTCCGCGAAGGCACGCAGCAGCGTGCGCGGCTCTGTGAACGGAAATATGAGAGCACCGCCGAGCATCGTTTCAGGAACGGCATGCAGCGAATACTCCAGCGCAGTGACCACGCCAAAGTTCCCGCCGCCGCCGCGCAACGCCCAGAACAAGTCCGCGTTCTGATCGGAGCTGGCGCGCACCATACGCCCGCCCGCAGTCACGACATCAGCGGCAATCAGATTGTCGCAGGCGAGCCCCTGTCGACGCGCGAGCCGCCCAAATCCGCCGCCCAATGTCAGACCGGCTGCGCCGGTGTGCGACACCGTTCCCGTCGTAGTCGCGAGCCCGACCGCCAACGACTCGCGATCGAGCTCACCGAGGAGTACACCGGGCTCGATACGCGCGCTGCGTGCCGATGTGTTCACACGGATGTCCTTCATGAGCGAAAGATCGATCACGAGTCCGCCGTCACACGTGGAATACCCCGGAAAGCTGTGCCCTCCGCCCCGCACGGCGACGAGCGTGCGATGCGTGCGCGCAAACCTGATCGCCTGCGCGACGTCTTCGGCGCGACGACAGCGAGCGATCAACGCGGGCCTGCGGTCGAATGCGCCGTTCCAGATCTTTCGAGCGGCGTCATAGCCCTCCTGCCCGGGCGTCAGCAATTCACCGGAGAGACTTGCGCGCAAGTCCTCGACGTCCGATGTCTCGGCGAACATTTGCGAGCTTGCAATTGAGGAAGCACCGAGAGCGGAGAGGACACCAGTACAGAACGACCTTCGTTTCATCCCCGACCTCCTGAAACCATGCAGCGCCATGGTTGCAGGCGGGGATACGATCGCCTAGTACGAAATCACTAGCGCGCGTTATCCGGTTCGCTCGTCGGCAGCGGCATCTGCGGGGGTGTAGCGTCCCTTGATGTTCCCTTGTCGATAGGAGGCCAGCACTTCGGCCATCGCCTCATACCGGTCGAGCATGCTCGCTTCGGTTACATAACCCACGTGGGGCGTCATGACGACGTTGCGCATTCTCGAGAGCGGATGAGTGGCCGGCAGCGGCTCGTGCCAGTACACATCGAGACCCGCCATCGCAATCTTGCCTGCCCGCAATGCCTCGAGCAGCGCGGCTTCGTCGACGATCGCGGCACGGGCCGTGTTGATCAGAATGACGCCGGACTTCAGCCAGCCTATCTCTCTTGCGCCGATGATTCCCCGCGTTGCCGGCGTGAGCGGGAGATGAATGCTGACCACATCCGCCGCACGCAACAGCGTCTCGAGATCGGCGCGTTCCACACCTTCAGCGCGTGCCATCTCATGGGTCAGGCTGCGGCTGAACGCCAGAACGCGCATGCCCAATGCTAGACCAAAGCGCGCCACAGGCTTGCCGATATTGCCGTAGCCCACGATACCAAGAGTTTTCCCGCGCATCGGGATTCCCGGTTGAAACGCCCAACCGCCCTGTCTGATCAGGGTGTCCGCTGCCGGGATGTGCCAGGCACAGGCGAGCATGAGCGCGAGTGCGAGCTCCGACGGCGACCCGCCCCCAGCGTGAGTCGCGCCGGCTTCGTGCCATCCCATTCCCAATGCCCGGCAGACAATGATGCCGCGGTCCGCGGCGGCCTGATGGTCGAGCGTCTTATCCATCAGGCCGCTGAACACGATCACCCGCAGCCGCGGAAGCTTTTCGAGCACCTTACGCGAAATCGGAATGCGCTCACGCATGAGCGCGAGCGCGTCGAAGTCGCGCAGCGCGCGGATCGTGTCCTGTTCGGAGCCGAAGGGCTGGCTGAAGCTCACGACCTCGGCGTCCTCGCCCAGTGACTTCCATACGTCGCGCTTCAGGGCGAGCTTCTCGTAATCTCCGGCGACGGCTACACGAAAGTGCGCCGGCGCGGCTGGCGCGGCGGTGACGCCGACGGCCGTCGCGGCGAGGCCGGCGAGCAGCACCTCACGACGCGTGGTCGTATCACTCAAGGCCGATTCTCCTCAGACGAGAATCCCGAGCCACGGTCGCCACGCGCTGTGCCGCTACACCTTGATGATTCCGACTCCGTTCTGGATCTCCATCTTCGTGCCGCGAAGGTGACAGCGATGCTGCAATCTCTCGAGAATCTTCTGGCCGTTGGCGCCGAACGCCATGTGCGGCACGCCGTCGATGTACTTGTAATCGCCCTTGCCCACGTAGCGATACAACTTGCCCGTGCCGCTGGAGAAGTCCATGCCAGTATCGATCGGGTAGAGTCGAATCTCCCTCAGCTTCTTGTCTTCGAATTTGAACTCGAAGACCGCAGACCAGCACCAGTCCTCATCGCCCGACCCGGGGTGCAGCGTGCCGGAGGCCGGATTCAGGCTGGTGAGCTGATCCATGTCGAAGCCGTAGGACTCGTATGAATCCGCCGGCACGCGGTTGAGGAAGATGTTCTGATAAAAGAAATTCCCCATGCCGTAGACGATCGGCTTGCCTTTGTAGATCTCGATCCCGAGGAACGTGTGCCAGCCGTGGCCGAAGTAGATGTCGGCGCCGGCATCGATGGCTTTGCGCGCAAAGTCCACGACGAAGTGGCTGGGCGAATCGCCCCGGCTTCCTTCGGACGTACTGTTGTGCTGGGCGACGATCACGAAGTCGGCCCACTTCGAGGCTTCTTCGATCGAACGCAGATTTCCCGCGATGTCCTTCGGATGACCGATCGAGGTGATGTCGAACTTCTCGCCATCCACGAAGCTGAAGCTCGCCGTTCCCGTGCCGCCGATGCCGCCATTCGGTGTGATATTGAACTCCTTGCGGGCCGCCGCCTTGTCGCTCAGCACGCCCAGTTTCTTGCCGATGGCCCGCAGCTGCTCGGCAGCGGCATGGTCGACCTCGTAGCGCGTGCTGACGCGCAAGGGATTCACACCAGGTCTGCCGGGGATGTCTCCCTTGGGCATGCCGGCCCACTCGTATGCGTTGTTGCCGGAGGCAAGCGACACGATCGCCATGCGGCCCTTGTCCTTCTCGAAAAAACACGGCGCGCGCGCTTCCTCGAGGTTCATGCCGGTACCGGCGTGCGCGATGCCATTCTCCTCGCAATGCCGGATGGTCGACTGAATCCCCTCCGGACCCCAATCGCAGCTGTGATTCATTGCCAGCGACATCACATCGATACCGGCCCACTTGAGCTCTTTGCAGATCTTCGGATCGGCGATCATGTAGCTCGCCACGCCGGCGCTGCCGCGCGGTGTCCATCTCAGCTCGTCCGGGGTCCCAAAGTTCATCTCGAGATGGCCGTAGCAGAGATCCGATCCGCGCATCAGCTTGAGGATGTCGGTGAACTCCGGCTCGGTCTGCATGGAGAAGGGCCGGGTCACCATCATCTCGCCGACACCGACGACGGTGAACGTGTCAGGCGATTTGGCCACGGGCTTGGTCGACCCGGCTGCGGCTCTGGGCTTGAGAAACTGACCCGCGAGCAGCGTTCCGGCCACGGCGGCCCCTCGGGTCAGTACTGCACGGCGATCCAATTGGGCCAGCGCCGTACGAATCTTGTCGAATTTGTCGCGCATCGCGATTCACCCTTTCTACATCTTGAAACGAACGCCCAGCGTGTAACGGCGGCCGAGCACGTCGTAGAGACCGAACTCAGTCGGGACGATCCAGGAGCGAGAGCTCGAAGTCGTCACTGGCGGATCTCGGTTGAACAGATTCGTGACGTTGACGAAGACCGACCCGGTGCCGCCGGACCACGAGCCGAGATCGCAGTTGAAGTTCAGGTCGGTGTACCAGATCGCCGGCACTTCGTTGAACGTGATGTCCACGCCCGACTCGAAGTTCGGATTGATCTTGCCCTTGTGGATATAGCGTTCCTGCACGTACAGGCCGAAGCGCCCGACGTTGTAGTTGGCGGCGACGCGGCCAGTGATTCTCGGATAGTCGCCGCAGGCGTTGCCGATGGCCCCGACGAGATGTTCTGTCCCGCCCGGGCATCCGCTCGATGCATCGTGCACGCTCAGCAGATAGTTTCCGGTCAGTTGCAGGGCAAGCTTTCCGGGCCCGGCTCGCTCGGAGTAGGCCGCGGCGAGATCTATACCGGAGGTCGACTGAGTTCCTTCGTTGAGCGTCGGATTGGTGACGACCACGAAATCGGTGGCGGTAATGCCAGTAGTCGACGTGACGGGTTGCCCGTTCACAAGAATCAATCGACAGTATCGCTGGTCGCCTGCGTAACAGCGGTCGACGATGGCCTGGTTGCTGGGCGCCCCGATCTCGTCCCTGATCGAGATCTTTTAGCAATCTGCTGAGGCTTTGAAACTCGGCACCGGCGTGACGACGAGGCCGGCCGTATACGTGCGGGCATGTTCCGGCGTCAGATCCGGATTACCCGTTGCGATGTTCTGGCCGCTCGAGCGGAACGAGCCCGCACAGGTCGTGCAGGGCACCGTATTGCGACCCTGGCTCACCTGCGCCGTGTTGAACAGCTCGAGCACTGAAGGCGCGCGAGTATCCGCCGACCACGTGCCGCGCACTCGAAACACATCGTTGATCGACCAGTTGAGACCGAGCTTCCACATGTTCTCGGTGCCGCTCTGACTGTAATCGGTGAGTCGGCCCGCGAGCGTGGTGGACAGCGACTTGAACGCTGGCACGTTTCGGAGTAGCGGCACGCCGAACTCGACATAGCCCTCCGATGCCTTGACGGTGCCCTGAAGCGGACTGGGGTTGTAGAACTGATAGCCGCCGTACCGGCCCTGCAGGCCGGTCGGAAAACCCCCAATGCCGGTGCCGTCGAAATAGATAGCGGACAGATCGTCGACATGGCGAGCGGCCGCAGTTCGGCGATAGTTGATGCCCG
>CAZIGW010000021.1:0-4116 GCA_964538565.1 uncultured Hyphomicrobiales bacterium | reverse complement strand
TCGAGTTCGTCGATGATGCTGTTGGCGAGCGCGGCGATGACGGCATCGTCGTCGCAGTCCGCCGGCATCGCGCCGACGCAATCGTCTGCGGGCGCGCCCGGCGCGTCCTCGAGCGTCCGCAGCCGTTCGGCGACAGCCGATGCCAGCCGCGCGACAATGTCGCCTGTCATGGCTTTCTCCTTCCGCGGCTCCGACGATCGGCGCATCCTAGCTCTTGGACGGCGCATTCTTTGGCGTGTCGCCGCCTTTCCGCTCCGGCTCCTCTTTCGCCGCCGCGGCCCTTTGCTGCAGGGCATGGCCGACGGCGGAGGCGACGCGGGCGTGCAGCCGCCGCGCCGCGGCGGACGAACCATGCAGCCGCGGCAAGGCGAGGTGGCGGGCGACCGCGCTGGCCACCAGGTCGGACATGCTCGGCGCTTTGGCGCGCAGTTCGTCCAGCCTGCGCACCGTGGCGCTCGCCACTTTCGCGGCATCGATGGCGCCGACGTCGATGCTCGGCGTGAGCGCCGCGGGTGCGCGCGATGCAATGCGCCGGGCAATGTTGCTGGCGACGCGGCCGTGACTAGCCGACATGCGCGGCAGGGGAGCACTGGCGCGACCGCGTGCCGCGACACTCGCCACGCGCGGCGCCATCAGTCGGCGTCCGACGGCGCTGGCAATCGCGGCGGCAAGAGTTGGCGCAGCCTGCTGCGACGCGGTGCGGCGGGCGAGCCGGCGGACCACCGCGCTGGCGATGAGATTGACGTGATAGCTGGACATGACTGTCTCCATCTTCTGCGTCCGATTGGCGCGGCGCTCGCGGATGAGGCGGCGACCGGCGAGACATTGCATCGGGCATGTCCGGCTGGGCCGTCGCCCGACGATCGCGGGTCAGGCGAGCCGGCGTGACACGGCGCTTGCCACGGCGCGCGCGAGACGGTTGGCTGCGGCGCTGCGGGCGCTTAGCCTGCGCGCCGCGACGCTCGCACTGCGGCGCGTCGCAAGGCGCAACGCCAGCGCGCTGGCAACCGCCGTGGCGAGACGTTGTGCTGCCGGGCTCGCTGCAGTGAGACGCCGCGCCGCCAGGCTGGCGCTTCGGCGGGTGGCGAGGCGACGCGCGACCGCGCTTGCCAATACCGATGACAGGCGCGCCGCGCCTGGGCTCGCACTCAGGCGTCGCGCCGCGAGACTCGCGGCCCGACGAGTCCGCAGACGACGGGCGACCGCACTCGCCAGCGAGGCGGAGAGGCGGCGCGTCGCCGGGCTGGCGCCTGCACGCGACGGCGCAAGCAGGCGCGCGACCGACGAGGCGAGACGCGCCGCTGCCGGGCTGGCGCCCCTGTGCGGCAATGCGAGCCGTCGGGCGACGATGCTCGCCAGTATTGCGATATTGTTCGGTGCCATGTGTCCATCCTCCTTCTCGGCCAGACGTCAGGTCGACGCTCGGCGGTGACGTAGCGGGCCCATTGGCCGGACGAGAATGCTCGCTAGCCGGACATGTCCAACGACTCCACCACGATTCCGGTTTTCCCGCGGGCGGCGCGCGAGAGCATCGCTTCAGTGAGACCATGCCGGCCGGCGGCGACGACAACGCATGGTCGCGCGTCGGCATGGTCCGCCAATCGATTAACGAAATCGCGCAGGCCATGTGCAAATCGCCGCGCCGGAACGACCAGGAAGGCTGCCTCGCCGCGCGCGCCGAGCGCCCACAGGATCCATGCAGCGGGCATGGGTGTGCGCTCATCGTCGGTGGCAAGCGGCGTACGCGCGACGACATAGAAGAGGCATCCTGCCCGCCGCGCGCCGAGCTTGAGGGCGCTGGAGCAAGCCCGCGAGGTCGGCGCCGAACCGCGGATCGGAGCAGGCGGCCGAAAGCCCCAGCCAGCGAGATAGCGCACGGCGCTCCAGCGCGAGATTTCGAGGCTGCAGCGGCGGAACACCAGGCTCTGGACGCTGCGCCATGTCCAGAGCCGGTCCGACAGCCCGACTTCGTCGGGCCCATGCCCTGTCAGAATGCGCCGTATGGCGGCGGCCTGCCGTGCCGGAATCCGACCGCCGAGCGGGCGGCCGCGCGGCCTGGCGAGCAGTGCCGCGACCCCGCCGCTGCGGAAGCGCAGCGCCCAGTTGCTGACGCTGGCTGAACTAATGCCGAGCATGGCGGCGACATGCGACTGCGTCAGGCCCTGCTGGATGGCCTCGATCGCCCGAAGCCGGCGGGCCTCCCGTGTTGCTTGTATAAGTAGTATAGATTCGCTCATACAACCTATGGTGCAAGAGGCCGCAGACGATTTCAAGCATTTTCTGCACTGACTTGCAAGGCATATAGTCCTAATTGTGCGCGGTAGGCTGCTCAGATCGCCGCGTCGATGCAGCGCACCACCTCGTCGACGACCTCGGCGAGGGGGGCGGAGTTGTCGAGGATGTGGACGTTGTGGTAGCCCCCGGCGAGCGCAAGGAACTGATTGCGCATGCGTGTGAGGTGCTCGAGCAGCATCGCCTCGCGCCCGCGGCGGGTGCGGCGGATATCCGGATCGCGCTCGATCATCGGTGCGTCCTCGTGCGGGACGATGCGGGCCCCTGCTTCGAAATAGGTGATGCCACGTCCCGAGGCGAGGATGCGATCGCAACTGACGGCGGGATCGCAATCGAGCAGGAAGAACAGCCGGGGACGCGGCGCCCGCAGTTCGAGGAGATTCATGAAGTCGGTGCCGAGACCTTCGAGGATGCCGCGCACCTTGATGGTCAGGATATAGCGGTCGAACAGCAGCGCCGTCGAACTGTTCAGCAGATCGCTGCGCTCGGTGACCTGCTCGAAGATGCTCACCCAGTTCAGGAGGTTGAGCGTGATCGGGTCCGCGTTTAGCCAAGTGGCGCGAGGCAGGGCGTGGCGCACGAGATCCGAGCGGCCGAGCCGGAACACGGCCGCACTGCGGCCTTCGTCCGCCAGCCGCCGCGCGACCTCGCGGACGACCGTCGACTTGCCTGAGCCGTCGATGCCCTCAAAGGCGAACAGGTTGGCGGGAAGACGTTGCCTCGGATCGAGCAGCGAATTCACCGGCGGGCGCTTCGGATAGACGGCCGGCACGGAGCCCGGTTCGGGCGTGTCGTCAACGATATGCATGTGCGTGCGCCTGGCCCCGTTCGGCCGCCGCACGATCCGGGCGCAGCCATCGAGCTGATACAACTCTAGATAATTATCGGATATTATGGCAATCTATGATCGTAGTATGCTAATTGTCCCAAGCGGGCGGTCTGCGGTCGGCAGGCTCCCGGGAGGAGGAGGGGCTCATGAAAAAGATCATGACGGAGGGATTGGGGCCCTCGGCCATTTTCGCATTACCTTGGCGCGTCGGCCAGGACGAAGGCCTGTTCGCACAGGAAGGTATCGCCGTCGAGTTCGTGGACAATCGGTCGCGGCAGGACTTTGTCGGTACGCTGCAGCGGCCGGAGGTGGTGGAGTCGATCCGCACCCACGCGCCATTCGAGGAGGGCGAGGTCGACATCTATCGCGCCTGCGAGTGGGGCCAGATCCGTCGCGCCTTCGATAGCCAGCGGGGCGGCCGGATCCTTGGCAAGCGGTCGTCGATTGCCGTCATGGCGATCATGTCGGGCCCGAATTCACGCTTTACCTATCCGCAGACCCTGCGCAACCAGCCGATCTCCGTCAGCTTCTACAACGGCAATCACTACGCCACGCTGCAGATGCTGGAAGGCTTCATGCCGCGAAAGGAGATTTCGGTGATCGGTCAGCACACGGTCGATGGCTACAACGCCGTGTTGAGCGGGGACATGGCGGCGATTGCACTCAGCGAGCCTTGGGTCACGATCGCCGAGAAGCAGGGTTTCCAGAAGGTGATCGAGACGCACTATGCCGGCATGGAGATCGGCGCACCCGAGATAGACGCGGAGACCTATGCGGCGGTGGTGCGAGTGCAGAAGCAGGCCATCCGCCGAATCAATTCCGACAAACGGAAGTATCTCCACTACCTCATCGAGTCGGTGCCGGAACCCTTTCGCGCCGTGATTACCGAGGACGATTTCCATCTGCCGCGTCTGCGTTTCGTTGATCCCGAGCCCTACAGTCCGGAGGAGTTCACGCGCACTTACCAATGGATGCGCAGTTGGGACCTGATCGCG
>CAZIGW010000020.1:0-17874 GCA_964538565.1 uncultured Hyphomicrobiales bacterium | reverse complement strand
CGCCGATCAGGAGGCGGAGTCGGGTCCGCCGGAGAACGCCGTCAAGCTCAAGCGGCTGATGGCGCTGCACCGCGGGGTCTTCATCGCCAGCCCGGAATACAACGCCTCGATCACGCCGCTGCTCAAGAACACGCTCGACTGGATCTCGCGCGTCCGCGAGGACGGGGAGCCGCCGCTCGCCGCCTACCGCAGCCGTCTGTTTGCGCTCGGGGCGGCGTCGAACGGAACGCTCGGCGGCTATCGTTCGTTGCTTGCGCTGCGGCAGGTGCTCGAACTCGGCTGCGGCGCCTTCGTGCTGCCGGATCAGATCGCGGTGCGCGAGGCGGCGACCGCGTTCGACGAGAAGGACAAGTTGCGCGACGAGCGCACCGCGACACTGCTGCGCCAGGTCTTGCGGCGCCTGGTCGAAATGGTACGCCAATCGGCATGAAACCGAGGGGGCGACACGTGGAAGATCCTCGCGACCGGCTGATCGTTGCGCTCGACGTGTCCTCCGTCGCGGCCGCCGAGAGCATGGTGGCGCGGCTCGGCGATACGGTCGGCTTCTACAAGATCGGCTACCAGCTCGCTTTCGCCGGCGGCCTGGGGTTCGCCGAAGCGCTCACCCGCGCCGGCAAGCGGGTCTTTCTCGACCTCAAGCTGCACGACATCGGCAACACGGTGGCACGCGGGGTCGAGAGCGTCGCCGGTCTGGGCGCCGCCTTCCTGACCGTCCACGCCTATCCGCAGACCATGAAGGCGGCGGTCGAAGGGCGCGCCGGTTCGGACCTGCGCATTCTGGCGGTGACGGTCCTGACGTCCTATGACGACACCGACCTCGCGGCAGCCGGCTACGACTTCACGGTGTCGGAGCTCGTCGCCGAGCGGGCCGCCCAGGCGCGTGACATCGGCATCGACGGGCTCGTGTGCTCCGGCGAGGAGGCCGTCGGGCTGCGCCCGCTCGTCGGCCCCCGCATGGTGCTGGTGACGCCGGGCATCCGTCCGCGCGGCGCGGAGGCCGGCGACCAGAAGCGGGTCATGACGCCCGAGCGCGCCATCGCGGCGGGCGCCGACTATCTGGTGGTCGGCCGTCCGATCGTCGCCGCGGATGATCCGCGCGCTGCCGCGCAGGCGATCGTCGCCGACATCGAATCCGCGGCGGCCCTCAAGGCCTGAGCGGATTTGAGACAACCGAAAGAAGGGGAAGCGAGCATGCCCAAGGCCTACTGGATCGCCCATATCGACGTGAACAACCCCGAGGCCTACAAGGCCTATGTGGCGGCCAATGCCGAAGCGTTTCGCAAGTACGGGGCGCGCTTCCTGGTGCGGGGCGGCCGATCCGAAGTGCAGGAGGGGCAGAGCCGGACGCGTCACGTGGTGATCGAGTTTGCCGACTACGCGACCGCGCTCGCCTGCTACCGCTCGCCCGAATACGCCAAGGCGCACGCGCTGCGGGAGGGCGCCTCGGTGGGGGATCTGGTGATCGTCGAGGGTTACGACGGACCGCAGCCCTAGTCCAGTCGCCAGCACCGAAACGGCGGTCCGCCGGTCCTTCTTCGAACGCGGGGTCTCTGGCAGCGCACCGGCTTCCCTTGGCCGGCCGGCGCCGGTATACCCGCCGCACACGCTGGAGAGGTCCATGTCCGACATGCGGCTGATCGTGGCCGGCGCCGGAGGGCGCATGGGACGCACGCTGGTGAAGGCGATCGCCGACACCGACGGGGTCGTGCTCGCCGGCGCAATCGAGGCGGCCGGCGCCGCCGTGCTGGGCCGCGATGCGGGCGAGCTCGCGGGCCTCGGCCCCAACGGGATTCAGGTCGGTGTCGACCCCAAGCCGCTGGTCGGACACGCCGACGGCATCATCGATTTCACCATTCCGGCGGCCACGATCGCCTTCGCGGAGCTCGCCGCCAAGGCCGGCCTGGTGCACGTCATCGGCACGACCGGACTTACCGGCGAAGACGAGGCGACGATCGCGGCGGCGGCGAAGAGCGCCCGGATCGTCAAGTCCGGAAACATGAGCCTCGGGGTCAATCTGCTGAGTGCGCTCGTGCGGCGCGTCGCCAGGACGCTCGGCGACGATTTCGACATCGAGATCGTCGAAATGCATCACAGGAAGAAGGTCGATGCGCCGTCCGGCACAGCGCTGCTGCTCGGTCGCGCGGCCGCCGAAGGCCGCGGCATCGACCTCGCGCAGCACTCGGTGCGGGTGCGCGACGGCCACACGGGGCCGCGCTGTCCCGGCGACATCGGCTTCGCCACGCTGCGCGGCGGCACGGTGGTCGGCGATCACACGGTGATCTTCGCGGGTCAGGCGGAGCGCATCGAGCTGTCGCACAAGGCCGAGGACCGCATGATCTTCGCGCGCGGGGCGTTGACCGCCGCCCTGTGGGCGCGCGGGCGCGCGCCCGGGCTCTATTCGATGGCCGACGTGCTCGGCCTTGCCGATTTCTGATCCGACCGAGGAACGTTGAGGATGAGCGAACGACTTCTTGTGCTGGTGCGCCACGGCCAGAGCGCGTGGAACCTGACCAACCAGTTCACCGGCTGGCGCGACATCGACCTGACCGAGCAGGGCATCGCCGAGGCGCGTGCCGCCGGCCGCAAGCTCAAGGCGCAGGGCATCCGCTTCGACGTCGGCTTCACCTCGGCGCTGGTACGCGCGCAGCGCACGCTCGACATCATGCTGCAGGAGATGGGGCAGCCGCAGATCCCGGTCATCAAGGATCGGGCGCTGAACGAGCGCGACTACGGAGATCTCTCCGGCCTCAACAAGGACGACGCGCGCAAGCGCTGGGGCGAGGAGCAGGTGCACATCTGGCGCCGCTCCTACGACGTCGCTCCGCCCGGCGGCGAGAGTCTCAAGGACACGGCGGCGCGGGTGCTTCCGTACTACCTCCAGGAAATCCTGCCGCGGGTGATGCGCGGCGAGCGCACGCTGGTGGTGGCGCACGGCAATTCGCTGCGCGCGCTCGTCATGGTGCTCGACCGGCTCTCGCCCGAGGGGATCGTCAAGCGCGAGCTCGCGACCGGCGTGCCGCTGGTCTACCGGCTCAACGCCGATTCCACCGTGGCGGAAAAGCACGATCTGGCGGCGTGACCCGGGTCCGTTGCTCGATGCGGGCGGCGGCGCCTCCGTTGTCGCCGCCGGTATCGCGGCGTCGTTTGTCGTTCCGCTTGGGCCACAAGCGCCGAGCTGACCCCCTCCCCCCTGCGCGGGAGGAAGCAGGCGCTCCGCGGCAAGCCATGGCTCAGTATTGAAACAGCAGGTCGGTCGAACGTCCGGCTCAATCGAACGTGCTGCGCGTCGGGCCGCGCTTGGCCTCGCCGATCGCGCTCGCGAGCGCGGCGGCGAAGCTCTCCTTCTCCTGCGGACCGAGGAACCCCGCGATCGGCAGCTTGCGGCCGTGGGAGACGAGGAACAGTCGCTCGATGCCGAATTCCTCGTGGACGTCGCGGTCGAGCCGGACCCATACCGGGTTGAGCGTCCATTCGGCGCTCTCGCCGCGCGCGTTGACCTTGCGCACGCGCAATTCCGAGGCCGTGACCGTCACCTCCTCGAACGCGGCGGCCGCCCGGTAGTTGGCGCGGAACGCCCAGTAGACGAGCAGGACGTCGAGGCCAAGGAAGCCGAAGATCGGCCAGGCGCCCAGCATCAGGAAGACGATGCCCGCCACGAAGCTGATGCCGCCGACCGCCAGCATGACGGCCAGGAAGCCCGCCCCGCTCAGCGAACGATAGGGTGTGAGGATGGCCGAGAACAATGTGGGTTCCGGCGCGGGGTCGTTGCCGAGCGTCATGGCTTGTCAGTATACGAACTGAATGGGCCGTCAAACGATCCCGAAAAAGGCGCCGGCGATCCCCCGGACATCGCGGGCCAGGCCCCCTGGCCGGCCGCAACCCTGGAGCGCGGCCGAGGTCGAGGAGGCCTTTCGGCGGTTCGCCGCCGCCAACCCGACCCCGAAAGGCGAGCTCGAGCATGTCAATGCGTACACCCTGCTCGTGGCCGTGGTCCTTTCCGCGCAGGCGACCGACGCCGGGGTCAACAAGGCGACCCGGGCGCTCTTTGCCGCTGCGGATACGCCGGAAAAGATGGTGGCGCTCGGCGAGGACAAGCTGCGCGACAGCATCAAGACCATCGGGCTCTTTCGCACCAAGGCGAAGAACGTGATCGCGCTCTCGCGCCGCCTCCTCGAGCAATACGGCGGCGAGGTTCCGGCGACGCGCGAGGCGCTCGAGGCCCTGCCCGGCGTCGGCCGCAAGACAGCCAACGTGGTCCTCAACATCGCCTTCGGCGAGCCGACGATCGCGGTCGACACCCACATCTTCCGGGTCGGCAACCGCACCGGGCTCGCGCCCGGCAAGACGCCGCTCGAAGTGGAGATGAAGCTCGAACAAGTCATGCCGGCCCGCTACAAGCTGCACGCCCACCATTGGCTCATCCTGCACGGGCGCTACGTGTGCAAGGCGGCGAAACCCGACTGTCCGCGCTGCCTGATCAGCGACCTGTGTCGCTATCCGGCGAAGACGGTGTGAGGAGTGCTTGCGGAGCGTGCGTGCTGTCGGGACCGCATTCTCGTTCGAGATGACGTGATCCGAGGCCGCCGGCCGCTTTCATGCGCGATGCGGCGGATCGATCAGTTCCGGCCGCCGCCCGCCGGCGAGCCGCTTGTGCATGTGCACCATGAACGCCATGCCGAACAGCGGCGTGGCGAGATTGACGATCGGGATCGACACGAAGGCGGCGATGAAGAGGCCGGCCGTGAACACCATCGCCCGGTTCTTGCGGCGCAGCGCCTTGGCATCCTCGACCGGATGGAAGCGCATGGCGGCGAGCTCGAAGTATTCGCGCCCGAGCAGATAGGCGGTGGCGAGGAAGAAGATCACCGCGCCGAAGCCCGCGAACAGCAGGAACGGCATGGCGAGCAGATAGACCACGAACGCGATCGACGCGGTCTTGACGCCCTCGATCACCGCGCGCGACAGCGGCGCGGCGACGCCGACCGGCTCCGCCGGATAATAGGTTCGCTCGACCGTTTCGGCGATCTCGTCGGCGAAGAAACTCGCGACCAGCGACGTCACCGCCGGCATGAGAAAGATGGCGCCGGCGAGGATGCCGAGACCGAGCGCGATCGCCAGGATCCAACCCAGGATGGCGACCGGCGCGTGCGCCATCGGGCCGACGGCGCCCTCGATCCACTGCGCGCCGGCACCGGTCAGCCAGGTGAGCAGGCGATCGAGCGCGATTGCGATGACGGCGAGGAACGCGATCGCCAGCGCGACCGACTTGCCGAGCACCGCGCGGAACGGCGGCGTGAACATCTGGGACAGCGCCTTGAGCGCGGCGTCGATCATCGCAACCTCGCCTGAATTCGACGAGAGGTAGCGACCCGCGCCGGCGGGCACAAGGCGGACGAAGAGACTACGAGATTGCCGGGGCGCGTCTGCGGCGCCAGCGCGAGCGTCTCGTGCCCTCGGCTTGCGGCACGAGCGTCGACTGCGAGGCGTCCACGATCCCGGCATCCGTCATGTCGACCGGCGGCAGCGGCAGGTCGGCCCAGTGCATCTTCTTGTAGTTGAATCCGTTGGCGATGGTCGGCTTCACCACCTCGAAATACGGCGAAATGTCGAAATCGCGCGGCGCGTAGAGCGAGGAATGGCGGATTTCGAGAATCTCGCGGCGGGCGGTCCTGCTCTCCAGCCGGGTGACCTTCGGAAGGATCGGATAGCGCACCGCTTCGAACGCCTGGGCGATCAGCGCCGAGCAGATGATCCGGGTCGGGTCGCCCGAGCCGAGCGCGATCATGCGGCGGCGCCAGCGCTGCGGCACCGGCAGCGGAAAAAGGTAGCGCAGCAGGTCGATGATGTTCTTGAGATCGTAGTCGAGCCCGATGCGGTCGAGCGCGTAGCGGCAGACCTTGTGGCGGTCCTCGTCGGTCAGGCCGATCGGGCGGCAGATGCGCGTGTGATACCGGTGATACTTCGAAAGCGGCGAGGAGCGCACGCCTTCGCCCATGTTGGCTTCGACCAGCACGTGCGGCTCGCCGTCTGGCGTGGCGATCCCCTCGATCGGGCCGACGTAGAGCGCCGAATGCGACCACGTGGACTGCGTGAGGTACTTGATGACGCCGGAGATGTGACTGTTGCCCTCCACCAGCAGCACGTCCCCGGGCCGCAGCGCGCATCGCAACGCGTCGGGATCGCTCGGCGTGAACGGCTCGTAGCCCGCCGCCGGCTTCTCCAGATACCGGGCGATCCATTGTCCAACTCGCTCGAACATCCAGGACATGGTGGCGTTTCCCATGGATGCGTGCGCGTCCCTGGTCGTGAGACTAGTGAATACCTGTTGCGGTTTGGTTCATTGCGACGACGCGGCCGTGGACGAGAGAACGGCGCGTTTGCGGCTGCGGGCCGGATCGGGCAAGCTGGCCGGCAGCCGTTGCCCCATCCTTAACCATGCCGCTGAGCCGTCGCTTCTTCCTCGCCAGTTCGCTCGCCGCTGCCGCCACTCCGGCCGTTGCCGCCGTTCGCAATCCCGGCGAGGTCGACGTCGCGATCGTCGGCGCGGGCGCGGCGGGCATCGCGGCCGCGCGCCGGCTCACCGCCGCCAGGCGACGCGTCCTGCTCTTCGAAGCCGCCGATCGCATCGGCGGACGCTGCGTCACCGATGGGAACCGGTTCGGCGTGCCCTGCGATCTCGGCGCGCACTGGATCCACTTGCCGGACGTCAATCCGGTCGCCAAGCTCGCCGCCCGCGCGGGTCTCGAGATCTATCCGGCGCCGCTCGGACAGAAGGTGCGCATCGGGCCGCGCAACGCGCGCGAGGGCGAGCTGGAGGATTTCCTCGCCTCGCAGGTGCGCGCAACCCGTGCCATCGGCGAGGCGGCGCGCGGCAAGGCCGACGTCTCCTGCGCGCAGGCGCTGCCCAAGGATCTGCTCGACTGGCGTCCGACCGTCGAATTCGTGCTCGGCCCGTTCGGCTGCGCCAAGGACCTGGTCGAGGTCTCGGCCGTCGATTTTTCCAAGTCGGCCGAGCGCGACGTCGATGCGTTCTGCCGGCAGGGATACGGCGCATTGATCGCGAAGCTCGCCGAGGGCCTGCCGATCGAGCTGTCGAGCCCGGTGCGCCGCATCGAATACGGAGGCCGGCGCGCGATCGACATCGTGACGACGCGCGGACGCCTGAGCGCGCGCGCCGTCATCGTCACGGCGTCGACCGGCGTGCTTCTCGCCGAGAAGATCGCGTTCGATCCCGAGCTGCCGAAACGCCACGTCGACGCGCTCGCGAAGCTCAGGCCCGGCAGCTACGACCACATCATGCTCGAACTGCCGGGCAATCCGCTCGGGCTGCAGTCGGACGACCTGGTGTTCGAGAAGTCCGACAGTCCGCGCACCGGTGCCCTTCTCGCCAACATCGGCGGCACGGCGCTCTGCACCGTCGAGGTCGCCGGCGCATTCGGGCGCGAGCTGTCGTCCCAGGGGGAAGGCGCCATGGTGGGCTTCGCGGTCGACTGGCTCGCCAACCTGTTCGGCGCCGACGTCAGGAAGGCGGTCAGGCGAACGTTGGCGACGCGCTGGAACGCCGAGCCGTGGGTGCTGGGCGCGTTCTCGGCCGCGTCGCCCGGCGGCCAGCCGGGCCGCAAGGCGCTGATGGAACCGGTGCGTAACCGCATCTGGTTCGCCGGGGAGGCCGTGCACGAAACGCTGTGGGGCACGGTCGGGGGCGCCTGGGAATCCGGCGAACGCGCGGCCGACGCGATCATCAAGCGGTTCGGGTGGCGATGACCGCGCGGCCGAAAGCGCTGATCGCCTGGTCGAGCGGCAAGGACAGCGCCTGGGCGCTGCGCGAGGTGCGCCAGCATCGAGAAGCCCGCATTTGATCCCATCAAAGCCGGAAGGCTCTGGAATCAGAAAATCGAGAGAATCACCACACAGAGGGAATCGACATGAGAGTCCCCATGTGGAGAGGGCCCAGGGGGGTGGTCTGTCGAGATTGCGACCTGCCGCGGAGCAAAGATTCAAGCGCGCAGCACGCCGCCCGTTTTCTTGCCGACCTCGGCGACGATCTTGGCCGCCACCGCTTCGATCTCCTCGTCGGTCAGCGTCTTCTCGCGCGGCTGCAAGGTCACGGCGATTGCAATCGACTTCTTGCCCGGGTCGATTCCCTTTCCTTCGTATACGTCGAAGACGTTGACGTTCGTCACCAGCTTGCGGTCGACGGCCTGGGCGGCGCGCACGATGTCGGCCGCCTTCACGCTTCGCTCGACCACGAAGGCGAAGTCGCGCTCGACCGGCTGGAACGGCGAGAGCTCGAGCGCCGGCCTGGCGCGTGTCGCGCGCGCTTTCGGCTCGGGGATGCGCTCCAGCGTGACCTCGAAGGCGACCAACGGGCCTTCGATGTCCATCTGCTCGAGCGCCCGCGGATGCAGTTCGCCGAACCAGCCGAGCACGTTCTGCGGCCCGATCTGGATCGTGCCGGAGCGTCCCGGATGCAGCCACGAAGGGCCCCCAGGCACCACCTGCAGCGCCTGCATGGGCGCGCCAGCGGCGGCGAGCACCGCGAGCGCATCCGCCTTCACGTCGAAGACGTCGACCTCGCGCCCGCCGTTCGACCAGTGCCGGCCGGACCCCGAGGCTTTCGCCAGGGCGCGGCGCACGCCGCTCGCGGCGGTGAGCTGGTCCTGCGGCTGGTCACCCTTGAAGATCTGGCCGACCTCGAACAGGGCCACGTCGGGAAAGCCGCGGTCGGCATTCTTCTGCGCCGCCTGCGCGAGCCCGGGAACGAGGCTCGGGCGCATGTCCGACAGATCGGCGGCGATCGGGTTGGCGAGTGCGAGCGCCGGCGCGCCGCCGCCGAACAGCGTGGCCTGCGAATTGGAGACGAAGGACCACGTCACGGCTTCCATCATGCCGCGTGCCGCGAGCGCGCGCTTTGCCTTGCGGGTGCGCGTCTGGATCGGCGTGAGCACCGGCTTGCGCGGCGCCTCGCCGCGATCGAACGGGGTCGATGGCACGCGGTCGACCCCGAGGATCCGCACGACCTCCTCGACCACGTCGGCCTTGCCTTCGATGTCGGGCCGCCACGACGGCACCGCGACCTTCACCTTCTCGCCCTGGCCGGCGACGAAGAAGCCGAGGTGGCCGAGCACGCGGCGGACCTCGGCGAGGCCGGTGTCGAGGCCGGCGATGCGCTTGAGCTCGGACAGCGGAAAGTCGATGACGCGTTCGGGAATTTCGACCGCACCCGCCGTCGTGACCTCCGAAGGCGTGCCGCCGCACAGGTCGAGCACCATGCGGGTGGCGAGATCGAGGCCGGGCAGCATGAAGGCGGGATCGACGCCGCGCTCGAAGCGGTAGCGCGCGTCGGACTGGATGGCGAGCTTGCGGCCGGTGTGCGCGATGTTGAGCTCATCCCACAGCGCCGACTCGATCAGCACGTCGGTCGTGGCCCCCGAGCAGCCGGTCGCCTCGCCGCCCATGATGCCGGCGAGCGATTCCACGCCCGTCTCGTCGGCGATGACGCACATCGTCTCGTCGAGCGCATAGGTCTTGCCGTCGAGCGCGAGCAATTCCTCGCCCGCGCGGCCGCGGCGCACGACGAGATTGCCGGTCACTTTCGCGGCGTCGAACACGTGCAGCGGGCGCGCGCGGTCGTAGGTGACGTAGTTGGTGATGTCGACGAGCGCATTGATCGGCCGCAGCCCGATCGCGGTCAGCCGTCGTTGCAGCCAATCGGGCGAGGGACCGTTCCTCACCCCGCGCACGAGGCGCAGCGCGAAGCCGCGGCACAGCCGCGGCGTCTCACCGAAATCGAGCGTCACCGACACCGGGCAGGGGAATTCGCCCTTCACCGGCTTGATCGCCGGATCCTTGAACCTGCCCATGTCGGCGGCGGAGAGATCGCGGGCGATGCCGTGGACGCCGGCGCAGTCGGGCCGGTTGGGCGTGAGATTGATCTCCACCACCGGATCGTCGAGCCCCATGAAGGCGGCGAACGATTGTCCGACCGGCGCGTCGGCCGGCAGCTCGATGATGCCGGCGTGATCGTCGGAGAGCTTGAGCTCGCGGCCGGAGCAGAGCATGCCGCGGCTTTCCACGCCCCGAATGGTGCCGACCTTCAGATCAAGCCCGGTGCCCGGAATATGGGTGCCGGGCGGCGCGAACACGCCCTTCATGCCGGCGCGCGCGTTCGGAGCGCCGCACACGACCTGCACGGGGGCGCCGGCTCCGGTGTCGACCATGCAGACCCTGAGCTTGTCGGCGTTCGGATGCTTCTCCGCGGAGATCACTGAGGCGATGATGAAAGCGCCGAGCTCCTTCGCCTTGTCCTCGACGGCCTCGACCTCGAGCCCGATCAGGCTGAGCTTGTCGACGATCGCGCCAAGCGAGGCGTCGGTGTCGAGATGGTCCTTGAGCCAGGAGAGGGTGAACTTCATCTCGTGTCACTTCCGTTGTCTGCAGCGGGTCCCGCCGCCAACCGCCTCTCCCTGACCCTGCTCCGCAAGGGGGGAAGGGACCTCAGCCCGTGACGCCGCGAGAACAAGGCCGTCCGAGTCGCCAATCCCGTCGGTGACGATCTCATCGCCGGCGTCATGCGCTCAGTCCTCCGGCGAGCGTCGGAAAATCGAGCGGGCGGAAACCGTAGTGGGAGAGCCAGCGTACGTCGGCTTCGAAGAAGGCGCGCAGGTCCGGCATGCCGTACTTGAGCATCGCGATGCGGTCGAGGCCCATGCCCCAGGCAAATCCCTGGTATTCGTCGGGATCGAGCCCGCAGTTGCGCATCACGTTCGGGTGCACCATGCCGCAGCCGAGAATCTCGAGCCAGTCCTCGCCCTCGCCGAAGCGGATCTCGCCCTTGTCGCGCCGGCACTGGATGTCGACCTCGAGCGAGGGCTCGGTGAACGGGAAGAACGACGGGCGAAACCGCATCTTCACGTGGTCGACCTCGAAGAACGCCTTGCAGAACTCCTCGAGGATCCATTTGAGATGGCCGAGGTGGGATTTCCTGTCGATGACGAGCCCCTCGACCTGGTGGAACATCGGCGTGTGCGTCTGATCGCTGTCGCAGCGATAGGTCCGCCCCGGAATGATCACGCGGATGGGCGGTTTCTGGCTCATCATGGTGCGGATCTGCACCGGCGACGTGTGCGTGCGCAGCAGCAGCCGCGAACCATCGGCCTTCGGCTGAAAGAAGAACGTGTCGTGCATGTCCCGCGCCGGATGGCCGGCCGGGAAGTTGAGCATCGTGAAGTTGTAGTCGTCGGTCTCGATGTCGGGACCTTCGGCGACCGCAAATCCCATGTCGGCGAAGATCGCGGTCAATTCGTCGACCACCTGGGTGATCGGGTGCACGCGGCCGATCTCGGTCGGCGGCTCGCGCGGCGGCAGCGTGACGTCGACCGTCTCGCTGTTGAGCCGGGCGTCGAGCGCGAGGCCTTTCAGCGTCTCCCTGCGGGCGGCTATCGCCGCCGTCACCCGGTCCTTGAGGCCGTTGATGAGCGGCCCCCTGGCCTTGCGCTCCTCCGGCGACATGGCGCCGAGCGTCTTGAGAAGCTCGGAAACCGAGCCCTTCTTGCCGAGCGCGGCGACGCGCACGGCCTCGAGCGCGCCCTCGTCGTCGGCGGCCGTGACGTCGGCGATGATCCGTTCTTCGAGCGATTGCAGGTCGGACATGGACGTCCTCGTCAGAGCATGATCCGGCGAAGTGTGGGCGGTTCGCCGAAAAAGATCATGCGCCAGTTCACTAGGTCAGAGCGCGATCCTGCGCAAAACCGGGGCCCAATCTTGCGGGTCGCGCTCCGGCGGTTGGTCTTTGGACCGCCCGGCGAGGACAAAATCAAGCCCCGCCGGCGCACGGACGCAAAGCCGGGGGCTTGCGCCCCGCGGGTGCGTCGGCCTCGGAAGGGCGGGAGCAGCGCAGGTCAGGCCGCGAGCGCGGCCTTGGCCTTCTCCACGATCGCCTGGAACGCCGCCGGCTCGCGAATGGCGAGATCGGACAGGACCTTGCGATCGACCACGACCCCGGCCTTGCCGAGGCCGTCGATAAATCGACTGTAGGTCAGGCCGAACTGGCGCACCGCGCCGTTGAGGCGCTGGATCCAGAGCGCGCGGAAGGTGCGCTTGCGCCGCTTGCGGTCGCGGAATGCATACTGGTTCGCCTTCTCGACCGCCTGCTTGGCAACCCGGATGGTGTTCTTGCGCCGGCCGCGATAGCCCTTGGCGGCCTTGAGCACCTTCTTGTGCTTGGCATGGGCGGTGACGCCCCGCTTGACACGGGCCATGGCTGATCTCCTCTCGGTTGGATGCCCAGGCGATCAGCCGTTGGGCAGGAAATACTTCTTGATGTTGTCGCCGTCGGTCTTGAACAGCACCTTGGTGCCGCGATGGTCGCGGATCTGCTTCTTGGTGCGCTTGATCATGCCGTGGCGTTTGCCGGACTGGGCATATAGGACCTTGCCCGAACCGGTCACCTTGAAGCGCTTCTTGGCGCCCGACTTGGTCTTCAACTTGGGCATTTGGCTCTCCTTTTCCGGCCGGGAGCGTGCGGCCGAACGACCGCGTCCACCGGATCATTGCTCGATTGAGCGTGCTTGATTGAGCACTTCGCCGTCGCCTCGGCAGCCCTGATCGGCCGGTCGACGGGAGGCCGGGTTATGGCAGAGGCGGTTTCCCTTGGCAAGCCGGAGCGGCTGGCCCCGGATCCCCATGTGCCGACGCCTGCGGCAGGGCCGCAGGCGTCGGGGTGACCGATTGGGGGCTGGGCCTCGGATCCGGTCGGCCGGGCCTCAGCGCGGCGCCAGCACCATGACCATCTGGCGGCCCTCGAACTTCGGTTCCTGCTCGACCTTGGCGAGCACGGAGGTGTCGCCCTTGACCCGGTCGAGCAGCTGGATGCCGAGTTCCTGGTGCGCCAATTCGCGACCGCGGAAGCGCAACGTCACCTTGACCTTGTCGCCCTCTTCGAAGAAGCGCTTCATCGAGCGCATCTTCACGTCATAGTCGTGATCGTCGATCATCGGCCGGAACTTGACCTCCTTGACCTCGACCACCTTCTGTTTCTTGCGCGCCTCGGCCGCCTTCTTCTGCTCCTGGTACTTGTATTTCCCATAGTCGAGCAGCTTGCAGACGGGCGGCGTGGCATTGGGAGAGATTTCCACCAGATCGAGCCCGGCTTCCTGGGCGATGCTCAACGCCTCTGCGATCGGAACGGTGCCGCGGTTGCTTCCGTCCTTGTCGATCAGGTGAACTTCCCGGGCGCGGATCTCCTCGTTGACGCGCGGACCGTCTTTTTGAACGGGCGGCGCGGCTCTCATCGGACGACGAATGGCTTCGGACTCCTCTGCTGTTGCGACGATACCTTTCGCGACGACCCCCTCTTGCGCGTTCTCCCGTCGACTTGACAACGCGCTGGAAGAGGACCGTGGCTACTCGGAAGACATGAGAATTGGGATAAACGGCTCACAAGTCAACGGCGATGCTCCGGGCCGGTTCCTGTTTCAGAGAAACCGCCCCGGGGACCGACAGGCGCCCGCATCATCGGCCGGCACGTGCAAGATCGGCGTAAATCGTCAACGTTTCCCGGGCGATGGTGGCTGTATCAAAATGGGTCAGGACCCATTCGCGCCCCCGTGCCCCCATGGCCTGCCGGGCGGTCTCGGGCAGCGAAAAGAGCCGGATGAGTGCAGCCGCGAGCGCCGCGTCGTCCCCGCTGCGGCAGCGCAGGCCGGTCATGCGGTCCTCCGGCACCGCCGGCGGGGCGAGAATCACCTCCGGGCCGGCGGCAAGATCGGACACGACGACCGGGCGGCCCATGGCGAGGGCCTCGAGGATGGCCCGCTGCAGGCCCTCCGGCTGCACCGCCGCCGACACCACCACGTTGGCGGCCGCATAGGCGGCGGCGCGGTCCTCCACGGGCGAGGCCAGGCGGACCACGTCGGCGGTGCCGGTCGCGAGCACCAGGTCCCACAGTTCGCCCGCGTAGCGGGTGCGGCCCTGGTCCTCGCCGGCGAACACGCAGAGGAAGTCCTTGACCCCCATGTCCATCAGCCGGCGGATTGCCCGCACCGCCACGTGATGGCCCTTGCGGCGCAGCAGGCGCCCCACCACGAAGATCACCTTGGTGTCGGCCGTCACGCCCCAGGCGCGGCGAATCTCGGCGATCCGCTCCGGCGTGACGTCGCGCGGATCGAAGCGATCGAACTCGATGCCGGCCGGCACCACGGCGATGCGCTCCCACGGGGTGCCGTGACGCTCGACGATGAGCTCGGCGATCTGCTCGCTCACCGCGATCACCCGATCGCCACGCGTCATGATACTGTTGTAGATGTGCTTGAGCGGGTTCTGCTCGCGGAAGCCCTTGTACCACGTGGTGACGAACGGCACGCCGGTGAGCCGCGCGGCCAGCCACGCGCTCCACGCCGGGGCGCGACCGTGCGCATGCACCACCCGGCAGCGATGCTCGCGCACGAGCCGCGAAAGCGTCACCGCGTTGCGCAGGATCACAAACGGATTTTTGCTCGCCGCGTCGAGGCGGACGAATTGCGCGCCGGTCGCGGCGAGGCGCCGCTCGAGCCGCCCGCCGCAGGAGGCGACGATCGCCCGGTGGCCCGCCGTGTGGAGAATCCGCGCCGCGTCGATGGCGCCGACGTCGGAGGCTCCGGCATCGAGCGTCGGCACGACGAGCAGCACGCTCAATGTTTCGGCTTGCGGTTCGACCAGGGTGATGCCGCGGTCATTCGCAGCCGCCATCACGGCATCCGGCGAAGGCGGGACATCCGACGGCGCGTCCGCAATCGATCTCGACAACACCGCGAACCCCCCGCGTTCGATCACTGATGTCGATCCGGCGCCGTTACGCCCGGTGACCGGTGCCGCGAAGACGTTCGAACTGCGCGCGTGAACGCGCCACGCAATCCGTCGCCCCGTCCGGTACCGGTATAGCCTTCGCATGGGGCGACGGCAACGTCTGTCGGACGGCTGGCGGCGACATTCGGGCACCGCGCCCGATCCGCTTGCTTTCATCGCCGCTTACGGCGAAACACAACCCCGAACGCAATGACGTCGATGAGAACCGAATCAATGGATGCTGACCTTCCGACGTTTCTCACTCTCGGCGAAGGCGCGCAAGCCCGTTCGATCGCGGTGCGCGCCCGCACCGGAGCGACGCCCGGCGTGTTCTGGATGGGCGGATTGAAGTCGGACATGAAGGGGATGAAAGCCGAGGCGCTTGCGCGCTGGGCGGCGGAGCGCGGCCGCGCAATGGTGCGCTTCGACTATTCGGGTCACGGCGAGTCGAGCGGCGAATTCGCGGCCTGCACCATCGGGCAATGGCTCGAGGACACGCTGGCGGTATTCGACGCGTTCTGCCGTGGCCCGCAGATCGTGGTCGGTTCATCGATGGGCGGCTGGCTCGCGCTCCTGCTCGCGCGCGAGCTGAAGCGGCGTGCGGTGCGTCCGGGCGGCGCCGCGTCGATCGTCGGCCTGGTGCTGATCGCGCCCGCGGTCGATTTCACCGAGGAACTGATCTGGAAACGCCTGCCCCGGGAGGCGATGCGCGAGATGGAGCAGAAAGGCTTCTGGACCCGGCCATCGCAATACGCGCAGGATCCATACCCGATCACCCGCCATCTCATCGAAGAGGGACGCAAGCATCTTCTGCTCGACGGGCTGATCGAGCCCGGATGTCCGGTGCGCATCCTGCAGGGCGTCGCGGACCCGGACGTTCCATGGGAGCACGCGGTCAATCTCGTCTCGCGGCTCGCACAGGACGACGTGGTACTGACGCTCGTGAAGGACGGCGATCATCGGCTCTCGCGGCCCGAGGACGTCGAGCGGCTGATCCGCGCCGTGGCCGAACTGTGAGGCCGCGACGCGCCGGGCGGCGATTGCAACTGCTCCTGCAACGCCCGGACCAAAGACCATGCGCGACGGCTGGACCCGTCTCGCCAATCTCGATGAAAAAATCCGGGAATCCCGTCGCCCGAGGGGGTGAGGTCGAAATCCGAGCGACACGAGGACATCGGGTGAGGCGGGAACATGCGCCTTCGCGGAACATGCTCCGGCCATCACCCTTTCAAATGGTCGCCGGCGGCGAACAGAGCCCGCAGTCCCTCGCGGAAGGTCGGATAGCGCAGCTTGACGCCAAGTTCCTGTTTCATGCGCGCGTTCGAGGCGCGCTTGCTCTCGGCGTAGAAGCTGCGCGCGAGCGGCGACATGCCGCCGGCGGCTTCCGCGAACGGAAGCTCGGGCGGGAGCGGCGCGCCGAGCAGCGTGGCCGCGAAGGCGATGACGTCCGCGTTCGGCGCCGGCGCGTCGTCGCTGACGTTGAAGACGCCGTCGGCGCGGCGGGCGATCGCCGACTCGATCGCCTGCGCGATGTCGGCGACATGGATGCGGTTGAACACCTGCCCCGGCTTGACGACGCGCCGCGCGGTTCCGGAGGCGACCTGGCGCAGCGCGTTCTGTCCGGGGCCGTAGATGCCGGCGAGCCGCAGGATCGCGACAGGCCGGCCGCTGCGCGCGCCAAGCGCGCGCCAGGCGTTCTCGGCCGCAAGCCGCGTGGCGCTGCGCGTCGAGAGCGGGGACGCGGGCGTCGTCTCGTCGACCCATCCGCCCGCATGGTCGCCGTAGACCCCGATGGTCGACAGATAGACGATCGACGCCGCCTTGCCGGCCGAAAGCGCGCCGCCACATGCGGCGAGCGCCGGGTCGCCGTCGTCCGCCGGCGGAATGGAAACGAGCACGGCGTCGGCCGCGGCGAGCGCGGCGAGCAGTTCCGAGGACGCGCGGCTGCCGTCGAACACCAGCGCTTCGACCTCGCGTCCGGCGATCGTCCCGGCGGCGAGACGTCCGGCCTTTCCGACATTTGTCACCGTGCCGACGATCCGGTCGAAGCGCGCGCCGAATTCGGCGACGTAGTGGGTCGCGCAGTAGCCGAAGCCGAGGCAGGCCAGCGTCGACATCGCGCCCTATGCGGCCTCGCCGAGCGCCGCCGCCCATTCCTCGGCGACGGTCGGATCGGCTTCGGCCGGACGGCGTGCCGCCGCCAGCGCGGCGAACTCGTCGGCGGGCAGCAGACGCGCGAGCGCCCACACGGCGGCGCCGCGCACCAGCGCGGACGCGTCGTCGAGCAATCGGACCGCCTCGGCGGCGAGCGCGTACGTACCGCTGTTGCCGATCGCGATCAGCACGTTGCGCACGAAGCGCTCGCGCCCGGTGCGCTTGACCGGCGATTTGCGGAACAATTCGCGAAAGCCCGCGTCGTCGAGGCGCGCGAGATCGGCGAGATGGGGAGACCGGAGCGCCTCGCGCGCCGCGAGCTTCATCTCGCGGCCGGCCTGCGCGAACTTGTTCCACGGGCAGACGGCGAGACAATCGTCGCAGCCGTAGATGCGGTTGCCCATCAGCGGCCGCAGCGCGCGCGGAATCGATCCCTTGTGCTCGATCGTCAGGTACGAAATGCAGCGCCGTGCGTCGAGCCGATAGGGCTCGGGGAAAGCGGACGTCGGGCAGGCGTCGAGACATGCCCGGCAGGAGCCGCAATGATCGGCTTCCGCCTGGTGCGACGGCAGGTCGAGCGTGGTGAAGATCGCGCCGAGAAAGAGCCAGGAGCCGTACTGCCGCGACACCAGGTTGGTGTGCTTGCCCTGCCAGCCGAGCCCGGCGGCTTGCGCGAGCGGCTTCTCCATCACGGCGGCGGTGTCGACGAACACCTTCACGTCGCCGCCGGCCCGTGCCACCAGCCAGCGCGCCAGCGCCTTGAGCCGCGGCTTGATGATGTCGTGATAATCGTCGCCGCGCGCATAGACCGAGATCGCGCCGCGCGCTTGCGCGCGCAGCACGGCAAGCGGATCATCATCCGGTCCATAGTTGCATCCGAGCATGACGACGGAGCGA
>CAZIGW010000019.1:0-2547 GCA_964538565.1 uncultured Hyphomicrobiales bacterium | reverse complement strand
CACGCTGCTGACCGGCAATCTGCCAATCCACAATCATGGTTTTGAAGGATCGAACGCGAGCGGCAACAAATTCGACCCGGGCGATCTGCTGCTCGCGACCAACGGCGGCAATCATAATTTCTACGGCCCCGTCACCAATTTGCAGCCGTTGAATCCGACGAGCGTCGCGCTCGCCGGCGGCAATCAGCCCCACAACAACATGCAGCCGTACCTGGTGCTGAACTACTGCATCGCGATCTACGGCGTCTTCCCGTCACGCAACTGATCGGCCGTCCGGCCCGGCCTACGCAACGAGGACTGCATCCATGTCTGACCCCTATCTCGGCGAAATCCGGATGTTCGGCGGCAATTTCGCGCCCGCGAACTGGGCGCTGTGCAACGGACAACTTCTTTCGATCAGCCAGTACAGCGCGCTGTTTTCACTGATCGGCACCACCTATGGCGGCAATGGCACCTCGAATTTCGCGTTGCCCAACTTGCAGGGCCGCATTCCGGTAGGCCAAGGACAAGGGCCCGGTCTTTCCAACTACACCATCGGGCAGATGGCCGGCAGCGAAGCGGTGACGCTGACCAGCGAAACAATGCCGGCGCACACGCACATCCTGTGTGCGACCCTGACCAACGTGAGCAGCCCGTCGATCAATGCCAGCGTCGTCCCGGGCAAGCCCACGGATGGCAACAACCCGCACTTCTACACGATCCCGGCAAGCGGCAAACCGGCGCCGGTCATCAAGGCGTTCCCCCCATCGGCATGCACGAATGCCGGCGGTGGCCAGCCGCACGACAACATGATGCCTTCGCTCTGCATCAACTTCATCATTTCGCTCTCCGGCATCTTCCCCAGCCGCAATTAGGACGAAAGGAGTCAACGTCCATGTCGCAACCTTTTGTCGCGGAAATTCGCATCTGGGCCTGCAATTTCGCACCCTACGGTTGGGCCTTCTGCAACGGGCAGCTCTTGCCGATCTCGCAGTATTCGGCGGTGTTTGCCGTCATCGGCACGTTCTATGGTGGTGACGGCAGAACGACTTTCGGCCTGCCGAACTTCCCCGGCCGCGGCGCGATCGATCAAGGCACGGGACAAGGACTGACGACTCGCGTCATTGGGCAAACGCTCGGCGAAGAAATCGTCGGCTTGCTGACGTCCGAGATGCCGATACATAACCACACGATCAACGGTGCGATCGCGGCGAGCGGCGAGGGCGCCGCCGAATACACCAATACGCCGTCTGCCGATGCATGGATCGGCGAATCCAGTCCGGGCAACATGTACGTCAGCGGCCCGGCCAATACCTTGATGGCGCCGCAGGCGATCACGTTGACCGGCGGCTCGCTGCCGCACATGAACATGCAGCCCTATCTCGCGCTCAATTTCTGCATCGCCCTGCAGGGCATCTTTCCGGCCCGCAACTGAGCGGATGCATTCGATGACCGTTCGAGATGCTCCGCCGGCTTTCGTCCTGCCGGCAGCGTTGCTGTCGGCAGGCTATGCCCTGCGCCGCGAGACCGACGAGGACGAGCCGTTCCTGCAGCGGCTCTATGCGTCGACGCGCGAGGACGAACTCAAGCTCGTCGCGTGGAGCGAGCAGCAGAAGCAGGCCTTCCTGGCGAACCAGTTCAGAGCACAGCGGCATCACTATCGCACGCAGCTCGACGGCTGCATCTTCGCGGTGCTAGAGCGGAATGGGGTCGCGATCGGCCGGCTTTATCTGCAGCCGCGCGCGACACAGCTCTATCTCGTCGACATTGCGCTCGTGCCCGCCTGCCGCGGCCAGGGCCTCGGCACGTCCATCTTGCGCGCTCTGCAGATCGCGGCGGCCGCCGATGGTCGTGGCGTGGGCATCATGGTGGAGAAATTCAATCCGGCGATGCTGCTCTACCGGCGTCTCGGCTTCACCGATGTGACCGATCACGGCGTCTACCGGGAAATGGAATGGCGTCCGGAAAGCGCTCAGTTGAACAGCGCCTGATAGCTCACGCCGTCGGCGTTGCGGCCGATCGGCACCAGGAAGATGGTAAGTGCGCCCATCTTCTCGTGGTCGAGGCGGTAGAGGCGCTGCGGCAACAGGCAGGCATTCGGGGCAAGGAAGATCAGTGAGAAAGGGGGCCGTTTCCCGGAGGGAAAGCGCGGCGCCGCCAGAGCCTCGGTTTCCTTCAGCTTGAAGCGAATTGGCGGCAGGCCCGGCTCGCTCAGGCGAAAGTCCTGACCGACCTTGTCTGCGAAATCCTCGAGCCGAAGGGGCCTGTCCTCCACGGCATCAACCCTCATCACGTGGCGCGAGATCTACGCTCTATACTACTGTTACGTGTTATGCAATACGATACACGTATTGAGTGTGATCGATTGACGGCGCTTGCGGCGGCTGTACTCGCCGACCCGGAGTTGGCGAGGCGGCTCTGCGACGCTGGCGCGGCCGGCGACGTTGGCCGATTCACTGCCACGCTGGCGCAGCACGCGACGGCCTTGGGACCAACGCCGTCCGCCGAGGCGCTGGCAACCGCAGCGCTCCCCGACCCGCTCGGGATTGCGCGCCTGGCGCGGCCGCC
>CAZIGW010000018.1:0-6573 GCA_964538565.1 uncultured Hyphomicrobiales bacterium | reverse complement strand
AAGCGCGTGGTCTACGGCCAGGACCGTCCGATCGAGGCGCTCGCCGCGTCGATCAAGCTGGCGCGCGCCGGCCTGCGCGAACCCGAGAAGCCGATCGGCTGCTACCTGTTCTCGGGGCCGACCGGCGTCGGCAAGACCGAGGTCGCGAAGCAACTTGCCGCCTCGCTCGGCGTCGAACTCCTGCGCTTCGACATGTCCGAGTACATGGAGCGTCACACCGTGTCGCGCCTGATCGGCGCGCCGCCCGGCTACGTCGGATTCGACCAGGGCGGTCTGCTCACCGACGGCGTCGACCAGCATCCGCACTGCGTGCTCCTGCTCGACGAGATCGAGAAGGCGCACCCGGACCTGTTCAACGTGCTCCTGCAGATCATGGACCACGGCAAGCTGACCGACCACAACGGCAAGCAGGTCGACTTCCGCAACGTGATCCTGATCATGACGACCAACGCCGGCGCCGCCGACCTCGCCAAGCAGGCCTACGGCTTCACGCGCAGCAAGCGGGAAGGCGACGACGTCGAGGCGATCAACCGCATGTTCGCGCCGGAGTTCCGCAACCGGCTCGACGCCATCATCACGTTCGGCCATCTCACCTCGGAGATCATCGCCAAGGTGGTGGAGAAGTTCGTGCTGCAGCTCGAGGCGCAGCTCGCCGACCGCGACGTCACCATCGAGCTCTCCGACGAGGCCACCAAGTGGCTGATCGAGCACGGATACGACGAGCAGATGGGCGCGCGGCCGATGGCGCGCGTGATCCAGGAGCACATCAAGAAGCCGCTCGCCGACGAGGTCCTGTTCGGAAAGCTCAAGACCGGCGGCCACGTGCGCGTCATCCTGGCGAAGGACGAGAACGGCCGCGACAAGCTCGCCTTCGAGTATCTCGACGGACCGATCACGCCGAAGCCGGAAAAGATCCCCGAGCCGCACCGGGCGAAGCCGAAGCGGCGCACGGGCGCGCGGCGTCCGAAGCCGCAGGGTCCCAAGGGCGACGGCGGCGGGCGCTCGTCGGGCCGCAGCTCGGTGCCGAAGGTGCCCTTGGTCAAGGTCTGAGGCGTCACGACACGTCAGAAAAGGCCGGGCCCCACGCCCGGCCTTTTGCAATCCGGCCTCTGGTCTTGCTGCCCGGTGGTCCCGGATCGGCAGCGCGGCAGTTCGCACCGCACTGTGTCCGGGACATGAGCAGCGTTGACGGGCACGGTCTCGCCCGGTCAGCGGGCGCGACCCCGAACGGTCAGACCGGCGGGTGGAACTGCGGCGCCTCGCGCCGGTCGAACATCCCGTAGTCGCGCACGACGCGCACGCGGCGGTGGCGGAACGATTTCACGCCGGAGGGGCGCGGATTCCAGCGCTCGCCCTCGGCTGCATCGGGCCACGAGGCGACCAGCATGAACTTGCCCGGGCTGGTGATGCTCTCGAACACCTCGTGCCCGGTGGGAAGATCGGATGAGGCATCCGGAGCCAGCGTTTCGGCGAGCCGCGTCACCGGTCCGGCAGGATCGACCACGACCTCGGTGAGGGTCACCAGCCTGGCGCGCCCGGCCTCGGTCGCGTCGCCGCGCTGGGGTTCGATCGTCGCGCCGGCGGGCGGAGCGCTGTCGTGCGTCACTTCGCCGACGCGCAGGTGGTAGTCGGCAAATACTTCCGTGCGGCCCTTGTGCTGCACGGCGTGGTGTTCGCCGTGTGCGCGCCAGCGCGCCACCGCGAGGTCGTTGCGCCAGATCGACAGCGACAGGATCTTGCCGCGCGTGCTCTGGCTGGCGAAGCGCTCGTTGTCGATGAAACCGTCGATCGCCTCGAGCTTGGGGCGGAGAAACTTGGCGAGGCCGAGATACTCGTCGAACCGGCCATCCTTCGGCTGCACCTCGAAGATCACTGCGAACATCGCGGTCTCCTCACCTGCGCGCCGTTCAGGCCGTGTGATCGAGCGAGTTGGCGCGGATGAACAGGAACGCCACCAACGTCCCGGCCAGTTCCGCCGCGGCCCCGCCAAGATAGGCCGGACGCAGGCCGGCGGCCATCGTGCCGGCGGTCGCGGCGGCCGATCCGGAAGAGGCGGCGAACAGCGCGCCGAGCACCGCCACGCCGAGTGTCGCCCCGATCATCCGGGCGGTGTTGACGAGTCCCGAGGCGGCGCCCGAACGGCTGGCGGGCGCGTTGGCGATCGCGACCGCCAGGACCGGGCCGGTGTTGAGCCCGAGGCCGATCCCGATGATGACGAGCGCCGCCTGCAGCGCGGGGATTTCCGCGCCGGGCTCGAGCGCGAGCAGCCCGAGCCCGAGCCCCATGCAGGTCATGCCGGCGACCATCGGCACGCGTGGTCCGACCCGCCTGGCGAACTTTCCCGAGCATTGCGACACGAGGAAGAACACGAACGACATGGGCACCAGCGCGAGCCCCGCCGCGACGGCGCTGGCGCCGCCTGCGGCCTGCAGGGAGAGCGGAACCAGAAACAGCATCGCGTAGATGCCGAACGTCATCAAAGAGGCGCAGGTGAGCGCCGCCGCGAACGCCGGGCGCACGAAAATATGCGGGGGAATGAGCATGCGGGTGCGCCGCTCGCGTGCCACGAAGGCGCCCGCGCAGGCGAGGAACAGGGCCGCGCAGGCAAGGACCACGGGCGAATTCCACCCGCGCGTCGGCGCCTCGATGACCGCGAACGACAAGGCGCCAAGCCCGACGATGACGAGCGCCTGGCTCAGCGGCGCGGGCCGCCGGTCGGCCGGCTGTGCCGTCTCCCGCACCGACGTGAAGGCCAATCCCAGCGCCAGAAGGCTGACCGGCACGACCACCAGGAACATGCTGCGCCAGCCGCCGACCTCGACCAGAAGCCCGCCCAGCGCCGGACCAATGACGAAGGCGAGCCCGTTGCAACTCGCCCAGATGCCGATCGCATGGGCGCGTCTGCCCGCGTCCGGGTAGGCGGCAGCCAGGATGGCGAGCGAGGTGGGAAACTCGAGCGCGGCGCCAAGTCCGGTGAGCGCGCGACCGGCGACCAGCGTGTGCGTGCCGGGCGCGAGCGCGCAGACGAGCGAGCCGCATGTGAACAGGCCCACGCCCCAGGCGAAGATGCGGCGGCGGCCATAGAGGTCGCCGAGCATCCCCCCGCTCAGCAGCAGGCTCGCGTAGACGAGGTTGTAGGCGTCGAGCACCCATTGCAGCACGTCGACGCCGGCATGAAGGTCGCGGCCGATGCGCTCGGCCGCCAGGTTGACGATCGAGGTGTCGATCTGCGCGACCAGCACGCCGAGGCAGGTGGTGAGCAGAACGAGCGAGGTTCCGCGCGCGGGGGACAGGTTGACGAAAGCCATGATGCCTCGCGATCTCTTCGCGGCCGGTCGCACGAGCGGACCGGTCCGGTTGTCTGTCGCCGTCAAGATGGACAATGGCCGCCGGGTGTTCACTGGCGAACGCTTCGGTGTCGGCCGAAGGATTCCTGGCTGTCGTCGCGGAAATTGCGCCTACATTGGGCAGAGGAGAACGCCGATGACCGCACAGATCGAGATCGCCGAGATCGCCGCCCTGGTGGGCGATCCGGCACGGGCGAACATTCTCATGGCGCTGATGGACGGCCGCGCGCTGACCGCCGGCGAACTTGCCTACGCGGCGCGCGTCTCGGCGCAGACGACGAGCGGGCATCTCGCCAAGCTGCGGCAGGCGCGCCTGCTCGATGCCGTGAAGCAGGGCCGCCACAGCTACTATCGAATTGCCGATGCGAGCGTCGCGCACATGCTGGAGAGCATCATGGCGGTCGCGGCGCACGCGCCGCCGCGCCATCGGCCGGTCTCGCGTGCGGACGAGGCGATGCGCGCGGCGCGCACCTGCTACGACCACTTCGCCGGACGGCTCGGCGTGGCGCTCGCGGATTCGCTGTGCGCGAACGGCCACCTGTTGCTGGCGGGCGAAGGCGGCGAGGTGACCGAAGGCGGCATCGAATTCCTGGGCCGGTTCGGCATCGATCTCGCCGAGGCCCGCCGGCGGCGGCGGGCGTTCTGCCGCGTGTGCCTCGACTGGACCGAGCGCCGTCCGCACGTCGGCGGCAGCATCGGGGCGGCGATTGCCGCGCGCTGCTTCGACCTCAACTGGGTCCGGCGCACGCGCGACAGCCGCGCGCTCGCGCTCACCCCGGCGGGCCGGACTGGATTCGCGGAGGTCTTCGGCTTCTCACCGCCGGCATGAGCGTTCTCGGGGTACTGCCTGCGGCGCGGTCTTCCGGAGTTCCGGAGGGCGGCGGCCGCCGCGCCTCGGCGGTACGCCAATGCGTGGCGCGGGCCGTCCCGAACCCGTCAATTCTGCGGGGGCAGCATGCGGGCGATGCGTCGGGGTGCGATTGCGTCGCTTTTGGTCTTGTGGGACAGGATCTTCGGCCTCTCGCCTCAGACCAAGTCCCCCCGTATGCCCGCTTCCGCCCCGAAGTTCTCCGCCTCTGGCTCCGCCGCCGTGTTCGCGGAGGGGTACCGGACCGCGCTGAAGTCCGTGTACGTCTACGTCCTGTTCGGCACCTACGTCGGATTCGGTGCGCTGGCGCACGACCTCGGATTTAGCGTCCTCTGGGCGGCGTGCTCGACCGCCCTCGTCTGGGCCGGACCGGCGCAGGTGATCATCGTCTCGGCGCTCGGCTCCGGTTCCACGCTGGTGCAGGCGGCGATCGCGGTGTGCCTGAGCGGCATGCGCCTGTTGCCGATGGTGGTCGCACTGCTGCCGCTGCTCAAGACCGAACGGACGCGCTTCCGCCAGCTCGTCCTGCCGGCGCATTTCACCGCGGTCAGCATGTGGGTCGAAGCGCTGCGGCTCGTGCCCGGACTGCCGCGCGAGCATCGCATCGCCTTTTGCAACGGGCTCGGCGCCGGACTGATGAGTCCGGCCGTCGTCGCGACGTTCGTCGGCTATTTTCTCGCCGCCAAGCTGCCGGCGCTGTTCGCGGCCGCCGTGCTCTTCCTCACGCCGATGTCGTTCCTGGTCTCGACCGTGCGCAGCAGCCGCACCCTGGTCGACCGGCTGGCGCTCGCGTTTGGTCTTGTGCTGGCGCCGCTCTTCGCCGCGATGAAGCTCGAGCTCGACCTGCTGCTCGCCGGCGTGACCGCCGGCACGCTCGCCTACCTCATCCACCGGGTGCGCGAGGCGCTGCGATGAACGCGATCCCGGGCACGTTCTGGCCGTATCTGGCGCTGATCCTGGTCGGCTTCCTGCCGACCGAGATCTGGCGCTGGCTCGGCATGGTGGTGGCGCGCGGCATCGACGAAGATTCGGAAATTCTCGTCTGGGTGAGGGGGGTGGCGACGGCGGTGCTCGCCGGCGTGATCGCCCAGCTCACGTTGACGCCGCCGGGCGCGCTGGCGGGCGTGCCGCTTGTCGTGCGCATCGGCGCGGTGACGCTCGGCTTCGCCGCGTTCCTGGTCGCGCACCGCTCGGTGTTCGTCGGCGTGCTCGTCGGCGAGGTCGCGCTCGTCGCCGGCGCGTACCTCTTGGGCGGCTGAGCCTCCGGGCATCAACAAGCAGGGCGCATTGGCCGACCCGCGTTCGCACGCCGCACGAGCGGCAGCGGGCTCAGCCCGCCGCCAGCGCCGCCGCGAGCGTCTTGGCCTGTTCGGCGAGCACCGCGGCGTCTTCCTTGAAGGTCGCGGGCGGCTTGAGCGGCACGCCCTGCTTGCAGGGAATGACATGGACGTGCAGGTGGTAGACGACCTGTCCGCTCGCCGGCTCGCTGAACTGCTGCAGCACGATGCCGTCGACCTCGAACACCCGCATGGCGGTCTTGGCGATCCTCTGGGCGACGCGCATCACATAGGCGAAATCGTCAGGTTCGATGTCGAGAATGTTGCGCGCCGGTGCCTTGGGAATGACGAGGGTGTGGCCGGCGGCGCGCGGCATGATGTCGAGGAACGCGAACGCACGCTCGTCCTCGTAGACCTTGTAGGCCGGCAGCTCGCCGCGCAGAATCTTGGCGAAGATGTTGTTGGGATCGTAGCTCGGCATCCGCGCCCTCCCGGTTGCGGCGCGGGGGCATGATCGCGGCAGATCGGGTTCGCCGGGACGATCAGGCTCAGGCGCCCGCGCACACCATGTGTCGCAGGGCACCGAATGCCGCGTCAAGCGGGCAGCGGCGGTGTTTCCAACCCCGCGTCAGGCCCCGGGGATCGGCGCCTTGCGGAACGGACCGGCTTCCGCAAGCGCCGCGCCTTCGGCCGCGACGTAGGCGCGCTCGCGCCGCAGGTAGTCGGCGATCGCGCGCTCGAGCGCCGGGTCGGCGATGAAGTGCGCCGAGTACGTCGTCTGCGGCAGGTACCCGCGCGCCAGCTTGTGTTCGCCCTGGGCGCCGGCCTCGACGCGCGCGAGACGCCGGGCGATGGCGAAGTCGATCGCCTGATAGTAGCAAAGCTCGAAGTGCAGGAACGGGTGGTGTTCGACAGCCCCCCAGTGCCGTCCGAACAGCGTGTCCGAGCCGATGAAGTTGATGGCGCCCGCGATGTACCGGCCGGCGCGTTTCGCCATCACGAGCAGGATGTCGTCGGCCATGCGCTCGCCGACGAGCGAGAAGAAGCTGCGCGTGAGATACGGCCGTCCCCACTTGCGCGA
>CAZIGW010000017.1:0-8893 GCA_964538565.1 uncultured Hyphomicrobiales bacterium | reverse complement strand
GCAACTACGGCATGTGCGGACGCGCGTTCGGCCCTCGCTTTCTCTTCACCTGGCCGAACGCGCGCATTTCGGTGATGGGCGGGGAGCAGGCCGCGTCCGTGCTGGCGACGATCAGGCGCGACAAGATCGAGGCGGACGGCGGCACCTGGTCGGAGGTGGAAGAGGAGGAATTCAAGCAGCCGATCCGCGAGCAGTACGAGGCGGAGGGCAACCCGTACTTTGCGACGGCGCGGCTTTGGGACGACGGCATCATCGCCCCGCAGGAGACGCGGCGGGTCTTGGCGCTCGCCCTCTCGGCGGCGCTCAATGCGCCGATCCCGTGCTCGCGCTTCGGCGTGTTCCGGATGTGACCGGCCGCGGGCGGAAGCCGCTTGCGCGTCCACACACCTGGCCGGGCGCATGATCCGGCGAAGTGGATGCCGGTTCGCCGATGAGATCATGCGCCAGATCGTCCAATGAGAGCGCGATCTTAGGCAAAACGGGATTCCGCTTTCGCGGATCGCGCTCTAAGCGATCCTTACCACCACGTTTCCCATCGCGGCCCCATTTTCCACCGTCTGATGCGCGGCGATCGTCTCGTCGAGCCGGAAGGTTGCCGCGACGTTGTGGAGAAGGCGGTTTTCCACCATCGCCTTGGTGATGGCCTCGATCGCGGCGGCGCGCTCCGGCGGCGTCAGCTCGTAAACCAGCATGAACTGCAGGCGGATGCTGTTGGTCAGGCAGAAGTGCGCCGGAATGCGCGCCTCGCCGCCGCCGGTCCCGTAGACCACCGCGCTGCCGCGCGGCGCGAGCACCGCCGGCAGGAGCGGCGCATTGGCGAGGAGGTCGAGCTCGACCACCGCGTCCACGCCGCGTCCGCCGGTGATCTCCCGCACGCGCTCGCCGACGTCCTCGGCGCGGTAGTTGACCACGTGATCGGCGCCGGCGGCGCGCGCGATCTCCGCCTTGGCGGGAGAACTCACGGTGCTGATCACCACGGCGCCCCGATGTTTGGCGAACTGGACCGTGTAATGGCCGACGCCGCCGGCGCCGCCCGGAACGAGGAGGGTCGTGCCCGGCCGCGCACCCGCGAGGGCGACCGCGTGCCAGGCGGTCATCGCGGGAATGCCGAGACAGGCGCCGGCGTCGAAGCCGACGCTCCCGGGAAGGCGCACCGCCTGCGCCTCGGGCAGAACGACGTATTCGGCGCAGGTGCCGAACGGGCGCTTGTACTGCGCGTTCCAGGTCCACACCCGCTCGCCGACGCGGGCCGGCGGGACGCCGTCGCCCACCTGGTCAATCTCGCCGGCGCCGTCACTGTGCGGGATCACGCGCGGAAAGGCGATCTTGCGCGTGAGGCCGGCGCGGCTCTTGACGTCGGAGGGATTGACGCCGGAACACGCCAGGCGGACCCGCACCTCGCCGGGGCCGGGCGTCGGGGTTTCCACGTCGCCGACCCTGATGACCTCGGCGGCGGCTCCATTTGTCTCGTAGAAGGCGGCCCTCATCGGTTCGGCTCCCTTGCGGTCTGGCTTTCGGCCGTGCCGGGCGCGGCGGTATTGTCCTGCCGTCGGCTCACGATTTCGCGATCCTCGCCGCGCCGGCCCGCCCGAGTTCCTATGTACCGAATCTCATCTCGAAGCCGAACAGCCGAAAAAAGGAGGCAGAGGCGATCATGCGATATCGTGTGTACAGCGGACCCCGCGGCTCGGAAGCACTTTCTCCATTGTCCAAGGACCGTCACCTGTTCAAGGAATATGGCACGCTCGACGAGGCGATGAACTGGGCGCACCACGTCAATACGACCGGACATGTCGCTTTGCTGATCGAAGGTGACGACGGAACGCATCTGTCCAAGGAGGAGATCGCCGCTGCGCTGAAGCACTCCGAGCGCAGCGCGGGTGCCCCGCGGCACTAGCCTGCGCCGGATCGGCCCCGCCGCGCGCGCGGCGGGTGCTCGAACGGGCCGCCGTTCCATGCCTTTGCGGATGAGGAGGCCCGAGCGGCCTCGAGGGCAGAAGACCGTGACGCGTTGTCGATGCGTCGGCGGCATGGAGCGCAGGATGATCGAATGAGAAAAGGCCCGGCGTTCGTCGGGCCTTTCTTGCACGCCGGAGCGCGGAAACGGGCGGTCCGCGCCGGAAGATTGCGTTCGACGCGCCCTGTGCCTTCTTCCCGCATGAACAAAGCCCCGCGCGGGGCGCGGGGCTGGATGTCTAGTCAAGGAATTTGCGGGAAAGGCACAAATCTCAATGGCTATTTCGAAGTCAGCTTGTCCCATTGCTCGCGAGCGCGGTCGGCGGCAAATCGGGCGCTGTCGGTGACCACGTCCCAGTTCACCATCGGCTTTGCGGCGGGATCCGACCCGACCGCGTAATTGTCGTGGACGTAGGCGCCTCCGACCGTCACGAGAATTCCGAGAATGAACGCGAAAATCGATCGCATGTCGTGCTCCCGTGTGTGGCACCGCCGGACGCTGGGGGAAAAATGCGGCAACAACGCGATTGGGCGACTCTTGCGCATTGGCCCGTCGAACCGAAATCGCCTCGTCGACGTGGCGATGCGTGCGTTTATGGAGCGAGAACGCGGTCTTACGACAAAGGTTTCTCTCCTCGCGGACCTTCCGGGTCGCGTGCCGCCACGGGGCCGCCGAGGTCGATCGGGTCCGCGAGAGCCCGCAGAGGAGGACTGGCATGCCGATCTACATCACCCAGGGACGGTACACGCGCGAGGCCATCAAGGGCATGGTCGCGCGGCCGGAGGATCGCTCGGACGCGATCGCGCGTCTTCTGTCGAAGGCGGGCGGTCGGCTGATCGGCTACTATCTGACGTTCGGCGAGTATGACTTTCTGACCATCGCGGAAGCGCCGAGCGAGACCCAGATGGCGGCTGCCCTGCTGGCGGCGGCCGGAGGCGGTGGCGTCGCCGACATGCGCACGATGCTTGCGCTCACGTCCGTGGAAGCGAAGGGCGCATTCGCGGCCGCCGGCGATCTGGCGCGCGGCTTCCGTTCCGCGGGCGGCGTCTGAGCCGCGTTCTCGCCACGGCGGCCCCCTTTCGGCAAAAAGCGAAACCCCGGTCGCACGTGGCGGACCGGGGTCGGTGGTCGCGGCAGCGGCGTCCCGAAGGCTTGCCTCAGTAGCAGACCTTGATCCAGCGGAAGCGCGGGCCGTAGTGGGTGTCGTACCATTGTTTCTTCCAGACGCAGCCTCCGTACACATACGCAGGCGCCGCGTAGAAGCCGAAGTGCCGGTGGAAGTGGCGATAGTGCGCCGAGGCCGCGGTCGGCGCGAGGGCCGTCGCGCCGAGCGAAGCGAGGGCGACAAGGGCGAGAACGGACTTGCGGAACATGGGGCTCTCCTGTTGTGACCCGGATGTGTCGCCACATCCTTGTTCTTGTGTCGCGCCGGGTCGCGCCCAGGTTCACGGTTCACGAATGGCGGCGGGCCGTCGAGGCCGGGCGCTGCGCCGCCCGGCAAGGTCGATGCGCGCTCGACGCGTCTTTCCCGGTGTTCCCGACTTGTTCATTCGAGCCCGGAGCGGGCCTTGCCGCCTCGCAGGGCCATCGTTATAAGCCGCCGCGACGTTTTCCGGCTGACCGCGCACAGCGGCCCATTCTCCAGAACGTGAGCACCAAAAGGACCAGTCCGAATGGCGATCGAGCGTACATTTTCGATCATCAAGCCCGACGCGACGGCGCGGAATTTGACCGGCGCCATCAACGCCATGATCGAGCAGGCCGGTCTGCGCATCGTGGCGCAGAAGCGCGTGCGCATCACGCGCGAGCAGGCCGAGACATTCTACGCCGTGCATCGCGAACGGCCGTTCTTCGGCGAGCTCGTCGACTTCATGATCTCCGGGCCGGTCGTCGTGCAGGTGCTCGAAGGAGACAACGCGATCGCGCGCTACCGCGACCTGATGGGCGCGACCGATCCGGCCAAGGCGGCGGCCGGCACCATCCGCAAGGTGCATGCGCGCTCGATCGGCGAGAATTCGGTGCACGGGTCCGATGGGCCGGACACGGCGGCCAAGGAAATCGCGCAGTTCTTTTCCGGGAACGAAATCGTCGGCTGAGGGCTGAATGGCGAGCCGGATCGACACCGCCGCCGGCCGTGGCCACTGACAATATGTCACGTTTCAACGCCCGTGCGGGTTCGATAGTGGAAGATTGTGCGCCGATGCATAGATGTGCGTCCAAGCGCATGATCGTTCAGCGGAAATCGTCATGATCCCATCTCCGAAGCGCATTGTGGAAACGTGGTCCGCGCTGGTCGGGATGTGGGGCTCGACCTATCTCGCACTCCTTGATGAACTCGACGCCGAGCTGGCCGTTGTCTCGGATTCGCTGCAGTGGCCGCTCTTGATCATTGGGGCGTTGGGGACCGGAAGCGTCATCATCACCTCCTGGAAGGATTCTCGACGGCAACATCGGCTTTCGAACGGCGTCGCGAGCCGCCCGTAGGGTCCGGACTGCTGCGGGGAGGAGGAAGCAGGACAGCGTGATGACGCAAATGGCCAATAAACTGGGGGCGGCGAGGTGAACGGCATATTGTCTGGCGCAAGCCAATTCCTTGGATCGAGCGATTTGTCCCAACCTCAGTTCTGGGTCGCGGTCGCCGAGATCATCTGGATCAACATCCTGCTGTCGGGCGACAACGCCATCGTCATCGCGTTGGCGTGCCGCAGCCTGCCCTCGAAGCAGCGGATCGGCGGAATGGTGATCGGCACCGCGGTCGCGCTGCTGATGCGCATCGCGTTCGCCAGCATCGTTTCGACCTTGATGCTGTTCCCCTACATCAAGATCATCGGCGGCGCCGCGCTCCTGTGGATCGCCGTCAAGCTGCTGGCGCCGCCCAAGCACGAGGACGGCAGCGCGTCCGCCGCGAGCGACAGCATGTGGCGGGCGATCAAGCTCATCGCGCTCGCCGACATCGTGATGAGCCTCGACAACGTCATCGCCGTCGCGGCCGCCGCGAACGGCAACTACGCGCTTCTGGTGTTCGGCCTCGGCGTGAGCATCCCGGCGATCGTCGCCGGCGCCACCATCGTCATGGCCATTCTCAACTACTTCCCGATGCTGATGTGGGCCGGTGCGGCGCTGCTCGGCTGGATCGCCGGCGACGTGATGGCCACCGATCCGGTGGTGATCGAGAACACGGACGTGCTCGGCCACGACGGCCACGAGAACATCCGCCTGGCATCCTCTTTCCTCGGAGCTGTCGGAACCCTGCTCGGCGGATTCCTGATCCGCGGACGGCAGGTGAAGGACACGGTCTGACGTCGCTCCCGTCGGTCCGGTGCGCCGCGGCGGCGCCCACGACGCGCCGCAGCCGCGGCCGCCGCCGCTCCCACTTGGCGGACTGGCGACATTTCAGTACAGGACCTGGGAGGGGATTCCGGGCCGCCGGTCCAGGGGGGCCGGGCGAGCGACAACAAGAACGGGTCCGAAACAGACGGGGCCCGGTGGGGAGCGAACGACATGGACGCGCTGATCGCCGAAATGACCCAGCCGACCTTCTGGCTGTCGGTCCTGCAGGTCATCTGGATCAACATTCTGCTGTCCGGCGACAACGCGGTCGTGATCGCGCTCGCCTGCCGCAAGCTGCCGCCGCGCGAACGCATGTGGGGGATGGTGATCGGCGCCGGGTTCGCCTCGGTGTTGCTGATCGTGTTCACCGGCGTCATCTCCATGCTGATGACGCTGCCCTACTTGAAGCTGATCGGTGCGATTGCGCTGTTCTGGATCGCCATCAAGCTGCTGGCGCCGCAGGGGCACGACGCCGCCGACACGCTGGAAGCCGTCGAAGACCTGTGGCGCGCGGTGCGGATCGTCGTCATCGCCGACATCGTCATGAGCCTCGACAACGTGATCGCGGTCGCGGCCGTGGCCAAGGGCAAATTCGTCCTTCTGACCGTCGGGCTCGCGGTCAGCATTCCGATGGTGATCGCCGGCAGCGCGATCATTCTCGCGCTGCTCGAGCGATTTCCCATCCTGGTGTGGGGCGGAGCGGCCATTCTCGGCTGGGTGGCCGGCGACATTCTCAGCAGCGATCCGATCGTTCTGGGTGTGCTCAGCGACTTCTCGCCCGAGCGCGTCGAACTGGCGGCCAAGATCCTCGGCGCGATCTTCGTGGTCACGTCGGGCTACGTCTGGCGGCGGCGCCACCGAGTTTCGCTCGAAGAGGTCTGAGCGCGCGGCTGCAAGCGCGCGGGCGAGCCGGGCCAAGTCCATCCGACGCGCGTCTCGTCGGCTCGCCGGGAGCAGCCTTCCGTTCGGTCAGCAATTCGTGCCCGCGCCTTCGCAGCCGGCGCGGCGGCTGCGCGATGGCCCTGGATCAAACGCAACGTGCGGGAATAAAGTCGGGGCAGGGGCTCGCCATCGGGCGGCATCGTGCGTTCAGCGCACGCGCTCTGTCGGGGGAGAATCACGCCCATGTCTCGCGCTTTCTTCCGCAATGCCATTGTGGTCGCGTCGCTGCTGCCGCTCGTCGGCGGTTGCGGCTTCTACGAATCGCTTTCGCCCGGTCCGGTACCGGAGAACTATTTCGCCGACCAGGCCTATCAGCACCTGGTCGAGAAGTGTGCGTTCGAGTTCGGCCATACGGCGAGCCCGGCCGCCTGCCGGTGCTATGCCGAGAACGTCGCCGGGCAGATGTCGAAGACCGACCTCAACAGCTATTCGGTCACCGGAATCCTGCCGATCTCCGTGCGCTCCGATCGCTCGCTGGCGACGTGCCGGCGGCGCTAGCGCCTTTCCGGCTTTGATGGGATCAGAGTCGGGGCTCTTGGTTCCTGCCTTGACAAGCTTCCTTCACGCGAATCGACACTCACTTCGCTCGAAAACGCTGGAGAGCCCGCGAAGCGCGCCGGGCCGATTGGGCCCGTTCTCAACGAGCCGAGGGCAAAGTCCGCAAACCGTTCGTGCAGATCGCGGCCGCCCTACCAGCGGACCTCGAGGCCGATGTTGCCGCCGTGCGCCTGGAAATTGTCGCGGAAGCGGCCCTCGTAGCCGATGTAGAGGCGCGCCAGTTCCGAAAGCCGCGCCGACGCCATGACGCCGGTGTCGAAGCCGTATCGGCTCTCGACCGCGCCCTGGATGACGCGTGGCGTCGCCGATCCGGAGGCGGAGGTCACCTGCAGGACCGGGGTCTCCTGCGAAACGATGTCGACGAAGCGTCCGTAGGCGGCGAGATCGTAGAAGGTCCTGTCGACGATCCACGTGTTGCCGATCTCCAGGCCCGCATAGGCGCGCGTGCGTCGGGACGATTGGCCCGGCACCGCGACCGGATCGAGGCCGCCGGTCTCGGCATAGGGATCGGTCTCGGTCTGCATCCAGTCGAGCCCGATCTTCGGAATCACCCGCAGGGTGCCGAAGCCGCGGTAGAAGCTGAGCTCCGCGATCGCGCCCCACAAGCGCGCGTCGTAGGAGGCGAGTGCCGCGCCGGCGGCCGTGTCGCGCGTCGCCTCGACGTCGCCAAGACCGTGAACGAGCGCGGCGCTGACCGCCCACGGTCCCGACTCCCACGAGGCGTTGAGCCCCACCTGGGTGAGATCGAGCGTGGCGCGCTGGGGCAGCGACGACACGTCGATCTTGGTGTGCCCCTGGTCCACCGAGAAGCCGAGGTTGAATCCCGGCGCGAGCATCGCGCTCAGGCCGGCCACTCCGCCGAACGCGCGACGCCGGTCGCCGGCGAAATCGGTGCTGGCATCGGTGCGCGACCACAGGCCATAGCCCTCGGCCCAGGCGCGATAGCGCGGCGGCTGACGGATATCTGACGCGCCGCCCCCCTGCGGATTGGGAGCATTCCCCCAGACGTCGCCGCGGTCGCTGCCGCGGTCGCCGAGCACGTGCAGGAAATGCGTGCCGAGATCGAGCAGCGCAAACTCGGTCGAGACCGCGGTGTTGGCGCTGTCGGCGGAAACCTGCGACGGCGAAGGTCCGCAACTGAACGCGCACTGCGCCGATGCCGTCGCGGTCGACAACAGCACCGCGCCCGATGCGGCGGCAATGAGGCGTGCTGAAGCGCGTTTGCGAATCCGACGCCGATCACGACCGCTGCGCTTCAGCGCGGATTGGGCAACGCCATCATTACGCACGGTAAACGCCTCACCTCAGAACCGTGAAAAAACAGATTAAAAATTTGCCGTGGCGGCGCCTGCACCTTCGTGCCGTATTCAAATACGTCCGGAAATCGCTGCGTCGTCAACGTCTTTCCATTGATCGCGAATGCCGCGGGCGCGCGTGTGACTTTGCGGCCACAACCGGACGTGCGAGCGATGTCGGACGCTGGCCTTGCTTCGGCCGTATTTTTTCGGTCTTGTATGCGCGCAATCGGATTTTGGCCGTTCCGGCCTTGCGCGTCGGAGACGCTATCGCTTCGGATCCCCAAAAATTCGAGTTGTGGCGCGGTCTGCAGCGATGCCGTCCGCGTGCCGCTGACGTTCTGGCTGACTCAGGAGACAGACGATGCAAAAAGGCACCGTCAAATGGTTCAATCCGACCAAGGGCTATGGGTTCATTCGTCCTCAGACGGGAGACAAGGACGTGTTCGTCCATATCTCGGCTGTCGAGCGCGCTGGTCTCAGCACCCTCAATGAAGGTCAGGTGATCGAGTACGAACTCGTCACCAACCGTGGAAAGACGTCCGCGGAGAACCTCAAGGTCGCGTGAGCGACCAGGCCGGAGAGCACTCCGGTTTCGGGTGTCACCCGTAGCCCCCGGTTCAGCACCGGGGGTTTTTTGTTGCCTCGCGCGCGCCGTCGCAGGCAGGGCGACTCCTACTCGGGCGCGACGAGCATGCGCTCGGACACGCCGCCACCCTCGATCTCGCAGCGCCCGTCGAGAGTGCGCACGCGTCCTTCCGCGACGAAGGCGAGGGCGAGGGGGTAGATGCGATGCTCGGCCGCGAGCACG
>CAZIGW010000016.1:0-18391 GCA_964538565.1 uncultured Hyphomicrobiales bacterium | reverse complement strand
GGTCTTCCCGCCGTGCCGGTTGCCGGTCTGCCGGTCGAGATCGCGGCGCGCTTCCAGTCGGGCAAGAACCGCTTCGAGATCCGTCTCGACCCGCCCGAGCTCGGGCGCGTCGAGGTGCGGCTCGACGTCGACCGCGACGGCAAGGTGACTTCGCGGCTGGTGGTCGACAGGCAGGAGACCCTCGACCTCCTGCGCCGCGACGCGCCGCAACTCGAGCGCGCCCTGCAGCAGGCCGGACTGAAGACGGGCGACAGCGGCATGCAGTTCTCGCTGCGCGACCAGAATCCCGGCCAGAACCAGAACGGGCAGGACGCGCTGCCGAACGCCGCCCGGCTGGTGATTCCCGACGAGGACATTGTTTCGGTCGATGCGGCGCGCGGCTACGGCCGCTTCCTCGGCGGAGCCTCCGGCATCGACATTCGCGTCTAGGGTACAAAGGAGCCGATCATGGCGAGCGTCAGCGACCCGACCCCCTTCTCGTTCCTGAACGTCAATACGGCCAGCACGAGCGGCACCGGCAACACGAATTCCAGCAGCTCCTCGAGCGCGTCGAGCGGCGCCAACACGATCGCCGGGAACTTCAACACGTTCCTCCAGCTCCTGACGACGCAGCTCAAGAACCAGAACCCGCTCGATCCCCTCGACACCAACCAGTTCACGCAGCAGCTCGTGCAGTTCGCCTCGGTCGAGCAGCAGATCAACATGAACCAGAACCTCTCAGCTCTCGTGTCGCTGGAGCAGGCCGCGCAATCGACCGTCGCCATGACCTATCTGGGCGCGACTGTCTCGGTCGAAGGATCGACGACGCAACTGACGGATTCGCAGGCGCAGTGGACCTTCTCGGTGCCGAAGCCCGCGAACGCGACCGTCAACATCACGGATTCGACCGGCCAGACCGTGTACTCCGCCAGCTATTCGATGCAGGCCGGGATGCAGAACTTCGTGTGGGACGGCAAGGGCAACGACGGCACGCAATGGCCGGACGGCACCTACAAGCTGTCCATTACGGCCACCGACGCGAGCGGCCAGCCGGTCGCGGTCACCACGCAGGTCGAGGGCGTAGTCGATTCCGTCGACCTGTCGCAGAACCCGCCGGTACTGTCGGTCGGCGGGCAGAACTTCACTCCGAACCAGATCAAGCGGGTGACGCGCCCGGGTCTTTCGAGCTGAGTTTCGTCCGCGTCCAAACGAATCCCTGGCCGCCCCGCGGGGGACGGCCGCCCCGGCCCGCCATCCGGACCGGTCGGGCGTTACCGTCGCGGTTACCGGCATCCCCCGCCCGGGCACGATGACGTAGCGGAAGATATTGACCAATTTCCACGTGTGCTTAGCCAAATTTTAAGCCCGGGTTGGTAGCTTCCCCCGGTCGATTGTTCTGTGCGTGAGAGTATCTATGACCGAACCCATCCGCCCGAGGGTGAAGTACGTCATCGGGCCCGACGGTAGTCCGCTGACCATTGCGGATCTGCCCGCACCCGGCACGAAGCGGTGGGTGATCCGCCGCAAGGCCGAGGTCGTGGCGGCCGTGCGCGGCGGGCTCTTGTCGCTTGAAGAGGCCTGCAGTCGCTACACGCTCACGGTCGAAGAATTCCTGTCCTGGCAGTACTCGATCGATCGCCACGGGCTGGCCGGATTGCGCACCACGCGCATCCAGCAATATCGGCAATAGCCGCTCCTGCGAACATGTTCGACTGAGCACCGGCCGGGAGCCGGTGTGATGCCGTTTGGCCGCACGTCTGCCCATGCTACGCCGGACGCGCACGACCGGCCCGCCATTAACCAAATGGAAACCAAGCACCCGGCAAAACTTGCCCAGTGATGCGCGTTGCGCTTCGCGGGTGCAAGGGCCGATCCGGTGCAAGGTTTTATCGACTTCGTCAAGGCGTTGGGGCCGACGCGGCTCGCCGCGATGGGAGCCGTCACCGCGGCCCTCATCGGATTCTTCGCCTTCGTGATCCTGCGCGTCACCGCGCCGCAGATGACGCCGCTGTTCACCGACCTCTCGCTCGAGGACTCCGCGTCGATCGTCAAGGAACTCGACCGCCAGGGGATCGCCTACGAGCTCAAGAACGACGGCGCCATCATCCTGGTCCCGAGCGGCAGCGTCACCAAGCTGCGCATGAAGCTCGCCGAAGGCGGGCTGCCGAAGGGCGGCGGCATCGGCTACGAGATCTTCGACAAGTCCGACGCCCTCGGCACCACGAGCTTCGTGCAGAACATCAATCACCTTCGCGCGCTCGAGGGCGAGCTCGCCCGCACCATCAAGGCGATCGACCGCATCGAGGCCGCCCGGGTCCACCTGGTGCTGCCGGAACGCCCGCTGTTCTCGCGCGAGAAGGTGGAGCCCTCCGCCTCGATCGTCCTCAAGGTGCGCGGCACGCTCGAACGCCAGCAGGTCCGCGCCATCCGCCATCTCGTCGCCTCGGCCGTCAACGGCCTCAAGCCGCAGCGTGTCTCGATCGTCGACGAGAGCGGGCAGCTGCTCGCCGACGGCGCCGAGGACGACCAGGCGGCCTTCGGCAGCAGCGTCGACGAGCGGCAGATCGCCTACGAGCGACGCCTGCGCGAGCAGGTCGAATCCATCGTCTCCTCCGTGGTTGGTCCGGGCCACGCGCGCGTGCAGCTCACGGCCGACTTCGACCTCAACCGCACCACCCAGACGTCCGAACGCTACGACCCGGACGGGCGGGTCGTGCGATCGAGCCAGAACCACGAGGAACAGGCGACGACGTCCGACAACCAGGGCCAGGTGACCGTCGGCAACGAGCTTCCCGGCACCAACCAGAACACCACCACGGTCCAGCCGCGCGAAGTGACGAAGAAAACGGACGAGATCGTCAACTACGAGATCTCCCGCACCACCAAGACGGAAGTGAGCGAAGGGGGTCGTGTCAACCGCATCTCGGTCGCCGTGCTGGTCGACGGCACCTATACGCGCAACGACAAGAACGAGCTTGTCTATCACGAGCGCAGCAAGGAGGAAATCGAGCGCATCGCGGCGCTCGTGCGCACGGCCATCGGCTTCGATCAGCGGCGCGGCGACCAGGTCGAGGTCGTCAATCTGCGCTTTGCCGAAGTTCCCACCACGCCGATCAGCGAACCGACTGGGCTGTTTGCCTATCTGCAGTTCACCAAGGACGACATCATGCGGGCGATCGAGCTCGTGGTGCTCGGGCTGCTCGCACTCGTCGTCCTGCTCATCGTGGTTCGGCCGCTGGTCCGCCGGATCGTCACTCCGGAGGGCGCGAAGGCGGCCGCGCTGCCGCCTCCCGATGCCGAAAGCCCCGACGAGCCGATCAAGGCGGTCCCCAGCGAGACCGCGAAGATGATCGACATCGCGCAGGTGCAGGGCCAGGTACACGCCCAATCGGTCCAGAAGGTGGGCGAACTCGCCGACACCAACCCCAACGAAACCGTCTCCATCCTTCGCCAGTGGCTGCATGAAGCCGCCTGACCATCGAACGCATCCGAACCATGGCCGCCTCGCCCTCCTCCGCCTCTCCCGCCCAGGGCAACGACATCGCCAGCATCGTGGCGACGCTGGCGAGCCGGCAGGCCCAGGCGGCGCCGTCACGCGTGCTCACCGGGCCGGAGCGCGCGGCGATCCTCATGCTGGCGCTCGGCGAACAATACGGCGGCAAGGTGTGGAGCCTGCTCGACGACGACGAGCTGCGCCAGATCTCGATCGTCATGTCGCAGCTCGGAACGATCCAGGCCGACACGGTCGAGAACCTGCTCCTGGAATTCGTCTCGCGGATGTCCGCGTCCGGCGCGCTCATGGGCAACTTCGACGCGACCGAACGCCTCCTGCATCAGTACCTGCCGCCCGAACGCGTCTCCAACATCATGGACGAAATTCGCGGCCCGGCCGGCCGCAACATGTGGGAGAAGCTCTCGAACGTGCAGGAGCAGGTGCTCGCAAACTATCTGAAGAACGAGTACCCGCAGACGGTCGCCGTCGTCCTTTCCAAGCTTCGCCCGGAACACGCCGCGCGTGTGCTGTCGATCCTGCCGGAGGAACTGGCGCTCGATGTGGTCAACCGCATGCTGAAGATGGAGGCGGTGCAGAAGGAAGTCATCGAGCGCGTCGAAAACACGCTGCGCACCGAATTCATGTCGAACCTGTCGCAGACGCGCCGGCGCGACGCGCACGAGGTCATGGCCGAGATCTTCAACAATTTCGACCGCCAGACCGAGACGCGTTTCATGACCGCGCTCGAAGAGGCGAACCGCGAAAGCGCCGAGCGGATCAAGAACCTGATGTTCACCTTCGACGATCTGGTCAAGCTGGATACCGCGTCCGCCCAGACGATGATGCGCTACGTCGACAAGGACAAGCTCGCGGTCGCCCTCAAGGGCGCGTCGGAAGCGGTGCGCCAGTTCTTCTTCAAGAACATGTCGAGCCGCGCCGCCAAGATGCTGCTCGACGACATGCAGGCGATGGGGCCGGTGCGCCTGCGCGACGTCGACGAGGCGCAGGCCCTGCTCGTCAACCTCGCCAAGGACCTCGCCGCCAAGGGCGAGCTGATGATCACCAAGAACCGCGGCGACGAGGAGCTCGTGTACTGATGCCGCCCTCGGAGCCTCATCAATGAGCGCGCGCGCGAAGTTCCTGTTCGACACGGATTTCGGCCCCGCCCCGAAGGAAGTGGAGCCGAAGATCTCCACGGCCGCCCACGAGGCCGCGCTCGCCGAGGCCGAGGCGCGCGGCTCCCGCACCGGCCTCGCCGCCGCCGAGGCGCAGGCGCGCTCGGAGGCGGAGCGTCGCGCCGCCGCCGCCCTCGAGCGCATCGCCGCAGCGGTCGAGCAGCTCGGACGGAACATGCAAACGCTCGAGGAGCGGCTCGAGAGCGAAGCCGTCGAAGTGGCGGTCGCGGTGGCGCGCAAGCTCGCCCCCGCGCTGATCGCGCGCGAACCCTTCGTGGAGATCGCCGCGCTCGCGACCGAATGCTTCGCCGAGCTGGTCACCGCGCCCCATGTGGTCGTGCGCGTGAACGAGGCGCTCTACGCCGCCGCGCGCGAGCGGCTGGAAGAGATCGCGCGCGGGCGCGGTTTCGAAGGGCGGCTCGTCGTGCTCGCCGAACGCGACGTGGCGCCCGGAGACTGTCGCGTCGAGTGGGCCGACGGCGGCATTCGCCGTGACCGGGCCGCCACCGAGCGGGCGATTGCGGAGGCGGTCGAGCGCTATGTCACCGCACGCCGCGGCAGCCCCGCCGCCACCTGAATTCGCCGGGAGAACGAGCCATGGCAGTCGACGACAGCAAGGTCCCGCTACCCAATCTCGACGGCGAAAGCGCGCCGATCGCCGACGAGGCGCCGCTCGCGCCCGAGAACGAAGGCGCGGTGCATGGCGCCGCCGACCTCGAAGCCGTGTTCGACGTGCCCGTGCAGGTCTCCGCAATCCTCGGCCGCTCGCGGATGGAGGTGGGCGACCTGCTCAAGCTCGGTCCCGGCACCGTGCTCGAACTCGACCGGAAGGTCGGAGAGGCGATCGACATCTACGTCAACAATCGGCTGGTGGCGCGCGGCGAGGTCGTTCTCGTCGAGGACAAGCTCGGTGTGACGATGACCGAAATCATCAAGGCGGAGCGGAACTGATGCGCTTCGCCTGCGCCGGCCCGAGAGCGCAATTCGCGATCACGCGCGTGCGCCGGACTTTCCAAACGCCGGGCCGCGCACGTCTTCGCGTGCGGCGCCGGCCTGACCGCAACGGGATCAGAATGAAAGGAGCCATGCCATGCGCCTCCTGATCGTCGGAAGCCTCAAGGGCCAGCTCACCGCCGCGACCAAGATCGCGATGGACAAAGGAGCGGCGGTCACCCACGCCAACGACAGCGAGCAGGCGCTGAAGGTGCTGCGCTCCGGACGCGGCGCCGACCTGATGATGGTAGACGTCGGCATCGACATCCGCGACCTCGTGCTGCGGCTCGAAGCCGAGCACATCCACGTTCCGATCGTCGCCTGCGGAACGAACAACGACGCGCGAGCGGCGGTCGCCGCCATTCACGCCGGCGCCAAGGAATACATTCCGCTGCCGCCCGATCCGGAGATGATCGCCGCTGTGCTCGCAGCGGTCGCCAACGACACCCGCGAGCTCGTCTATCGCGACGATGCGATGGCGCACGTCATCAAGCTGGCGCAGCAGATCGCTCCCTCGGACGCGTCCGTTCTGATCACCGGCGAGTCCGGCACCGGCAAGGAGGTGCTCGCCCGCTACGTTCACGCCCGCTCGAACCGTGCGCGCGCATCCTTCATATCCGTCAATTGCGCCGCGATTCCCGAGTCACTGCTCGAGTCCGAGCTGTTCGGCCACGAGAAAGGCGCCTTCACGGGGGCGATCGCCCGCCGCATCGGCAAGTTCGAGGAGGCGTCCGGCGGCACGCTGCTGCTCGACGAAATTTCCGAGATGGACGTGCGGCTGCAGGCCAAGCTCCTGCGCGCCATCCAGGAGCGCGTCATCGACCGCGTCGGCGGCACGCGTCCGGTGCCGGTGGACATTCGCATCATCGCCACCTCCAACCGCAACCTTTCCGAGGCGGTGCGCGAAGGGACATTCCGCGAGGATCTGCTGTTCCGGCTCAACGTCGTGAACCTGAAGATCCCGCCGCTGCGCGAGCGCCCGGCCGACGTGCTCGAACTCGCCCAGCATTTCGCCAAGATGTACGCCGAGGCGAACGGGGTGCCGGTGCGTCCGATCTCCACCGAAGCCAAGCGCCAGCTCACCCTCAACCGCTGGACGGGCAACGTGCGCGAATTGGAAAACACGATTCACCGCGCGGTGCTGCTCGCCACCGGCGACGAGATCGGACCGGAGGCGATCCTCTCGCCCGACGGCGAGCGCCTCGACCAGGTGAAGCAGCCGCCGGCCGTCGCCCATGCGGCGCTTGCGGCCGAACAGGTGACCCGCGCCCTGGTCGGCCGCACGGTTGCCGACGTCGAGCGCGACCTCATCCTCGAGACCCTGAAGCACTGCCTCGGCAACCGGACCCACGCGGCGAACATCCTCGGAATTTCGATCCGCACCCTGCGCAACAAGCTCAACGAATACGCGGCCGAGGGCGTGACGATTCCCCCGCCCGCGGGCGGAGAAATGCGCGGCGTGGCCTGACGTGGATGGGCGGAGCGGATCTCGAACGGACAGGCTCCGGGCCCGACGGCCGGCGTGGCCGGTTCCCGCGCGCGGCAACGATTGAAGCGGAATACTGGTAACGCCGACCATTTGCTTCTGGTTCCACAGAATCCGCCTCGACGCCCGTCGGCGAGGGCCTGGATTGCGTCGGGACCCGGACACGGGCCGCGCCCGGCGCGAGGGGAAAAGGCCGAACGGGAACACGCCCGTCACGAAACGAATTGTCGAGATGGGAACCTTTCAGGGCCGGCGAGGGAGTCGCATGGGTGCGCGTGAGATTCGAGCATCTACCATCCATCTGATCGAGAACGAGCGCCGGTTCCAGTTGCTGGTCGAGGCGATCGTCGACTACGCGATCTTCATGCTCGACCCCGAGGGCCGGATCGCAACCTGGAATCCCGGCGCGCAGCGGATCAAGGGCTATTCGGCCGCCGAGGCAATCGGCCACCACTTCTCGTGCTTCTTTGCGCCCGCGGACCGGGAGGCGGGCGTGCCGCAGAAGCTGCTCGCCGCGGCGCGCGAGGTCGGACGGGCCGAAAGCGAAGGCTGGCGCGTGCGCAAGGACGGCAGCCGGGTCTGGGTCCTCGCCATCCTGGACGCCGTACGCGACGAAACCGGAGCGTTGATCGGGTTCGCGAAAATCACCCGCGACATGACGGAACGAAAGTTGGCGCAGGAGGCCCTCACCGAAAGCGAGCGCCGGTTTCGTCTCCTGGTCGAGGGCGTCTCGGACTACGCCATCTGCATGCTCGACCCGGGCGGCTTCGTCACCGACTGGAACATCGGGGCGCAGCGCACCACCGGGTACAGTTCGGAAGAGATCATCGGCCAGCACTTCGACTGTTTCTACACGCCGGAGGACCGCGCGGCCGGCATTCCGGCCCATTCGCTCGCAGTCGCGGCGGAGACCGGCGCCTACGAGGCCGAAGGCTGGCGCATGCGCAAGGACGGCTCGCGTTTCCACGCGAGCGTCGTGGTCAACGCCATCCGCGACGTCGGAGGCGAGCTCATCGGCTATGGCAAGATCACCCGCGACATCACCGAACGGCGCCCGGGCCCAGGAAGCGCTGCAGCGGGCGCAGGAACAGCTCGCCCAGTCGCAGAAGATGGAAGCGCTCGGACAACTCACCGACGGGATCGCCCACGACTTCAACAACCTGCTGATGGTGGTGAGCGGGCACGCGCAGATTCTGGCGCGGCGCGTGAAGGATCCTCGCGACCAGCGGTCGATCGAAGCCATTCGGGTCGCCGCCTCACGCGGCGAGAACCTGACACGCCAGCTCCTGACATTCTCGCGCCGGCAGCAGCTCAGCCCCACCGTGCTGGACCTGCGAGACCGTCTCGGCGCGATTCGCCCCATGCTGACCGGCTCCCTGCGCGGCGACGTCGCGCTTCGCGACGAGATTCCGGCGGACCTCTGGCCGATCGAGGTCGATGTCGGCGCGTTCGAGCTCGCGCTCCTCAACCTTTTCGTGAACGCACGCGACGCCATGCCGGACGGCGGCGCCATCACGCTCGGCGCCCGCAACGTCGTGCTCGATCGCGCGTCCGCGGTCGACGATCTCGAAGGCGAGTACGTGGCCATTTGCGTTTCCGATACCGGGTGCGGCATCCCTCCCGAACTGGTTTCCAGGGTCTTCGACCCGTTCTTCACGACCAAGAGCCCCGACAAGGGAACCGGCCTCGGACTCTCGCAGGTCTATGGATTCGTCCACCAGTCCGGCGGCACGGTCACGGTGCGGAGCGAGGTGGGGGCCGGGACGACGATCACTCTTTATCTTCCGCGCAGCCGCGGTCAGCCGTCCGGAAGTGCCGCGTCGGCGGAGACAGATCCGCCCCGGAAGTCAACATGCCGCGTGCTGCTGGTCGAGGACGACGCGGAGGTGGCCGCCGCCCTCACCACCATGCTCGATCAGCTCGGCCAGCAGGTGACGGTCGCCGATTCGGCGGACCGCGCGCTCGACCTGTTGCGCGGCGGCTACGCCGTCGATCTTTTGCTCAGCGACGTGGTGATGGCCGGTCCGATGGACGGCATCGCGCTCGCCGGCGCGGTCCGGGCCGAGTTCCCCGATCTTCCGGTCCTGCTCACCAGCGGGCATGTGGCGAACGGGCGAGATATTCCGGCGCATTTCGCCTTCCTGCCCAAGCCGTTCGAACTCAACACCCTGGCAACGGAAATTGCCAAGGCGCTTGAACGGGATGGCCGCGACCCCCGGGCCCAGCCGGCCTCCCCGCCGTCGGCGCTCGACACCCCGGCCGCCTGACGCCTCCGGGCCGTCCGTCCGCGCGCCCTCCCGCCCCTTCCCTCACCGCAGGCGCCACGCACCGGACTCGACGCCTCGGCTCCCCGATGCGCCCGCCGCAATTCGTTCATCGAGAATTCAGGCGGAAACAGCGAAAAAAAGACGGGTTGGCCGAATAATCCGGCGGGACGCCTCACGCGGCGCCGCGACGGCGGGGGGGGGGGCATTCGTTTTGGGACACGGCCTCTTTGATCGGCTCGATCCGCTCGAGCCGCAGGCGTCGGAGATTTGCGTGGATACCGCTAGGAAGCCCGCGTCGACGGTCCTGAGCGCGGCCGCCATGGATTGGGCCGGGCCGCGGTCGGCGGCATTCACCGGGCGTGAGATCGCGCTGCTGTTCCTGGTCCTCGCCGGGGTCGTCTCCGTCCCGCTGTTCTCCCATCCGCTGCCGCCGCTGAGCGACTACGCCAACCACCTGGCGCGCATGCATGTCATCGCGGTCGGGAATTCCGATCCCGACCTGTCGCGCTTCTATCGCATCGAATGGCAGGCGATCCCGAACCTGATGATGGACCTCGTCGTCCCCGTCCTCGAGCGGGTGATGAACGTCTATCTGGCGGGCCAGGTCTACACCGTCGCTTGCTTCACCCTGATCATGTCGGGGACGCTCGCACTCAACCGGGCGCTCTACGGCCGCTGGTCGGCGCTGCCGCTGGTCGCCTTTCCGCTGCTCTACAACAACGTGTTTCTCGTCGGCGTGATGAACTACGTGTTCGGCATCGGGCTGGTGCTGTGGAGCCTTGCCGCCTGGGTGGCGCTGCGCGAGCGGCATTGGCTGTTGCGCAACGGCGTGCTCACGCTGCTGGTGACGACGCTGTACTTCTGCCACCTGTTCACCGTCGGCGTGTACGGCCTCGGGCTGCTCGCCTTCGAGCTCCTGCGGCTGTGGGAGGGCCGCCGCAAGCCGCCCGGCCCGCGGCTCGTCGACTTCTTCTCCTGCGGGGTGCAGTTCCTCCCGATCCTGCCGCTGCTGCTGATGAGCCCGACCTGGTCGCTGAGCGGCGAGAATTTCTGGGAACCGCGCGGCAAGATCGACGGCCTCGTCTACGTCATCGAGGTCTATTCGGACTACGTTGCGTTCGCGCTCACCGCGATCGTGGCGCTCTCGGCCGCCTGGGCGGCGCGCCAGCGTGCGCTGCGCCTGCATCAGTACGGTTGGATGCTGCTCGCCGTCGGCGGCCTCGTCTATCTCGCCATGCCGCGGGTGATGTTCGAGACCTACATGGCCGACCAGCGCCTGCCGATCGCGCTCGCCTTCATGATCATCGCCTGCGCCCAGCTCGAATTCCAGACACGCACCGTATGCCGCGTCTTTGCCACGGTGCTCGTGACGCTGCTCGCGGTGCGCGTCACCGAGGTGCAGACGATGTGGACCCGGCTGTCGGCGCAGGAAGTGGAGCTCGCCAAGTCGGTGAAGCGGATCGACCGCGGCTCGCGCGTGCTCGTCGCCTACGCGGACCTCGGCGCCGGCGAGGACGTGCGCGACCTCGGCCTCGTGCACGCGCCGTGTCTCGCCATGATCGAGCGCTCCGCCCTCGTCACCACCGCCTTCACGGTCGTCGGCAAGCAGATCCTGCGCGTACGCGCGCCTTACCGCGACCAGGTCGACACCGCCGACGGCACGCCGCCGTCGCTCGACCAGTTGCGGCTCGCGGTCGATCCGGCGCCCGACCAGCGCCACCATTTCTGGGACCGCTGGCCCGAGCACTTCGACTACGTCTACGTGCTGTTCACCGAGCCGGGCGCCGACAATCCCGATCCCGCGCACCTGTCACTGGTGCAGGAAGGCGCGCGCTTCCAGCTCTACAGGGTGCGCGCAACGACCATCCACTCGGCGGCGAAGGAATAGCCCGCGCGGATCATGGGCGAATGCGCAACGGCGTCGCGCGCGCTTCCGACGAGGCGTGATCACCCCATGGTCGCCGACCGTGCGGCAGGGGAGTTGACCTCTGAGGGTCGCTTCCGCCGTTGCGGCATGGCGTCCGGCCCGGACGGTGGACCACGGCCGAAGGCGTCTGGCCGACATCGGCAAAAAATGCAGATCGCCGAAATACCAAACGCGGGGCGACGTTGGCTTGTATCGTCGCCCCGCTTCAGCATTTCAGGACTTGATCCTTGGCGGGAAACGCCTCGCACTCCTCAGGAGGAGGTCATCGGTGAACCGCTTGCTCGTCGCCGGACATGCGCTAGGCGGCCGTGAACAAGTGGTTGACGACCGCCAGAACGATCAGCAGCGCAACGCCGATGCCGAGGCTCCAGCCGATCAGCTTCTTCTCGATCGGCAACAACGGTTCATTGGCCTGATTGTTCAGCTCGTTGCGAACATCGGTCATTGCAACCTCCTCAGCTCGCCAGCGGCGGCTTGACGCCGGCGAAGAACAGCCACGAGATCAGCAGTCCGACCCAGACGACGAAGCCGAACAGGCACAGCAGATAGACACCGGCAAGCTTGCCGAAGCCTTCCGCCCACAAGCGCCGGAAGTTCGACAGCACCCCGATCGAGAAGAACGTCAGGATGAAGAACACCAGCCGGAAGCTGTTGGCCTCCCCGATCGCGGCTGGCACCTTGGCGGCGACCGTGGCCGGCGTGGCAAGCACGAGAAGCAACCCGGCGATGAACGTGATCACGAAGCCCAGAACGAATTTCGGCAGCCGGTCCCAGATCTCGCGGACTCTCGCCTTGTCCTTTGTCGGCTCGATATGGTTGGTCCAGATGTAACCGAGCACGAACGCCCACACGCCGATGAAGATGTCGATGAACACCTTGACGGTCGTGGTGGTGCCGACCATCCAGCCGGGCTGATATTTGACGCCCTCGGCGGCGTTCTGCGCCAGGATCAGCGCTTCGGAGATGCCGCCGGCGGCAACCGCCGCGCCGTCGGTCTTCACCGCAAGTCCCATCCAGGCGCCGGCCACCAGCGGCTCGTGCGAGAGGAACGTCTGCGCAATGAGCGGCAGGATCAGCACCTCGACGACGCCGAAGACGACGACCAGCGACGACACCAGCACCGGGATCGCCGGGCGGGCGCGGATCGCACCGCCGGTGGCGATCGCCGCCGAGACGCCGCAGATCGAGATGCCCGACGCCAGCGGCGCCGCCCATTCGCGGCTGAAGCCGAACCACTTGCGCGCCACGAAGTAAACGACCGCCCAGTAGATCAGATAGGCCTCGATGATCGCCGCGGTGCCGCGCAACAGCAGCGACGTCGCCAGGCCGAGCTTGCCTGCCGCCGTCACCGCGAACACACCGCCGAGAATCACGATGGCGATCTTGATGTAGAGCTCGGGCCGCACCGCCTCCTTGATGGTCTCGGCAAAGCGCGGAAACACGTTGGCGATGATCAGGCCGCCGAGCAGCGCAAAGATATAGCCGCCTTCATTGGTCAGCTTGAGCGACCAGGTGATGCCGAACTTGTTCAGCTCGGCCGGCGTCACCGCGGCGAAATTCGCATAGTTGCCGATAAGCCAGCTTGCATAGGCCAACCAGAACACGGCGGTGAAGGCGAGCGCGAATTTCTTGAGGTCGCTCCTGAGCGCGAGCGCGGCGCCGCCCAGCACCACCAGCAGCGCGACATAAGTCGCGACCAGCGCCCCGAAACCGCCGAGATCGGCGTAGCTCTTCGACGCGGCGTGCAGCGCGGTGGCGAGGCTCGTCCATACCGAGGTCGATACCACCCATCCGATCACGCTGACATTGGTCAAGCTGACCAGCGCCAAAACAAAAATGAGCAGCCCGATGACCAGCGAGAGCCAGTCCTCGCTGACTCTCGGCGCCAGTGCAACATTGTCTGCACGGTCTTCGCCGACCCAGTCAGCAGTGCTGGAGATTTCAGACATCGTCTTGCCCCGACCAATTGGGCAAAGAGTTAAAGTTCGCTTCTCACGAAAGACAATACGACCAAGAAAAAAAGAATTTCTCTTTCAAGAACCTGCACAAGACGACACTGAATTTCCAGAATCCGGTCGCGCGGCAGTGCGGATCGACCAGCGCGACCGCCACCCGGCCCCTCTCGGAATCCCACCCGAGGACGGCATCCGTTCTGGTTCGGCCTGCGCGCCGACCGGCCGCGCACCGCGGAAGGCGTTCGCTCTGAATTGGATGAATCAGATGGATCGAACGTGGCCAAACAAACGAACAGCACCTCTCCCCGGCGGGGAGAGGTGCGTCACGCGTTGCGGCTGGCCCACGGGAAAGGGCAGCGTCTATTGCGCGACCATCGCCTCGGGCTTGGTCATCTGCCGCTTGACCATCAGCTTGTTGAGCGCGCCGAGATAGGCCTTGGCGGAGGCGACGAGCGTGTCGGGATCGGCGCCCTTGGCGGTCACCGACTTGCCGTTTTCCGACAGCCGCACCGACACCTCGGCCTGCGCGTCGGTGCCCTCGGTCACCGCGTGCACCTGGTAAAGCTCGAGCGTCGCCTCGTGCGGCACCAGCGCCTTGATGCAGTTGAACGTGGCGTCGACCGGGCCGTTGCCCTCGCATTCCTCGATCACCTGCCGGCCGTCGATGTCGAGCTTCATGGTGGCGCGCTGCGGGCCGTGCGTGCCGGCGATCACCGTGAGCGACACGATCTTGATGCGGTCCTGGGCGGTGGCGATCTCCTCGTCGACCAGCGCCTCGATGTCCTCGTCGTAGACGTGCTTCTTGCGGTCGGCGAGCGCCTTGAAGCGCACGAAGGCGTCCTCGAGCTGGTTGCCGGCGAGCTGGTAGCCCAGTTCCTCCAGCTTGTGGATGAAGGCGTGCCGTCCCGAGTGCTTGCCCATGACGAGCGAGGTCTGCTTCACCCCGACGCTCTCGGGCGTCATGATCTCGTAGGTCTGGGTGTGCTTGAGCATCCCGTCCTGGTGGATCCCGGACTCATGCGCGAAGGCGTTGCGGCCGACGATCGCCTTGTTGTACTGCACCGGGAACGAGGTCACCGCCGAGACGAGCTTCGAGGCGCGCGTGAGATAGGTCGCGTCGACGCCGGTGTGGAACGGCATGATGTCGTTCCTCACCCGCATCGCCATCACCACTTCCTCGAGCGCGGCGTTGCCGGCACGCTCGCCGATGCCGTTGATGGTGCATTCGATCTGCCGTGCGCCTGCGCGCACGCCGGCGAGCGAGTTGGCGACCGCCAGTCCCAGATCGTCGTGGCAGTGGACCGAGAAGCGCGCCTTGTCGGAGTTCGGCACACGCTCGCGCACCATCTTGAACAGCGCGTAGTACTCGTCCGGCATGGTATAGCCGACGGTGTCCGGGATGTTGATGGTGGTGGCGCCGGCCTTGATGGCGGCCTCGACGCAGCGGCAGAGGAAGTCATGCTCGGTGCGCGTGCCGTCCTCGCAGCTCCACTCGACGTCGTCGGTGTAGTTGCGCGCGCGTGTCACCGACGAGATCACCATCTCGTAGACCTTTTCCGGCTCCATCTGCAGCTTCCACTTCATGTGGACCGGCGAGGTCGAGATGAAGGTGTGGATGCGGCTGCGCTCGGCCGGCTTGATCGCCTCGCCCGCCCGGTCGATGTCCTTCTGGCCGGCGCGAGAGAGAGCGCAGACCACGGCCCGCTTGGTGCGCTTGGCGATCTCGTTGACGGCGAGGAAGTCGCCCTCCGAGGCGATCGGAAAGCCGGCCTCGATGATGTCGACGCCCATGTGGTCGAGCAGTTCGGCGACCTCGAGCTTCTCCTCGTGCGTCATGGTGGCGCCGGGCGATTGCTCGCCGTCGCGCAAGGTGGTGTCGAAGATGACGACGCGGTCCTTGTCGGACTGGGGCTGCGTGGCCATGGAAACGGTCCTTCTCTGCGATCGCGCCTTGTCGGGTCTCCCCTCGGGCGCCCTTGGGGTTCGGTTGTCCGCACACCCCCTGAGTGCCCAGGCGCAAGGCCCAGCCGGCCCTCAGGGGCTGGTAAGCAGCAGGACCGTCCCAAGAATGAGAGCGCCGCCCGGGACCGCAACGGTCCGGGTCGCAATCTGGCCTGTCGAAATCGCGTTCACGACGTGGCTCTTGCGTTCGGCTCTCATCAGGCCGCCAGTGTTCCGCCGAATGGTTGACATTCGGTTGAGGCAGCCTCGGCCTATCTAGCCGACTTGGGCGCACCGAGGCAAGCCGTTGTCCCCGCCCGCGTCGGCCGGAAACGCGACCGGGGGGATGGGGCGCAGGCCGGAGCCGGCAGCGGCGGATACGGACCAGCCGGCCTGGATTTGCCTCTGCGGTTCCTGCAGAATCCGCCCCGCCGCGGCCGGGCATGGCCGGCGGCGCCCGGTTCAAGCAATCACCTCGCCCCAGCCCCCAACGAGGCCCTTCATGCAGCTCCTGTCGGCCCTCGCCCTTGCGATTCTCGCCGTCAGCGCGTCGATGCCGCCTGCCATCGCCGGAGGTTCGTGCGAGGCGGCGATCGCCCGTTTCCGCACCATTATCGACAGCGACGCGCAGACCGGAAACCTCGACCAGTCGGTCTACGACCGCATCCGTCCGGAGCTGCGGCAGGTCGCCGCCGAATGCCAGGCCGGCCACGCGGCCGAGGCGCTGCGCGCGCTCGCCGCCGTCAAGCACCGGCACGGCTATCGCTGAGCGTCAGTCGCTCCTGCGACCCGGCGCGAGCCGGCCGCGCCGCGGCCGCTCCGCCTCCAGCAGGCGCCGGGCCTTTTCCAGGTCCTTCGTGGCCGCCCCGCTCACCTTTGGAAATTGCAGGTCGAGCCCGTCGAGCGCGTCCACCATCGCGCCCGCCACCACGAGCTGGGTGAACCACTTCTTGTCGGCCGGAACGACGTACCAGGGCGCCGGACGACTGGTGTGGCGGATCATGTCCTCGTAGGCCCGCATGTAGTCGTCCCAGCGTTTGCGCTTCTCGACGTCGTCCATGGAGAATTTCCAGCGCTTGGCAGGATTGTCGATCCGCTGCAGGAAGCGCCGGCGCTGCTCTTCGCGCGAGACGTTGAGAAAGAACTTGAGCACGATCGTGCCGTTGCGCAGGAGGTGGTCTTCGAGGGCGCAGATGTCGGCGAATCGTTCCTTCCAGATGTTGTTGCTGACGACCTCCGGCGGCAGCTTCTCGGACGCCAGCAGTCGAGGATCGACGCGCACGACCAACACTTCCTCGTAGTACGAGCGGTTGAAGATGCCGATGCGGCCGCGCTCGGGCAGGCAGGCGGCCGATCGCCAGAGAAAATCGTGGTCGAGTTCCTGCGCGCCCGGCGCCTTGAACGAATGCACCTCGCAGCCCTGCGGGTTGATGCCCGTCATCACGTGCTTGATCACGCTGTCCTTGCCGGCCGCATCCATCGCCTGGAAGATGGCGAGCACCGCCCACCGGTCGCTCGCCCACAGCCGCTCCTGCAATTCGGACAGCCGCTTGATGCCGAGCGCCAGCATCTCCTTGGCCGCGTTCTTTTCGATGTCGAGGCCCAGGCATTCGGCCGGGTCATGATCGGCGAGCCGGAAGCGGCCGGGCTTGTCGATGCGGAAGCGGCGCGTGAGGTGGGAAAGCTTCATGGGGAGCGGTCCTGCGAGAAGGCGCTTCAGTCTATGGCCGGCACGAGCGCCTGGAAAAGCGCGCCCGATCGCCGGCCGGCGCTCCAACACACTGCCAGGTGAGCGCCGTCCGCGATTGACATTCGGCCGATCCGGCCTCGGTCGAAGCGTTTAATCGCGGCGAACAGGCGTTGGCCCGCGTTCCTCAGCGCGCGTCGCCCCACAGGCGGTTGAGAAAGGCCGGCACGAATTCGGGCATCATCGGGTCGAAGTCCGCCTCGCTGCGGATGATGCGGACGTCGGCGAGTTCGGGCTGCGCCTCGCCGGCGATATGATTGAGAATGCGCGCGCGCAACGCCTCGGCCGGCTCGTGCGCGCGCAGGATCTTCATCAGCGCGATGCGCGGGCCGGTGAGCACCGCGTGCCAGCCCGGCTCCGGTTCGAAATGCTCGCGGCCGAGGCCTGTCTCCTCCGCCACCTCGCGCAGCACGCTGCCGGCGAGATCGACGCGCGTGCCCACGATGTCGTCGGGATCGGGCGTTCCGGCGGGAAAATAGATGCGTCCGGCGTTCGCCGTCTTCGCACCCATGACGCCGGCGAGAAACGCCCCGTCGCTCGCCCGGATCGCCCCCATGGCGAAGCAGTTGACCGCCTCGGCCGGCGGAAAGCCCCAGTCGCGCCAGGCGACGAAACTCGCGAAATCCGTCTCGAAGAAGGCCCCGCGCAGGGTGGCGTCGCTCATCGCGTACTCGTGCAGCAGCAGCACCCGGCCGTTCCACAATTCCGGCACGGCGCGGCGGCGCTCGGCAAAATGCTCATCGATCCTGGCGCGATGCTCGGCGGCGAAACGCCAGGGCCGCGGCGCGAAGGCGAAATCGAGCCGGTCGATCGCGGCGACGGAGAGTTCGCTCATGCGGCCGGTCCCTTCGACACCGGCTCGGCGGGAAAGAAGCGGCTCGGCTTCACGAACTCGTCCTGCGCGGCGATCAGCAGGATTTCCCGCGCGCCCGCCTCGGCGGTGCGGCGCAGCACGCCGAACACCGAGGAGGCCGCCTGCGCAAGCGCCGGGGCGGCCGAGCCGAGGCGCAGGTAGTGGTAGAAGAACAGCGCCGCGACCGCGTCGCCGGCGCCGTTGACGAGGATCGGCAGCTTCGGCGTGCGCACGCGGAAGCACCCGGCCGGATCGCTGGCGAGGAGATCGATCGCGTCCTCCGGCGTGTCCTGCGTTTGCAGCGAGGTGACCAGGATGGCGCGCGGACCGAGCGCGTGCACGGCCTCGACGGCGGCAATCGCTTCGGCGAGCGTACGCGTCGTGCGGCCGCTGAGATAGTCGAGTTCGAAGTGGTTGGGCGTGACGACGTCGGCGGCGGCGAGCGCGCGCACGCGCATGAACTCCGGCACCCCGGGCCGCACGAAGACGCCACGACCCACGTCGCCGAGCCCCCGGTCGCAGCAATACCGCGCCCCCGGGGTGTCGGCCCTGACCTTCCCCACGCTCGCGAGGAT
>CAZIGW010000015.1:0-25040 GCA_964538565.1 uncultured Hyphomicrobiales bacterium | reverse complement strand
TCCCCGGCGCGGAGCGACGCGAGCTCCTTCTCGCTGAACGGCCGGGTGACCTTGTAGTCGAAGCTCCAGGCCCAGCAGTTCTCGTCGTCGATCGGCACCCAGAAGTGGCCGTGCACCGGGTGGTCGGCGCGCGGCGCGATCATGGTGAAGGCCGGCAGCACATACTGCGTGATGCGCCAGTAGTAGTTGCCGTTCTCGGCGTTGCGGCGCGCCCCGATGTAGAGCCCGCCGGCGCTCTCCACGACCTCGAAGTGCGGCTTCATGTCGTTGAGGTTGTACTGGTTGCCCTTGGCGCCCTTGAACAGCGGGTCGGAATTGAGCGCGCCGCTGTGCAGGAAGGAGACGTGGCTCGAATCGATGCCGCCCTCCATCGCCTGCAGCCAGTTGCACTCCTGCAGCCGCTTGGAGACGAAGCGCTGCTCGTCCGGAACCATGATGAATTCCCATTCCGGCAGCGGCGGCTGCTTCTCCGGCGGCCCCATGTAGGTCCACAGGATTCCGCCGCGCTCGACCAGCGGATAGGACTTGAGCTTGATCTTCTTGGCGAAGCCGCTTTCCTCCGGCTCCGACGGCACCTCGACGCATTGCCCGGTCACGTCGAATTTCCAGCCGTGGTAGGGGCAGCGCAGGCCGCATTCCTCGTTGCGGGCGAACCACAGCGACGCGCCGCGATGCGGACAGAATTCGTCGATCAGGCCATAGCGCCCCTTGCTGTCGCGGAACGCCACGAGACGCTCCGAGAACAGCTTGACCCGCACCGGCGGACAGTCGTTCTCGGGCAATTCCTCGGCCAGGAGCGCGGGCGTCCAGTAGCATCGGAACAGGCGGCCCATCGGCGTGTCGGGCCCCGTCTGCGTCACCAGTTCGTTCTGTTCTTTCCTGAGCATCGTCCTCTCCAAGCGGCGGAATTGCGGAGCGCGGCCTGCGACCCTCGGGCGCCGGATGTTCGTCGATCGCGCTCCAGATCGTCGAAACGACGCATGACCTCCTTGGCGGCGCGAACTCCGCGCCGCCGATCACGCGCCGGACGAGGGTGCCGGAGCGTTCAAGAAAGTCGCAATTTGATCTTTGATCTGGGTCAAACGGGCCGCTGTCTGCGGCGCCGCGGAACAGAAATCCCGAAGCCGCCAGTGCTTCAGCCAAGGCTTTCGATTCGCCCGGACAACGGCCGGCCCCGGCCCCGGACAGGGTGACCGCCCGGCCGGCGCCCCAGATACTTAACCGGGCGTTAACGGCGCGACCTTACTGTCGCACCGACGTGGGGCCTGCGGCTGCCGCGTCGCTCGGACCGTGCATGATCCGCATCGACTTCAACCGCCTGCGGTTTCTCGTCATTGACGACAATGCGCACATGCGGCGCATCGTCCGCACGCTGCTGCACGGCTTCGGCGCGCGCGAAGTCTACGAGGCGGAAGACGGGGCGGCCGGCCTCGAGGCGTTCACGCACTACATCCCCGACATCGTCATCACCGACTGGGCGATGCCGATCTTCGACGGGCTCGAACTCACACAGATGATCCGCCAGCGGGGCGCCAACGTGAACCCGTACGTGCCGATCATCATGCTCACCGGGCATTCGGAGCGCAAACGCGTCGTCGCCGCGCGCGACGCCGGCGTCACCGAATTCCTGGCCAAGCCAATTTCGGCCAAGCTGCTCTATCAGCGGATCCTCAACGTCGTGGTGAACCCGCGTGCCTTCATCAAGACCAAGAACTATTTCGGTCCCGACCGGCGGCGCAACGCCAACCCCAACTACGTCGGCCCCGAGCGGCGCAAGGGCGGCAAGGCCGACGTCATCCGTCAGCAGCCGCTGCTCGACAAGGCCAAGATCTCGAACTGACGTGAAGGAGCTCTAACGGCATGGCGCAGGGCAAGTCGGACAAGGCTTCGGTGGCGACCTATGCCGACCACGAGGTGATCACGCCCCCGAACAATCTGCGCAAGGCGGTCGCGCGCGCGACGACGCCAGACGATGATCCGGTGGCGCGCGCCGAGAAGGCGCTGGCCGAACTCTCGGACGAATTCTCCACCTGGATGAACAACGAATGCGAACGCCTCGACACGGCGCGGCACGACGTCCGCAGGTCGGGCCTCGAGCGTGAAGCCCGCGACCGGCTGTTTCACGCCGCCCACGACATCAAGGGTGAGGCCGCGACCTTCGGCTATCCGGTCGCGGCGGTCGTGGCCGACAGCCTGTGCCGGCTGATCGAGCACACGCCCGACAGCCGCAAGGTGCCGATGACGCTGATCGACCAGCATGTCGACGCGGTACGGGCCATCATCCGCGAGCATGGCGCGCCGAACGCCGAGACCGTCGCCACCCGCCTGGCCGAGCGGCTGCGCCAGGTCACCGACGATTTTCTCCGGCAGGAAAACCGGCACCGGCTCGACGAGCTCGACGGCATCCTCAGCCCGCCGATCGCGCCAAGGGAAAGCGCGGATTGACAATGCTTCGGAAGCAACCGCTCAAGTCGAAAGCTCGAGCGGCTGGGGAATCGAACAAAGATCGTCCCGCGGCACCAGCCTTTTGCGCCTGAAGCGACCCGTCGCGGACGACGCTTTGCTCATCCGCCCGGAGGCTACGCGGCCACGCCGGATGCTACGGCTTCCAGAACGGCTTCTGCATCTCGCCGCGCACGTCGGAATGGCAGCTCAGGTCCTTGAACTCGGCGGGACTCAAGTTCTGCAATTCGCGGCGCGAGCGGGCGCGCCGGCGCCATTCGGCCAGCGTCGCGCAGGCTTCAACGATGACGGCCGCAAATGTGCCGCGCCGCGTGCGCGATACGTCGCTCCGCGCCGCACGATCCGACGTTCGCGCTTCTCCGGCGGACCGGAGCGATCCGGCCATCGTGTCGAACCAGCGCGCGAAAGCCCCGATCCGGGCGAGCGGTCCGGAAAACAGTTCGCCCGGCATGGCCGGGCTGGCGGCCGGCATCCGGAACCAGGAACCGAGAACGCGATCACGGCGATGGAACGCGGACATGAAACTCTCCGCTTCTTCTGGTGCGCGCGCGCAATCTAGAGAAGCGGCGGCGCACCTTGTGTGAAGCGCGTTACCCTTGAGACGATTTCGTCCGCCCGCCGGGTTTCCGATCTATCTGTTCCGGTATCGGGCTGACGCGGCGATTGCCGACACCTATCGGCGGCCCATTCCGTCGCCATAGATGGGATCGAATTCTCGTCTTTCCGGTCGCATCACCACCGGTCAAGTTGACGCGAACGGACACGTGCTTCATATTTTTTTCGGACCCGCTCCGCGCGCTGAATCAAGAGCAACGCGCAAGCGCGACAGGGACGCGATTGGTCGTGCAGGCGTTCACTTCGGGAGCGGCCGCGGAATCGAACGCTCGGTTCCGGCGGCTGATGTCGACATGCCGAACCCGGGATTTGGCAACAGTCCGAGATCTCTCGCCCTTCGGGTCCTCGCTGTCGGCTCGACCAGCCCCCGCTGGACCAGCGCACGAAACAACGCCGATGCCGACCGACGCAACGAGCACCTGGCGCTGGCGCGCGCCGACAACGCGCGGCTCATCATCGAGCAATTGTTGAAGCGCGATCTTCCGGGCGTCACCATCGTCCCGGGCGTCTCGCGCCTGGACAAGCATATCGGAGCCGAGGTCGAACTCGGGTCCTACGGCGTCGGCAGCCGGGAGTCCCTGGTGCGCCGGCATGGAGACCGTCGCAGCAACGAGGCCGCCGATCGCAGCGTCAAGATCAGCATCGAGCTCATCACCACCGAATATGGACAGGCGGGCGTCTCGCTGCCGGACGAATCGGTCTCGGCCAGGACGAAATTCTGGTACGTCACGGTGACGAGGTACTACGTGGACGCCGTCGCGGTGGCGATGGGCTACGCGCGAATCCGCCTGAGGAACTCACTCTCCGGGAAGACCATGGACGGTGAGGTCTATCTCTACGGTGGCGGCCTGAGCACGGCCGTCCTGACCGATCCGAAGCGGGCGATTTCCGCGGTCGTGCTCAATCGCCTGAAGGCCGCCGCGCGCGACGCGATCGGCCGGAGCGAAATTTCGTTCTACACGGACCGGGAAATGTCGTTCAGGGACTTCGACGGAAAGTTCGTGACCTTCGAACGCGCAAAGGCGCAGATCTTCCTCGGCGCGCAGCTTCTCTACCTGACGTTCCGCAATCTGGGCGACGGTGCCGCCCTGATCCCGATCCAGCATGCGTTTGCCTGGGGAATCAGGCCCGGCCTCGAAGGATACGTCGTGAGCGGCCTGCTGCACATGATCGGCGACTATCCGGGCGATACCATCGAGTACAGCCGGACCGCAACCGTGCCGACCGAGATCGATCGGACGTCCGGCGACAGCATGACCATCGAATTTGCGACCGGGCAGTCCGTGGTCACCGCGCTCGAACGCCACAAGATGGAAAAGTTCGTGCACACGTGGACTCAGCAGATGGGTGCGCTTTAGAGCGCGATCCGCAAAATTGGAAACCGGTCCGGCGCAGGATCGCGCTCCAAATCCATGACTTGGCGCATGATCTCGTCGGCGAACCGGCATCCACTTCGCCGGATCATGCGCCAGCCCGCCCGAACGGGATGCCCTGCCCTACGCCGCCGCGCGTGCGCGGCCGTCCAGGTACAGACAATCGTCGGCGATGAGCTCCTCGCAGTAGAGCCGCGCCTCCTCGCGCGCCGCCTCCGTCGCGAAACGCCGAAGCAGGATGAGCAGCGGTTCGATCTCACCGACCGGCGCCTCCTCGCACCCGGTGAGCACGCGCTCGATCATGCGGCGCTTGAGCCGGCTCGTCCCGCCCGGCTCGCCCAGTTGGCTCGCCTCGCGCAACGCGCCGACCGCCTCGCGGAACGCCGGATAGGCGGAGGCAGGCAGCGCCGCACGTTCATAGAGCGCACGGAAACCCGCGCGGCCCCTGTCGTGCACCAGCGCGCGCACGCGCGTCAGCGGCAGGCCCGACAGTTCAGCGAGCGCCTCCTCGAACATCAGGATGTTGCCGGAGAGCAGCGCGCGCAGGATCAGCCCGGCGGTGAGCTGGCCGGTCCGGCACAGGTGGCGCACCAGCGGCCGCACCTCGCCGGCGCGCGAGCCGGCCGCCACCGCGATCGTCGCCTTCTCGCAGGCTTCCTTGGCGACACGCTGGGCGCGGTCGCGCGCGAGCCATTCGCGGGCGACGACGAACTCGGCGAGCGTCTCGGAGAGCTTGGTCACCAGCGCGTGGCGCGCCGTGGCGGAGAGTTTGTCGCGTGCGAGAAGATTTTCACGGATCGCCGCCACGTGACCGTGGCGTTCGACCATGCGATCGATGGAGAACGTCGCGATCGTGGCGTTCGGATTTTCCAGCAGCGTCAGGCAGGCCTGCGCGCTCCCCACCTCGGCGATGGCGGCGGCGACCGAGGACGGCAGATACGGACGGCGCGCGACTGCGACCTGGATCGGCGGATCGCCGAGCGCCACGATGTCGACGAGCTCGGCATCGATGAACAGGGGCGAACGCGCGAGCACGATCGCGGCGATCTCCGGCTGGTCGCAGGCGAGCGCGTGAATGACCGCGGGCGGCGCCTCCTCGCTCGCCGCGAGCGCCTCCGCCATGGCGCGGCGCACGAGCGGCGAGGGATCGTCGAGCAGCATGATCATCGCGCCTTCGGCGGCGCCGAGATCGTCTTCCGAGAGGTCGGAATAAAGATAGGCGCGTGCGAGCGCGCTCGTCGCTTCGGCCCGCTCTCCGGCGGCGGCGGTGCGCACCCAGTGGAGGAATTGTCGAACGATCATGCCGTGCGGCGACGAGGGCAGTCTGCGTGATTCCGGACCATGGCACCGGCCGCGCCGTGGTCCGTCCATCCTAGGGGTGGAGCATTAATAAATGGTTCACCATACGGAAGGCGTCCCGGCGGGATCGAGAAAGGCGGCCGAGGTGCTTCAGTTTCCATTGAAAAGGCCGCGCGCCTGCGCCGGGTGGTCCTGGAAGAGGTCGAGCGTGCCGCCGCTCGGCGTCCGCGCGGGCGCATCGGCCGGCTCAGGAGCGGCCGTGAGGGCGGCGGCGACGCGCGGACGCGTCGACCACAGTTCCTGCACGACCTGCGAGACCGGCGCCCCGTCATTGCGAAACAGGCTATGAAAGACCGGCCGTGTGTCGGGTGCCAGCGGTGTCGGCGCCGCTGCAGGCTGCGTCGTGGCGCCCGCAAGGAAGCTCGCCGGGGCGGCCGGACCGGCGCCGCCGCGGGCGCTTGCGTAGCGTCCGACCAAGAGGCCGTACACGTCCGACACGCTGCGCGGGCGCCCCTCCGGGTCGTAGAAGATCGAGCGGTTGGCCTGCGCGGCGCTCGGAAACGCGTCGGCCGCGCTCGCCCCGGGGTTGGACGCCGCCAGGTTGATCAGGTTGGCCGCCCCGGCCGCACCGAGAAAATGCGCGATGTAGAGTTCGCCCTCGGTCGGCTCGCGCCCGATACGGCCGGCGACCTGCTCGGCATTGCGCCGCGTGAAGGCGCCCGCCATAGTGGCGCTCGCCGCCGGATCGTCGCGCAGGCGCATCACCTGCTGGCGCATGGACGGATCCGGCACCTCGTAGCGGCCCGAAGGCGTCTGCACGATCGCGTCGGCGTACCGGCCGTAGCCGAGCGCCGAGCCGACGGCCTTGAGGGTGGCGAGCCAGGTCTGTTCGATGAACTGAAAGAGCCCCCGCGCCGAGGAGGTCGAGGCGCCGGCGTTCGGGTCGAGACCCGACTCCACCCGCGCCGTCGTCAGGAGATAATCGAAGCTCGTTCCGGTCGCCTGTGCGGCGTCGCGGATCGCGCCGGTGACGCCGGGACCCGGGGCGACTTTGTTCGCGTTCTCGACCAGCATGACGGCGCCTTGGCGCGGGTTTCCTGCCCCACCGGTTGGCACCTTGGCCCAGTATGGTAAACGAGCGGTTAACGGGCAGCACGCCCGGACTGGAGGACCCCATGGGCGAGGCGACGGCCAGGCGTCACAAGCGCGGCGGGCTCTATTTCGAGGACTTCACGGTCGGCGAACTGGTCGAGCACCGCTACAGGCGCACCGTGACGCAGATGGACAACATGCTGTTCTCAAACATGACGCTCAACCCGCAGCCGCTGCATATCGACCGCCACTTCTGCGAGCAGGAGACCGAATGGGGCCAGCCGCTGATGAATTCACTGTTCACGCTTGGCCTAATGATCGGCATCTCCGTCTCCGATCTGTCGGTCGGCACCACGATCGCCAACCTGGGCATGACGGACGTGAAGTTTCCTCACCCGCTGTTCGAGGGCGACACCGTCCACTGCACGACGGAGATCCTGGCCAAGCGCGAATCGAAGTCACGGCCGGGCGCCGGCATCGTCGAGCTTCACCACCGGGCGTACAATCAGAACGACAAGCTCGTCGCCGAGTGCCGCCGCCAGGTCTTCATCCGCATGCGGCCGGCCTGAGCGGCGCCGCGCCGACCCGACATTCGGCTGCCTGTCCCTTTCCGGCAAAACTCAAGCGAGTCCTGCATCCATGCGTTCTCTTCTGTTTGTTCCCGCCGACAGCGAGCGAAAGCTCGAACGTGCGCTCACAAGCGGCGCCGACGCCGTGATCGTCGATCTCGAGGATTCGATCGCCCCCCAAGGCAAGGCGGCGGCGCGCAGGAGCGCGGCGGCGTTCCTCGAGACGGCGGGAGAACGCGCCGGTCGCCCGCGCCTGTTCGTGCGCATCAACGGGCTTGCGACGGGCTGGACCGACGAGGATCTCGACGCCGTCGTGCCGGCGCGGCCCGATGCGGTGATCCTGCCGAAGGCAGAAGGCGGCGCCTCGGTGGTTCATCTCGACGCGAAGCTTGCGGCGCGCGAGGCGATCGCCGGCCTCGCCGACGGGCACGTGAAGGTGCTCGCCATGGCGATCGAGACGGCCGCCGGCGTGTTTCTCGCCGGCACGTTCGGCAATGCGAGCGCGCGGCTCATCGGCCTGACCTGGGGCGCGGAAGACCTGTCGGCCGAGATCGGCGCCGAGACCAACCGTGACGCGGACGGCCGCTACACCGACCCTTATCGCCTGGCGCGCTCGCTGACCCTGCTGGCCGCGGCAGCCGCCGCCGTGCCGGCGATCGACACGGTGTTCATCGATTTTCGCAACGAAGCCGGGCTGCGCCAGGCATGCGAGGAGGCGCGCCGCGACGGGTTCGGGGGCAAGCTCGCGATCCATCCCGCGCAGGTGCCGGTCATCAACGATGTCTTCACGCCGAAGCCCGAGGCGATTGCGCGCGCCAGGGCGATCGTCGCGGCTTTCGCGGCCGCCCCCGGGGCAGGCGTGGTCGGGCTCGAGGGCGTGATGTACGACCGGCCGCACCTCGCCCGCGCGCAGCAGCTGCTGGCCCGGGCGCAGAACGCCGGGCTCGCCTGAGCCCGTTCAGCGCGATTTTTTTGAACTGTCGTAGACGGACTCGGGACTGAACTTCCGCTCGGCGTCGCGGAGTTCGAGGAGGAGCGATGGCTCGGGCATCTTGCCGAGCGGCACCGCGCGATAGAAGCACGACGCGCGCCCGGTGTGGCAGGCGCCCGCTCCCGCCTGCTCGACCCTGATCCACACCGCGTCCTGGTCGCAGTCGACCCGCATTTCGACGACGCGCTGGGTGTGGCCGGAGCGCTCCCCCTTGCGCCACAACGACTTGCGCGAACGGCTGAAGTACCAGGCCTCGCCGGTCGCGATCGTGCGCGCCAGCGCCTCGGCGTTCATGTGCGCCACCATCAGCACCTCGCCGCTCCAGGCGTCGGTCGCCACGCAGGTGACAGTGCCGTTGGCGTCGAACTTGGGGCTGAGGGCGCGGCCGTCCTCGATCTCTTTGGTCGAGCCGCGCGAAGCGAAATAGGTCCTGTCTTCTGGCACGGAAATTCCTCGCAACCGGATCTCTTGCGGCGCGCGATCCTGCTCTCAAGTCCGAGGCGCACCGCTGCCTTGCGCCTGCGACCGCCGGACCGGCGGGCGCGACCGAACCTGCCGGCCGGGGCAACTTATCGGCGCCCGGGGCGCAAGGCTACGGCCTCCTCGCCCCGCCTGGCGGCGCATGAACATCCGGCTTCGTCGATCGTGGAGGAGCGTCCCCCGATGGGAGCGCCCGGTTCAGCGCTCTTTCCCGCGCACCAGGCTGATGAAGCGCACCTGCTCGGTCGGATCGTTGCGGAAATGGCCGGTGAACTGCGTGGTGATCGTCAGTGCGCCGGGCTTCTCCACACCGCGCAGCGACATGCAGGTATGCTCGGCCTCGATCATCACGGCGACGCCGCGCGGCTTGAGGACTTCGTCGATCGCGGTGACGATCTGCGAGGTCAGGTGCTCCTGCGTCTGCAACCGGCGCGCATAGACGTCGATCAGCCGCGCGAGCTTCGACAGGCCCACCACCCGCTCGACCGGCAGATAGGCGACATGCGCCTTGCCGTAGAACGGCATCATGTGGTGCTCGCAATGCGAGTGAAACGGAATGTCGCGCACCAGGACCAGATCGTCATAGGAGCCGATTTCCGAGAAGGTGCGGTCAAGCACGTCCACCGGGCTCTCGCGGTAGCCGCCATAGAGCTCTTCAAAGGCCGAGACGACCCGCCGCGGGGTGTCGAGCAGCCCCTCGCGGGCCGGGTCGTCGCCCGCGTAGGCGATCAGCGTTCGCACCGCCGCTTCGGCGTCCTCGCGCGAGGGCCGCGCGGCGGCGCCTTCGGAAGCGGCCAGAAGGTCGGCTGGCAAGGGGCTGGCGGATTTCTTGATTGCTGCGTCCATGGCGGTCGCTCCGTTCGACCGGGATCTCGGCAAGCCGGACCCCGGGGGTGTCACCGGGTGGCCGCGTCGGATACGCGCCCCGTGTCAACAAACGTCCCAGATAGTACTTGCAACAGTCTTCCGGCACACGACAGATCGCCGGATGCCGCATTCCCAACACGCATGGCTCGCCCGCCCGAGGCGTCCGTCCCCGGACGGCTGGGGCCATTTTGCCGTGGTCGGGACGTCCCTATATAGTCGAAAGCAGGCCGGACACAATCGGCGCGCCCCACTCGACCGCATCGCCCGCCCCATGCTCAACGAGATCTACAACCGCCGCATCCTCGAACTGGCCGGCAATATCCCCCGCCTGGGCCGGTTGGCCGACCCGGACGCCACGGCCACCGCCCACTCGAAGCTGTGCGGCTCGACCGTGACGGTCGACCTCAAGATGGACGGCGCAACGGTCACCGACTTCGCCCACGAGGTGAAGGCCTGCGCCCTCGGACAGGCATCCTCCTCCATCATGGCGCACCACATCGTCGGCTCGACCGCCGAGGAACTGCGCAGCCTGCGCGAGACCGTCTGGAAGATGCTCAAGGAAAACGGCCCGCCGCCCGGCTCGGGAAAATGGGCCGACATCGCCGTGCTCGAACCGGTGCGCGACTACAAGGCGCGCCACGCCTCGACCCTGTTGACGTTCGACGCCGTCGTCTCCGCGATCGAGCAGATCGAGGCCAAGCGCGGCGTCCTCGCCGCCCAATAACGGGTCCGCCGGACTCTCGACCGTGAAGATCGCGCGCGAGATCAGCGCGCGTTCGGCGCCACGCGCAGTTCGGCGCGCACTTGACTCGCCCGCGGCGCGCTGGCGCAGGCCGCGCCGAGCTCGGGCAGGTGCTGCGCCACACCGGAGTTGCCGACCCGGATGGTGGTCGTGTCGTCGTCCTTGTTGCGCGTCGTGACGACGATCGAGCGCCCCTCGCCGTCGGCGAGCGCATCGAACATCGTCGCCGGCACCTTGGCGCGCGCCACCGAGAACAGCCGCGCCGGTTTTCCGGAAAGGTCGGAGGAGGCGACCGACAAGGCGCGCGTTTCGTCTCCGACCGAGACCCCCACAGACTTCAACGGTTTCGGCGCCCCGGCACCCTCGCGCCCGTCCCGCACTTCCATGTAGGTCAGAATGTAGCTGTCCCGGGTGGCGCCGCAGCCCAGCATGAGGTCGAAGCTGCCGATGTCCTCGCCCTCGGTCGTGAGCATGTGCCGGCGAGCCAAGACGGGCTCGCCCGACTTGTCGATGAGCGTCCAGCCCCGCTCCGACACGGTCCAGCCGCGGATCGCCGCCGCGTTGGTGGGCGCTGCCGACGCGACGGTCGGGCCGGATGCGGTGGCGGGCTCGACGGCGGCCGGGCCGAAGGCCGTGTTCACCGTCGCGAGTCCCATGTGACGGACTTCCTCGGCGGTGAGGGTGTGCATCGGCTCCCACGGCGGGATACGCAGCGCCATCTCGATCAGATCGGGCGAGCCGCCCATCTCGTTCGTGTACTGGACGATGCGGCCGATGTCGCGTTGGACCACCATGAGATCGAGCGCGGAATACGACGCGGAGGCCGCGTCGTCGCGCCGGTCGCCGAGCCAGATCTGGTGCACCCGCAGCCGCGCCTCCGACGGAACATAACGGTGCGTGCCGGCCAGAACCAGGAACACACACATGGATTCGCAGTCGACCGCCGGGTCGAGCTTGGCGCGGCGGTCGTTGGCCGGCGAAGCGATCTCGATGGTGCGCCCCACCGTGGTGGTCATGTCGAGCCGTCGGACCGCGCGTCCGAGCGCAAGGGCGCCGAGCACCGAACCGCCGTCGGAATCAAACGCGATCGTCATCCCGCGCAGATTGTGCCGTCGTGCGAAGGCTTCGAAGTCGCGCGGCGTGTCGGCGGTGATGTTGCCGCTGGCGGAAACCCAGGTCTTGCAATGGTCGCCGCACGCTTTCGCGGGTCCCTCGCGCCGCAACGCGAACCGCATGGCCTGGGCGCCGGAATCCTCGGCGGCGATTGCACGCGCGCCCAGCGGACCGCAGGGCGCCATCAGCGCCGCGATCATGCCAGCGAGCAGGCATAGTCGAGCCATTCAATCCCCTCTGCCCGTCGGCGTTGTCATCGACGTCCGCTCGAGACGCCGCGCGCCTGTCGCGCTGTGCATCGCCTGACGAAGCCCGTGCACTTCTTCTCTAGTCGCGTGCCGGCCTGCGGTCCAGTCCCGACGCGCGCCTGTTGATGATCAGTCCTGTCCAGCCATTGTGGCGGTTCGACCACGATCGCTATCTTGGCAGGAGAGCCCGGTTCCTTCGCCGTGACGGCCGGACCCAGGCCGCTCGGGCGCTTCGATTGCCGAGAACTTTGGTAAGTCTGTGATGGCGATGAGGAAATTTCTGGACGCCGCCGCTCGCGCGCCTCGCCTCGCCGGGCGAGCGTTGATCTTGATGTACCAATATACCCTCGCGCCGCTGCTGGGCGCGAATTGCAGACATCTGCCAACCTGCTCGGAATATGCCGATGAGGCGATCGGACGCTTCGGTCTGTGGGCCGGTGGATGGATGACGCTCGCGCGGCTGCTGCGCTGCCATCCGTGGGGAACGTCCGGTCTCGACGTCCCCCCGGCCGAACTCCCGTCCCGCGCACGCTGGTACGCGCCGTGGCGCTATGGCCGATGGAGCTGGGCTTGCGGCCGTGAGGTGCCGGCCGCGCAGGGAAAGCCTTGATCGCCTGACGGGACGGCGAGCGACGCTCAGCGTCCCCCTTGCGCCAGTTGATCGAGCCGCTGGTTCGCTTCCGCGGATCCGAACTGTGCCGCCTTCTCGTACCAGGCGCGCGCCTGCGCGACGTCGGGCGAGAAGCCCACGACCTTGAGCTGGCGCAGGACCGTCGGATCGTAGGTCGCGCCGAGCGCGAGCGCCGCGCGGGCGTTGCGCGCCTCGGCGGCGCGCCTCAGTACCAGACGTGCGGCGGCGATGTCGCCCATGGCGATGAAGTCCTCGCCGCGCTTGAGCAACGACGCAACCTCGTCCGGATCGAGCGTGCGCACCACCGGCGCCGACTGCGGGCTCTGCGCGCCGATCCACTCCAGGCGGAACACGCGGCTGTCGGCGATCGTGTCGTCGGAGAGGCGCAGGTCGACCCCGATGTCCATCGCGCCCACATAGTCCCTGGGCGGAAGAACGACAGCGTCGGCGAGGTCCCGGGCAGCGATGCGCCACGATCCTGCGCCGGCCGGCGCGCCGGTGCTCACCCGCGCGCCGTTGACGAGGCCGTTCATCACGACCGAGGCACCTGCGGTCGGCCCCTTCAGGGCGACGCCGAGCGGAATGGACTCGTTGACCATGCCGCGGCGGTCTTCCACGACCAGCTGCGGAAAGGCTTTCGGCTTCGGCGCCGGTGCGGATTGACGCAACGGCACCGTCGGCTCCGGAGTTGCGCTCGCCATTTGCATCGATTGCGGCGCCGGCGGCTGGGCAGCCTGCGCCGGCGGCTGGATCGACTGGGTGTGGACAACTTGCGGCTGCGCCGGGGCCTGCGCCCGTGCGGGCGCCTGCGCGACCGAAACGGCGCTCGACCCCAAGAGCCAGGACAGCAGCGACGACGAACCGTTCTGGCTGTTCTGCTCCTGGGACAGGGGTATGACGCCGACAAAGAAGAATGCCGCTACGGCAGCGGCAACCGCTGCGATGGTGAAGCGCGCGACCACGCCGAGCGCGGCGCCACGTCCCTCCCGTTCCGGAGGTTCAGGAACGGGCTGCGGATCGAGCGACTGACGCGTGCGCAGCTGCTTGACGGCGAGATCGCCCTCGAAGGGAGACGGATCGACGGCCAGCGGCCGCTCGAGCTCGGCTTCGGGCAGCCGCGGCGCACGTGGAAGAGCACTTGGCTGGCGCTCTGCGCGCGCAGTCGCGCCTTCGACCGTGCCGCCCTGCGGCCGTTCCGGCCGCTCCCGCGCCCACCGCGGTGCATAGAGCAGCAGGTTGTTCACATCGCCGTCGTGATCCACCGGAGCACTCATGATCACCTCCCCCGCCGTCGCGTCCGACGGCCAGCGCCGATTATCGGTCGGTTCTTTGATCCTGCGGTCGCCCGTTGTTGCGGCGATCCAGCGGCACGGACGTCGCCAAAGTGACGTCCGGACGCCATCCTGCATCGCTCGGCCTGCGGATGTCGAACCACAAATGATTGAGGTGCGACGACCGCGAATGAGCGAGGCGATGCCTTCGGAGCGGATGCGAGCGGGGCGAACACAAGACCGTTCGTCCCTCGGCCGAGAACCGTCCTGACGTTGCGCAAAGGAACGGCGGATCGCGCGAATGCCGCCGGTCGCAGATCGGAAAGTCGAGAAAAGTCAGAGCGAAGTCGACCCGAACGAACCCGGCCACGAGTTCTCGATGCGGCCTCGACCGCAACGCAGGGCTCCGCACACCCTTTCATCGGTACCCCCCGACCGCACAACGCGAACGCTACCGGGCTCGCGCCAGCCACCGATGAAACCTGCCGCCGCCGAGCCCAGAACGCAACACCTCATTCGCCGAGAAATGGGCCATTAGTGAGGCAGAGTTCCGCTGCACGATATCGTTCGACGGCGCACCGACGAAAATTCGATCACGCGATGAACTGCTTATGGCTCAGCACGGCGCGCGCTTGCACGCCAGATTACGGTTACACGCCCACAGGCTCCGGTAAGGTCGTCCACATCGCGAGGAAATTTCCACCGTCAACTGCGCGCTGCTCGCCGGCGCGGAGCTGAACGGCGCCGTGAGACAACGCCCGTGGCGCGGCCGCCCCGCGCCGCAACATGCACGCCTTCAACCGTGCAGCGGCTCACAGGTCGCCCCCGCCGCTCCGGCGCGCCCTTCGCGCAGCTCGCATGCCAGGCGTTCCCAATTCGCGCGCACGCAGAGCTGGGCGTCGAGATACGCCTGGACCGGATGGGACATCCACCAGCTCATGGACACGAATTCCATTGCGGCCTTCGTGGTCACGGTTCGCCGGCACAGCGGATTGGCCTGCGGCACCAGCATCTGCTTCGGACTGGGCATCTGCGGGTCTTCGAGCGCCAGCGGGTAGACGCCGACGTCGTAGAGTCGATCCGGATTGGTGAGAACGGACTTGAGATACGCCTCGTGACCGTCCTCGTGACCCGACCGCGTCGCCGTCAGGGCGCGGAAGATCGACCCGATGTCGTCAAACGGCGTGCGTTCGGCCTCGTCCGGCATGGGCGGACGGTCCTTGCCAAGCGAGTGGTCCTCGTTCGCCGCCTGGCTCGGCTCGTTGACGATGCGGATCACCACCGGATCGAGATGGAAGTCCGCCCGCAGCGCCGCCGCCACGTCGGCGATCGTGGCTAGGCCGTCGTTTTCGAAATAGCCGCCGTCGACCACGCTGTCGATGCGGTTTCCCGTGAGAGCGCGCAGGTTTCCCTGGGGAGAGATGACCGGAAAGCGCGCGCTCATGGTGGCGGCGGTCGACAGTCGCAGATCCTCGCCGTGTTCCGTCCCGTCGCTCGTCTTCATCGACGTCGGGGGCACACGCAGCTCGTTCACGTCGTAGGCGAACGGAAGCAGCGGCTGTCCGGGAATGGCATCGCTGCCCATCGGGATGTCGGCGGTGATGATGCGCCGGCCGGTCTGCACCGACGTGCCGTTGATGAACAGCAAGGGCAGCCAGGCGCCGGCCGTCCGCGGATCGGGATGCCAGCCGAACGGCCGGCAGAGGCCGCGACCCGGCGCAGCGCGACACGATCGCGGGCTGCCGTCGGTCGTCACCGCGTGGTAGCGGCGCTCGAAACCCCGCTCCAGCAGCGCGGCACGGTCCGTCCAGAGGGCACGGCCCGTCACCGGGTTGCCGAGGGGAAAATTGTCGCGGTACACCAGTCCGACCAGAACCGGCGAGAGAAAATCCCCCGCAAGCAGCAACTGGAAGCAGTCGCGCCACGATACTGTCGGATCGGCCGCCCCGACGTTTTGCTCACCTGCGTTGCCGATGCTGCGGAACCACGGGCGGCTGCCGACCGCCTGCCGGCAAGGCGGGCGATCGGGATGCCCGTCCTCGAGCGCGTCGGACAGCGCGGCGCGGATGACGACGGCGGCGAGCGAACTGCCCGACACGGTGGACAGCGCGAAGATGCGATTGCGCACGTTGCCGTAGGCTTGCCGGCCCCGAGGCGTTTGTCCGAGATCGATCAACGACCCGATCACCGTGGCGGTGAGAAAGGCGGCGCGGCTCGCCCCGCCGGCGCCGGCGATCAGGATCGGCCGCGGGCATGGCGGCCCGGCCCCGGGGTCGCAGGCATTGACCGCCTTCCAGCGCGCGACCGCCTCGGGCAGCGTGATCTGCCGGCTCGCCCCCATCGCAGGCGAGGCGCTCGCCGCATGATCGATCCAGCGCACGTCGTGGAAGCGGGACGCCAGATACAGACAACCGAAAGCAAGCAGAACCAGCAGCAGCAGGAAGGGTGTCGCCAGGCGATGCGACCACGCGGCGATCCATCCGAGCATGAAGACGATGCCGCCGAACAGCAGCGGCGCCAGCAGGACGCGCGGCAGCCATTCGGCCATAGCGAGCGGCGCGACTAGGGCCACGAAGAAGCTGGCGAGGATGCCGGCGGAAACCAGAAAGCCGCCGAGGCGAATGGCCGTGGTGCGACGGGGCTCGGGCTTGCGCACGCCTTGACGCCAGCGCAGCAGCGGCAGAGGAAACGGCAGCAGGCCGGCGAGCAGCGGCGGCTCCGGCACAGGCCATTGGAAGATCGTCTTCGCCAGCAGGTGTTCGATCAGGCGCCGTCGCCACACGGCGAGGACGAAGGCGACGGTGACGACGAGGCTTGCGGCAAGCAGCCAGTTCTCGAGCGTCACCGCTTCGGCGGCCTCCGCCAATCCGCCGGCGACCGGCACGAGATTGCTGCGCGCGCGCCAGATCGCCCCCGCGACGAAGAGGAGAACCGAAAGGCCGAGAAGGCGCGGCACGATCAGCGCCGGCCAGTAGTAGACGTCGCGAAGCTGCTCGCGCCGTTCGGGAGAGAGCCCGCCCTGGCAGTGCGCGTCCGCCACCCAGTCGTCGTACTGCAACGCCCGGCGCGCCGTCTTGTGGACGACGCCGGCCCACACCAGCGCCAGAACAAAGAACGCAAGCCATTGCCACCAGAACAGCCCGAGATCGGCGAAGAAATCGCGCGCCTGCGGGGTGCCCGCGAGCAGCAGGCCGCCCGCCCCCGCGCTCAGCACCGACACGCGGCAAACCCAAATCACCCGCCCCCAGCGCCACCCGGCGCGCAGGGTCTTCGCGATGATCGACATGGCGTTTCCCCTCCCCGGGTCATGCGCTTGCGACCGCGCGCTGCGATGCGCAGACGCAATTGCCGCGGCCGTCCGTGTTTTGCTTGAAGCGGTTCGACATCGCCGATCGCAGACGCAAGCGCGCTCTCCCCGATCGACCTCCGCGGGACCGCGTGTTCCGCCTGCGTCCCGCCCGCGCAAGTGTGACTCCGTGCCTCCGGACGTTCAAGCAACGGTGCGCCGGATCGCGAAAACGTGCGCGCGGCGGTTCACCGGAGCCGCCGCCGACAGGTCGACCGGATGGGCCCACCCGCCGCAGGCCGCCGCGGAACGCCGACCGCGCGCCGGCGCGGTGCTGGACGACCGCAAGAGCCGGGTGTACACACCCGCTCTCCCGCGCCGGGCGGCGGGAAGTGCTCCGAGTCAGATGCGTCCGGTCACGCTTACCTGCGTTCGTAGGCAGCGAGTGAGCAGGAGGACGAAATGGTCGCGCTGACCTTTCCCGACGGTGCGCGTCGGGAGTTTCCCAATGGCATTACCGGCATCGAGATCGCCAGGAGCATCTCGCCCTCGCTCGCCAAGCGCGCGGTGGCGATGGCGCTCGACGGCACGCTTGCCGACCTCGCCGATCCGATCGAGCACGACGCCAGGATCGAGTTTCTGACGCGGGACGATCCGCGCGCCCTCGAGCTCATCCGCCACGATTGCGCGCATGTGCTCGCCGAGGCGGTGCAGACGCTGTGGCCCGGCACCCAGGTGACGATCGGCCCGGTGATCGAGAACGGCTTCTACTACGACTTCTTCCGCAACGAGCCGTTCACGCCCGAGGACTTTGCGGCGATCGAGAAGAAGATGCGCGAGATCATCGCGCGCGACAAGCCCTTCACCAAGGAGGTGTGGTCGCGCGAGGAGGCCAGGCGCGTCTTCCGCGACAAGGGCGAACTGTTCAAGGTCGAGCTGGTCGACGCCATCCCGGAGGACCAGCAGATCAAGATCTACAAGCAGGGCGACTGGTTCGATCTCTGCCGCGGCCCGCACATGACCTCGACGGGAAAGATCGGCAACGCCTTCAAGCTCATGAAGGTGGCCGGCGCCTATTGGCGCGGCGACGCCAGGAACCCAATGCTCACCCGCATCTACGGCACCGCCTGGGCGAACCAGCAGGAACTCGACGCCTATCTCAAGCAGATCGAGGAGGCGGAGAAGCGCGATCACCGCCGGCTCGGCCGCGAGATGGATCTCTTCCATTTCCAAGAGGAGGCGCCGGGCTCGGTGTTCTGGCATCCGAAGGGCTGGTCGCTGTTCCAGACGCTCGAGAATTACATCCGGCGCCGCCAGTCGGCGGCCGGCTACGTCGAGGTCAACTCGCCGCAGCTGATGGATTCCTCGCTGTGGGTGACCACGGGCCACATGCAGGCATACGGCGACATGATGTTCCTCACCCAGAAGCGCGAGGAGGACGAGCGCGTCTACGCCATCAAGCCGATGAACTGCCCGGGCCACGTGCAGATCTTCAAGAACGGCCTGAAGTCGTACCGCGATCTGCCGCTCAAGATCGCCGAATTCGGCAAGGTGCACCGCTTCGAGCCGTCGGGCGCGCTGCACGGCCTGATGCGCGTGCGCGCCTTCACGCAGGACGACGCCCACGTGTTCATCACCGAAGGACAGATCGCGGAAGAGTCGCTGGCGATGAACGATCTGATCCTGTCGATCTACGAGGACTTCGGCTTCTCGGACGTGCGCATCAAGTTCTCAGATCGCCCGGACAAGCGCATCGGCGACGACGCCGTGTGGGACAAGTCGGAGGCGGCGCTGATGCGCGCGCTCGAAGCCTCGGGCCGGCCGTGGACGCTCAACAAGGGCGAAGGCGCCTTCTACGGGCCGAAGCTCGAATACGTGCTGCGCGACGCCATCGGCCGCGACTGGCAATGCGGCACCGTGCAGGTCGACCTCAACCTGCCGGGCCGGCTCGGCGCCTTCTACATCGACGAGCACTCGAACAAGGTGACGCCGGTGATGCTGCACCGGGCGATGTTCGGCTCGCTCGAGCGCTTCACCGGCATCTTGATCGAGCACTACGCCGGCCATTTCCCGCTCTGGCTCGCGCCCGTGCAGGCCACCGTTTGCACCATCACGTCGGATGCGGACGACTACGCCCGCGAGGTCGTCGCGACTGCGCAGGCCCGCGGCCTGCGCGTCGCGTCGGATCTGCGCAACGAGAAGATCAACTACAAGGTGCGCGAGCACTCGCTCGCCAAGGTGCCGGTGCTGCTCGTGCTCGGCAAGAAGGAAGCGGCCGACCGCGCCGTCTCGATTCGCCGGCTCGGCAGCGAGAAGCAGCAGGCGATGCCGCTCGACGCCGCGCTCGCGGCGCTTGTGGACGAGGCGGTGCCGCCGGACGTGCGCAGGGCGCACCGCGCCGCCGCGTGACGCGGCGCGCAGGCGGCCGCGCGCGTCATGGCGGGATCGTCGGCGTTTCGGCCTTGTTGTTGGACAGACGGCCAGCGCTCGTCCACGCCGACCGCCGCCTGGCCCGCGCGCAAGCGCTTCAGCGCTGCTTGGCGATATAGGCGGCGAGATCGGCCGCCTCCGCCCGCGAGAGGTTCATGTCGGGCATCTTCGGATGCGGCAGCAGCAGGAAGAGCGCGACCTGGCCGGCATCGAAGCCGGGCTTGCGGGCAATCGTCGAGAACGGAGGCGCGTCGGCGTTGGCCCGCCGCTGATCCGGCGTGACGACATGGCAGGCGGCGCACCAGCGTTGCGCCAGCCGTTCGCCGTTGTCGGCGTCGGCCGCCATCGCGGCGACGGTCGAAAGCGCAAGGAAAGCCGCGGCAAGCGCCGGCTGGCCTCGGATGGTCATGGGATCCGCTCCGGCGGGTTCAAGAGATGCAACAGAAACTTCGCCCCGTTCGACCGAGAACGGAATGATGTAGGTCAATGGCGCATGACGCGGGCCCGTGGGCCCCGTCAGGCAGGTCTGCTCATCGCGTCGTCGACGCGCCGCGCAGCGGCAGCACCTGTCCGAGCGGGCTCGCCGTGACCGGCGGACGCGTCAGCGCGCTCAGGAAACGGTCCGCCCAGTGCTGGATGTCGTTGGCGGACAGTACACGAAACAGCGCGTTCTGCCGTTCGCGGCGCTCGGCGAGCGGCATCGACAGCGCGCGGGCAATCGCCGCCCCGACGCTGTCCGGATCGTAAGGATTGACGAGCAGCGCCGCCTCGCATTCGCGCGCCGCGCCGGCAAACCGCGACAGGATCAGGACGCCTGGATCCTCCGGGTTCTGCGCCGCCACGAATTCCTTGGCGACGAGATTCATCCCGTCGCGCAGCGGCGTGACGAGAGCGGCGCGCGAGGCGCGGTAGAGGCCGGCAAGCGCCGTGCGGCTGTGGGCACGGTTGACGTAGCGGATCGGCGTCCAGTCCGCCTCTCCGTAGGTGCCGTTGATGCGGCCCGCGGTCGCGCCGACCACCTGCTCCATCTCGACGTATTCGGGGATCTGCGTGCGGCTCTTGGGCGTGATCTGCAGATAGGTCACCTTCCCGCGCCATTCGGGAAACGCGGCGAGAAAGCGCTCGAACGCTTCCATGCGGTGGGTGATGCCCTTCGAATAGTCGAGCCGGTCGACGCCGATGATCATGTCGCGCCCCGAAAGGCTGCTGACGACGTTCTGCACGAAGCTCGAGCGTTCGGTCCGCTGCGCCAGCCGGGCGAAGGCGGCGGTCTCGATTCCGACCGGAAAGGCGTCGACCCGCAGGGTCCGGTCGCCGACGTGGAAGTTGAAGTCGTGGCTGTGCAGCCCGCACTCGCGCGTGAGATAGCGCGAGAAGTTGAAGGCGTCGTCGCCGGTCTGGAATCCCACCACGTCGTAGTGGCAGAGCGCGGCGAACAGCCGCTCGTGATGCGGCAAGGTGGTGAGAAACTCGGGCGGCGGACACGGAATGTGCAGGAAGAAACCGATGCGGTTGTCATGCCCGCGGTCGCGCAGCGACTTGGCAAGCGGCATGAGATGATAGTCGTGCACCCAGACGAGATCGCCCGGCCGGAGGATCTTGTGCAGTTCCTCGGCGAAGTGATCGTTGACGCGCAGGTAGCCGCTGAGGTCGCGGCGGGAGAATTCGGCGAGGTCCAGGCGATAGTGCAGGATCGGCCACAGCACCCGGTTGGCGAAGCCGTTGTAGTATTCGTCGTAGTCCTCTTCGGCGAGGTCGGTCACCACGTACTGGACGTGCGCGTGCGGAATGGTGCGCGTCTCGATCTTGTCGCCCGGCGCAACCCGCCCGCTCCAGCCGAACCAGATCCCGGGAACGCGCTTCAACGCGGCCTTGACCGCGACTTCGAGTCCGCCCGCACGTACGCCGCTCTTGCCGTCCGGGATGGAAACGCGGTTGGAGACTACGATGAGCTGCGCCAATAGCGATCCTCCCAGCTGCGCGACAGTTTCATCGCACTGAGTATCAGCCCGGCCATCGAATAGGTCTGCGGGAAATTGCCCCAGAGCGCTCCGGTGACCGGATGGACGTCTTCAGAGAGGAGTCCGTAGCGATTCCTCAGTCGAAGAGCATCGACGAACTGATCGCGCGCCTCGGAGCGTTGCCCGATCACCCACAGCGCGTCAATGAGCCAAAATCGACAAATCAAAAAAGCCGTCTCGGGCAGTCCGAAGTCGTCGGCACTTACATACCTCATCACGTGCTGTTCGCGCTTGAGCTCACGGGTGACGACCTCCACGGTACTAACGAACTTCGGGTCATTGGGTTCAATCAGACCCAGCTCGGACAGAAGCAGAACACTGGCGTCGAGTTCGTCGGAATCCAGGGCCGCCGTGAACGACCTGCGTTGCTGGTTCCAGGCGCGCTCGAGCAGCGCGTCGCCGATCCGGCTCGCGGTCGCGCCCCAGTAGTGCGCGCGGTCGGCAAGTCCGAGATGGACGGCGATCGCCTCGAGCCGCTGGCATCCCGCCCAGCACATCGCCGCCGAATGCGTGTGGATCCGCTTGCGGCCGCGATATTCCCAGATGCCGGCGTCCGGCTTCATCGCCAGCGCCGCCGCCTTCTCGCCCAGCAGTTCGAGTCGGCGGAACAGGTCCGTGTCGCCCATGCGCGGCAGGCGACGATCGAAGAACATCGGCGTCGCCGCCAGAATGATGCTTCCGTAGGTGTCGTGCTGGTCCTGCGCGGCCGCTTCGTTGCCGACGCGCACCGGCCCGTCGCCGCGATATCCCTTCAGCCTGGGCTCGACGCGCTCCGGCATCGGATCGGCGGAGACGACGCCGTACACCGGCCGCAGGCTGTCGGTCGGTCCGGCCGCGATGCTGAGAATGTAGGAGATGAAGTTCTCCATCGTCTGCGTGGCGCCGATGCGATTGAGCGCCTGCACGACGAAGTAGGCGTCTCGCAGCCAGCAGTAGCGATAGTCCCACGTGCGCCCGGATCCCGGCGCTTCGGGAATCGACGTCGTGTGCGCGGCGATGATCGCGCCGGTTTCCTCGAAGCTGCTCAGCTTGAGCGTGATGGCGGCACGGATCATCGCATCCTGCCAGTCGTAGGAGACGCCGAGATGCCGCACCCATTCGAGCCAATGCCGGCACGTGCGGTCGCAGAACTCGCGGCAGGTCGTTTCCAGGTTGCCCTCGAACGGCGTGTCGGGACCGAACACCATGTGCAGGGGACGCGTCAGCACGAACGACGCTTCGCGCTCGATATAGGACAGCGGCGCGTTCGTGGTGAGCCGAATGGCCACGTCCTCTCCGGCGTAGCGGATGTGACTGCTGCCGACGGCGCGCTGCATGCGCGGGTCGCCGTAGCCGTGGGTGGGGCGCACGCGAATGGTGATGCGCGGCAGTCCGGCGACAGGCTCGATGATGCGGATGAGCTCAGGCGGATGAAAGACGCGGCCGAACTGCGGGAATCGGGGCGCGAAGTCGGTGATGCGAATGGCGTTGCCGTGGTTGTCGGTGTGCAGGGTCGAGACCACGGCGGTGTTGCGGATGTAGTCCGACTTGACGTCGGCCAGATCGTCCAGAACGACGTCGGTGAAGCCCTTTTCCTCGTCGCCCGCCAACAGCCTGCAGAAGATCGGATCGCTGTCGTAGCGCGGAAAGCACCACCACACGATGCGCGAGCCCGGATCGACGAGAGCGGCCGTTCGGCCGTTGCCGATCACCGCGAGGTCCAGTCCGTAGTCGATCACGACGCTGCCGCTCCATCGTCCGAGGCGACGTTCTCTCCGGCGATCCGATAGAGCCACCGTCTCACGTCGTTCGGACCCGGAAAGTATCCGGCCAGATCGGGGACCCGATGGCCGACGGAAAAGCCGACGCCGTTGAATTCGGGCAGGACCGCAAACACCGCCTCGTCGGTCACGTCGTCGCCGATGAAAACCGGTCGCCGGCCCCGGAACGGCGCGTGGTGCATCAGTTCGCGGACGCCCGTGCCCTTGTTGAAGTCGGGGCGCTTGACCTCGATCACTTCCTTTCCGGGCAGCACTTCGATCCCCGGATCGGACGCGCATGCGTTGCGCACCTGCTGCTCGAGGTCGCGTCCGCTCGCCCGCGCGAGACGGTAGTGCAAGGCGACCGAGTATCCCTTGTCCTCGAGGATCACGCCTTCGAGGCCGGCCGCGATGGTGACGAGCGCGCGGCGCAGGTCCGCGCCGAGGGGCGGACTTGTGCGGATTTCCGGCACGGTGCCGGGAATGCGCAATTCGGCGCCGTGGCCGCTGATCACCGCGAGGCGCAACGGCGCGAACAGGCGATCGAGATCGGAGAGCGGCCGTCCGCTGACGAAGGCGACGGCGCCGCCCGTCTGCTGACAGAGCAGCCCGAGCACTCGGGTCAACCGGGGTGGCACTCTTACGTCGCGGGGCGTCGCGGCAATGTCGAGGATGGTACCATCGACATCGAGGAGGAGCGCGCTGGTCCGCAGATCGACGTCGGCAATCAACACGGCTGCTACCAAATGACTTTATCCCTACTCCCCCTCCCTCAACGCCCGTTCGGCGCTGGCGTTCCCCGTGTCTCAGTGTGCCTTGACTTCGATCTCCCCGTCCACGCCGGGAACGACCTTGAAGTCGCGCTCATAGACCTTGCCTTCGTTGCGCGCAATCACCCGGTAGTCGCCCTCCGCGAGCACGACTTTCGGGAACGCGCCGACCGATTCCTTGATCACGTCGCCGCCGGGCGTGAGCACGGACCAGGCGGTGTTAGCCAGCGCCTCGCCCCCGCTGTCGCTCACGAGCTTCAACGTGATGGCGGCGGCGCGATGATTGACCGTCACGTCCGTGAGCTTGCCGACCTGCACGCGAATGTCGGAGCGAACCACCGAATTGCCGTCGCCGTAGCTGGACACGATGTTGTAAGTGCCTTCCGGCAGAATCAATACGTCGCCGGTCACGACGTTTTGCGCGACCGGCCGTTTGTCGCCCGCCTCGAACTGGCTGCCGGGAAAGACATCGAATGAAATCTGCCCGGGCGGAATGCGCGCGTCGCCGACGCGCCCTTCGATGCGCAGCCCGCCCGCCGGAAGCTCGAACGTCTCGCGCACCGTCTCCGAGCGAAGCTGTACCGTCTTCACGGCGCTGGCGAGACCGAACGTCACGTGGACGACGTATTCTCCGGAGGGCAGCACGAACGTCGGCGCGGCGGCGCGCTCTTCCTTCACGGGGCGAAACTGGCCCGACGGATCCGGCCGCACCGGATAGACGCGCCAGGTGAGCCCGCCGTTGATCTGCGGCAGGTCGCGGCCGAAGCGGGCGCTCACGATCAGCGCGGCCTGCCCGGCCGGTACCATCGGGGCAACCTGCGCGGGCGCGTTCGGCGCCGGCACGATCGGGGTCGGCGCGACCACCGGTCCCGGCGCGAGCAGCGAGGAGGACGGCGAGGTCGAAGGCACCGAGGGAATCTCGGCCGGCGGCACCGGCCGGTCTTCCGGCGAGAACAGTCCGCCGCCGGACGGCGCCGGTTCGGGATTTGCCGGCGGCGCCAGTTGTTGCGGCGGGGCGAGAGCGGGTTGCGTGGCGCGGA